>JAAYEA010000218.1 GCA_012689325.1 Chloroflexota bacterium
CGCCCCGGCCAGCGCATCACCAGCGGCACGCGGATGCTCTCCTCGAACGGCTGCTGCTTGTTCAGCCGCCCGTGCGCCCAGAGCATGTCGCCATGGTCGGAGGAAAAGACCACGAGCGTGTTCTCCGCCAACCCCAGCCGGTCCAGCGCGTCCATCAGCCGCCCGACGTCCCGGTCCAGCGCGGTGACGTGGGCGTAATAGCCGGCGACGGCGGCGCGGTCGGCGCCCTCGGCGTTGGGGCGCAGCGCCACCTCCTCCGGCGGGTACATCTCCAAGAACTCGGCCGGCACCTGGCGGTAGGGGTCGTGCGGCGGGCCCCAGGAGAGGAAGAGGCAAAAGGGGGTGCCGGTACGGCACCCCTCCTGGAACCGCTCCAGGAACCCGATGGCCTGGTCGGTTTGCACGTCGGCGTCGTAGCGGGCGACGCGCTTCAGCGCGGGGTCGTCGTCCTCGTAGTAGCGGCAGTCGAGGTACTGGTGGTTGCAGTTGTAGGCGGCCCAATAGTCGTCGAAGCCGTGGCGGCGGCGCCCCGGCGGGGTGAACATGTGCCGCGAGATGCCGTCCAGGTGCCACTTGCCGATGTAGCCGGCCCGATGACCCGCGTCATGGAGTTCGTCGGCGATGGAGCGCTCATCCTCGGGCAGGCGCAGGTCGTTGGCGAGGCAGCGGCAGGTGAGGGCGTGGCGGCCGGTGAGGAGCGAGCCGCGGCTGGGGGTGCAGACGGGGGTGTTGGCGATGGCGTGGCGGAAACAGAGCCCCTGCGCGGCCAGCCGGTCGAGGTGGGGGGTGCGCGTTGGCTCGCCGCCCAGCGCCGAGCCGCGCATCTGGTCGGCAAAGACGTAGAGGAGGTTGGGTCGGGAAGGCATGGCAGGGCTCCTTTCGCGGGAGGGATGAGGGGAGTATAGCACAGGGCGGGCGTGTTCGCACTACTCGGGGGAATCCCAGTTGATGCGGCGGTGTCTTGCGCCCTGATTGAGCCTAGATGAGATCATCAATGGACTTGGTCCAGCGACACTCTGGATAGTTGACACATCCGAGAAAGATGGATAGGTCCTTTTTGCGGCCAATTGCCTGTCCCCCGCAGTACTCACATACCAGGCCCATGACACGCGCCAAGGTTGTCGCGTCAGATGCGGTCATGCGCTTTGTGAATCCGCATGCACCACCCGTGCAAGCGAGGTATGCGCCGTACCTTCCAATTTTTGGCCAAAGCGGATTGCCGCACTGGGGGCACAAACCAACCAACTCGTGACGGCCTTCGATCTTCTGTTCCAGTGTTCCCAGCCTCAGTTCTTCCTCTGGAATCAGTTGCAGAAAGGCGTAGAGCAGCTTTGTAGTCTCCGGAAAGTCAAGACGCACCACAGGCCCTTGCGGTGACTCCGGGTCCAGATAGAGCCAGAGCCGTTTCCGGTCGATTCCTACGATGCCCAGATGTGTCTGCTGGTTCCCGTGCCAGATTCTTGCGTTTCTCAGCCCAATGTGGAAGCTCTGGCTTCCTCGACCAGTGATGCAAAACCGTACGTGATCTGAGTCGCAGTGTCTGAGCGCTTGAGGCGAGATATGGTAAGGACCAAGCGGGACTGGCCAAGTGATGGCGATCTCTTCGTGAGCTTCGCCTAGATCCGTTTCGATGGGCACCTTCGCGTCCATCCCTTTGCTGAAGAACTGCAGACCAGGCAATGCGTCATCATATATACGCCAGTCTGGTTGTTCTGGTGCCGATTGCCTCGCTATAGCATCCAGAAGCTGTCGGAAGCTGTCGCTGCCGCTGAAGTGCTCGTGCATGTAGGAGTAATCTGCGAGCGCAATGAACTTGCCTTTGGCCCGGCTGATGGCGACATTTGCCAATCTCATCGCCGTACTGTCGATATCTCCGACAACTAGACGCCCGGGTCGTTTGGGGCTACCCTCGACAGTGTCGAAGATGATGATATCGCTCTCTGAACCTTGATAACGATGCACCGTAGCGACCCGGACATTTGTATCTCCCGGGTTCAGGTCTTTGAGCAAACGGTTGATCAGTCGGGACTGTGCGTTATAGGGGGTAATAATCCCGACTTTGCGACCACGTCCGACCGAGTATGCAAGTACTACAGATACCAGGGCCGAGATAGGGTTAAGGCGGCTATGCGAGGTGGTTTCGCTATAGCAGTGCGGATGGAGCAGCTTCAGGTCGTACAGCGCCACTGGCTTTCCAGCTGATGGCGGGTCATCTGCAATCGGCGCAGTTGCTGCCCACACGCCTGGTCCATCGTGGATCCGTCCTCCATAGAAAAGAGTGTTTGGAATAGCCGATATGCCTGGATGCATACGGTATTGGGTGGCTAGTAGGGCAAGCCTGGCGTCGCTCCTGCCCGCGTCTACCTTCTCGGTAATGCCTGCCTGCTCAAATATGTCACGCTGGAGCCATTTGTGAACCAATGCCGTATCGGCCTGCGCGATAGGAGCGAGTTGCCGAAAGTCGCCGAACACTGCCACTCGTTGATCTGCCAAGGTCGAAGCAAAAGCACAGTGCGGAATATAAGCCATGCTGGCCTCGTCTATCAGTACTGCCCCGAATCTTCGGCTGTACACCTCGGGCGAAATTGTAGCTTTGGAAAAAGTACACCCTACGATTTCGGCTCCGCGGACGAGTGCCTTCTCTTTCTCCCTAAGCTCAGTGTACAACGGGGTGAGCTCCTTTTTTACCTTTTCCGCCTCCTCACCGATTCGCTGCTTCTCTGCTTCGCCTAACCCGCTCTGGCGCGCTCGGTGCGCTAGATCGCGGCGTTGCTTTTCCAGGCGCTCAATACTCTGCATCAGATCGGGGTTCTGCTCTTTAGCCAAGCCACGCACACTCAGCTGAGGAAAATCATCAAGTGCTGGAAGCTGCGTGCCGACGCCGTAGCGGAGGACCTTGCCATCATCGTACAGCTGTGAAGACCGCAGGTTCTGAGCAACACTCACCATGGCCACATCAACGGCGATATTGCTGTGAGCTAAGACCAGCACGGACTGGGATGAAGCAACGAGTGCACTGACTGCTAGGCCAAGGGTTTTTGTTTTGCCCGTTCCGGGCGGTCCCCACACAAAGCTAACTCTGCTACCCAAGATTTTTCCCACAGCCCCGATCTGGTACTGATTGTAGTTGGCCAGATCAAGTTGCGTCTGCTCTCTCTGGAGCTTTGACAGCCAGTCTGTGTCTCGTCCAAGCATGTCTGCAAGGGGCATCCCCTCCAGCAGGCCAACTGCCAAGTCGGTGTTTGCGGCAGTCCCATCAGTTGTCTCGCCAAGACGCTTTTGGAGTTCCTCAAGCAAGAACCATGGGGCAGTATATAGAACGGCTGTGGAGATGAACTCACCTAGGTAGTCGTCCAGTGAGATCATCAAGTCGAAACCGACGATGGATACGAGGGTGCCTTCGTGTTTTGCGCCTCTATACTCGACGTCTACTTGCGTATCATCTGGAAAGCGCAGTTCGGAATCTGCTGTAAAGGAGTAGATGTGTGCACCCTCACGGGTGGCCATGTGGCGACCATCGTTGACAAAGGTCTTCTGCCCACCGCTCTTGCGCACTGCGGATACCTCTTCCGCGAGTGCATATCGAAATTGGCCAACGTAGTCACTAAAAGCCATCACACTCCTGGCTAATAGGTCGCCAACCGGGGTGGATTATACGGAGCCCTCTTCGGCTGTCCTGGTCAGGCTCGTGGAACCCACAGGCCTGGTATGCATTGCCGTCCTCGGGGGTACCCTGGACCAGATTTCCCCACTTTCGATAGCTCATGCCCTGATGCAGATCACCACCAGTCACCAAGACCGGTGGTGATCTTGTGTTCAGCGGATTGCGCAGCCTTCTCTTACTTCACCCGCTCCCAAATCGGCGCCGGGCGATCCTTCCCCTCTGGCCCGAGGATCACCGGCGTGATGCCCGAGATCTCGCAGAAATAGTTGAGGGCGCGCACCCGGTCGCCGGGGATGCCCATCACGTGGTTGCAGGGGAAGGTGTTCAAGAACTCGTCGAAGGAGCAGGTCAGCTTGGCGTGCACGTGCGGCCAGGTCGGGTCGGTCTGAGCGTTGATCGCCTTGGCCTGCTCAGGCGGCAGCCCCAGCGCCTCGCCCTTCATGATCACCATGAACGGCTTGTCGTCCCACACGCCCATCCGCGCAAAGGTCATGCCCGAGGCGCCAGCGTCGAACTCTACCGATGCGCCGCCGGCCTTGAAGTAGAACTCGAGCGCGGGGTGGAAGGTGATCTTTTTGTAATTCTCCGCCGGGTCGAAGGAATAATTGGCGTACCACGACGAGTGGTTGCCCGAGTTGCACCAGTCCCAGATGCCCAGCTCGGGGAGGTAGAGCCGCACGTCCATGAACAGCGACGGCAGGCCGCCCGAGATGTATTTCATGATCTGCATGGTCAGCGCGGCGTAGGCGTCGGCCTCGGTGGCGCAGACGGTGGGCTCCTTGGGGCCGTTCCAGTCGTAGGGGTCGTTCATGATCATCTCGGCGACGTCGCCCAGGCAGACGTACTCGGTCAGCTCGCGCTGGCCCTTGAGCCCGCAAAAGTCAAAGCCTTTCTCCTGGTTGACCATGCGCATGGCGATGTAGAGGCGGATCTGGGCCTTGAGCGTCTCGGGGGTCAGCATCTTGCCGTCGTAGAGGATCCGCTTGCCCAGCATCTTGGTCAGCCACTTGAAGGCCTTGTCCACCTCGGCCTCGTCCACCTGCTCCATCGTCTTGACCAGGAGCAGTTGGTCGATCTGGCAGCAGGTGGTGCCGATGGATTTGATGGTGGGGACCAGGTGGAAATAGCCGGTCTCCATGCCCATGGAGTGGCCGCCATAGAGGCCATAGACCTCGTTGGACATGGTGGTGAGGGCCTGGGAGGCGCGGATCCAGTCAAAGACCTGGGCGTGCACCGCGGGGTCGTTGATATCGCCGACGATGCGGTGGGTGCGGATGCCGGCCTGGCGGAGCGCGCCGTCGGTGGCCAGCAGGCCCACGTTGCCGGGGAAGGCGCCATTGTTGTTGGAGAGGCTCAGGATCGGCTTGTCGCGCCCGGCGCTGTTGATGAAGGGCCAGACCAGGAAGGGAAAGTTCCAGACGTTGTAGCACATGATGATCTGCTTGCAGTTGGCGCGGGCCAGCTCCTCGCCGACCTTTTGCGCCGAGCGCACGCTGGTGATGATCTCCGAGCCGACCACCACCTCGGGGGCGGTGCCGTCCTGGTTCACCACGCCCTTGCGGATCAGGTCGGCCCATTGCTTGACCACGGCCTCGTTGGCGGGGTTGTTCTTCCGCCAGACGTGCTCGCGCTCGTCGTTCAGCATGGCGATGCCGATAGGTGTGCTGCGCATGATCTCTTCTCCTTATGAATAATAGATATGGGTGAAGCGGTTATCTCTTGATGGCCCGGGCATAGATCTCCCGGACCACGTCGAAAGCCAGCTTGGGGCGGCGGTACTCGTCCAGCAGCCCCTTGTTGTTGAACTCGCGCGGGCGGCCGGTGGCGCGCTCGGGCGAGGAGAGGCAGTCGCAGAACTGCCAGATGGCGGTGCCGGCGACCTGCGGCTGGGCGATCATCCAGTTCAGCGCGATGTCGAGCAGCTTGGCCTGGTAGGGCTCGCTCCATTTGCCGTTGCGCGCGTCGTGCCAGCCATAGATCGCCCCGGCGCCGAACTCGCTAAAGATGAGCGGCTTCTTATCCCAGCCCCGCTCCTTGAGCCCCTGCATCAGGTTGTCCAGCCAGTCGGTCATGGTCTCCAGGTTGGCAAAGTACCAGCCGGGATAGATATTGAGCGAGATGATATCCGCCAGGTCGAAATGCTGGTCGGTCAGGTGGCGGTGGGAGGCGTAGGTGACGGGGCGGCTGGGGTCCAGCTCGCGCAGGCGGCCCAGCAGCCGCTCGTAGGCGGGGCGCGTCGTCGGGTCGTCGCTGGCGGCCTCGTTGAGGATGCCCCACATGATGACGCTGGGGTGGTTGATGGACTGGGCCACCATCTCGTCGATGCACTGCAACTGGGCCGCCACAAAGGCGGGATCGCTCAGGTGGTCGGGCCGCGCCTGCCAGGAGGTGGCCTCCTGCCAGACCAGCAGGCCCTGCTCGTCGCAGAGGTCGAGGAAGCGGACGTCTTGCGGGTAATGGCTCCCCCGCACAAAGTTGCAGTTGAGCTTTTTGAGCCACTGGATGTCGGCCAGCATCAGCTCGGGCGGGAGGCTGTGCCCGAACTGGGGGTGGGCCTCGTGCCGGTTGACCCCGGCCAGGTAGATGGGCTCGTCGTTGAGGAGGATCTGCGTTCCCTCGACGCGCACGTCGCGCAGGCCGATGCGCTCGATCAGGTCGTCCTCGCCCAGCCGCACCTGGACGGTGTGGAGGTTGGGCTCGGCGGGGCTCCAGGGCTTGGGATCGGGCACGATGGCGGGGATCTCGAGGCTGCCGGCGACCTCGGGGCAGGCCAGCGGCTCCTTCACCACGATCTCGCCATCCACCAGCACCACCACCTCGACCTCGGTGGGGGCGTCCGCCTCGCGCGACCAGGCGATGTGCAGGTTGAGGCCGCCGGCGCGCCAATCCTGGGTCTGCACCGTCATCTGCTCGATCCAGACCGGCGGCAGGCGGTGCAGGGCGACCGGCCGGATGATCCCGCCATAGGTGTACCAGTCGAAATAGCTGTAATGCAGCGGGCTGGCCTCGGCGTCGAAGGAATTGTCCACCAGGACCACCAGCTCGTGCCTGCCGGGGATGCCCGCGGGCAGGTCCACGTGAAAGCTGGTGAAAGCGCCGCTGTGCCAGGCGACCGGCTGGCCGTCTACCAGCACGCGGGCGATGTGCGAGACGCCCTCAAAGACAAGGCGGTGGCGACGCGCGTCGGTCTCGAACCAGGTGCGATAGGCTGCGGGGCCGCGATAATCGAGGTGGGCGGGCATGGCGTCGTAACAGCCGGGCACCGGCATCCGCTCGGGGAACTCGTCGGGGACCGTTTGCCTGTCTGGGGTGAGGGCGAAATCCCAAATCCCGCATAGGTCCTGGACCAGCCTTCGCTCGTGGTCGGCAAACAGTCGCAACATGGTGGGCCTCCTCGCAACCGCTCTCTTGGGCCCAGTGTAACACAAGAGCGCGGGCGTGTCAAAGGGTATGGCGGCTGCCGGAAGCTGGGCGATGGTTGGCCTCTTGGGCGCGGCCGTGCTATACTAGTGCCGGTGAGGAGCAAGGGCGCTTCCCAGGCGCGTGATGTGATTTGGCGCATGGCGCGTCGCGAGGCTGGGTGTATAATCGCCACCTGTGCGATGATGGGCGAGGAGGACATGGCATCATGGGCGATCACGGACAGATCACCGTCTATGGCACGGTTTGGTGCCCCGACTGCAAGCGGTCCAAGGCGTTCTTGGGCGAGCAGAGGGTGCAGTACCAGTGGGTGGATATCGAGCAGGACGAGGAAGCGGCCAAGTACGTGGAGCAGGTGAACAACGGCCGGCGCACCGTCCCTACCATCGTCTGCCGCGATGGCAGCATCTTGGTCGAGCCGACGAACGCCGAGCTGGCGGCCAAGCTGGGCCTCACCATGAAGGCCGAGCGCACCTTTTACGACGTGATCATCGTCGGCGGCGGGCCGGCCGGCCTGACGGCGGCGCTTTACCTGGCTCGCGATGGGATGGACGTCCTGGTGATCGAAAAGGGCGCGCCCGGCGGGCAGGCGGGCATCACCCAGGTCATCGAGAATTTCCCCGGTTTTGATGAAGGCATCAGCGGCGACGAGTTCGCCAAGCGGCTGACGCGGCAGGCGGAGCGGTTCGGCGTCGAGGTTCTGCGCGCGCAGGCGGTGACGGACATCCGCACCGAGGGCAAGTACCGCGAGGTGCTCACCGCCGATGGGAGCAACTATGGAGCGCGGGCCGTGCTGCTGGCCACCGGCGCGCGCTATCGCCGCCTGGAGGTCCCCGGCGAGCAAGAGCTGATCGGCGCCAACATCCACTTTTGCGCCACCTGCGACGGCGCCTTTTACAAAGGCAAGCAAGTGCTGGTGGTCGGCGGCGGCAACAGCGGCTTCGAGGAAGGCCTGTTCCTGACCAACTTTGCCACCAAGGTGACCATCGTCGAGTTCATGCCCGAGGTCAAGGCGACCAAGATCCTGCAGAAAAAGGTGGCCGAGCGCCAGGGCATGGAGGTCATCACCAACCACGAGGTGCTGGAATTCCTCGTCAAGGACCGGCGGCTGGGCGGCGTGCGCGTCAAGGACCGGGCCACCGGGGAGGTCAAGGAGTGGCACCCCGACGGCGTGTTCATCTTTGTGGGCTATGCGCCCAACAGCGATTTTCTGCCCGCCGAGATCGAGCGCGATCGCCGCGGCTTTGTGGTGACGGACAAGACGCTGCAGACCAGCATGCACGGCGTCTTTGCCGCGGGCGACGTGCGGGCCGGCTCCACGGCCCAGTTGGCGGCGGCAGCGGGCGAGGGCGCGGCGGTGGCGCTGATGATGCGCGAGTATCTGCGCGAGCATGCGTGAGAGCAAGGAGATATCCATGGGCGAACTCGGTTGGACGGCGAGCCTGGGATCCTACCAGAAAGCGGTGGATGCGGCGCTGGTGCGCATGGCCGACGAGCGGGTGATGCCGCGCCTTTGGGCGCGCGATCACACCCTCTGGAAACCTCAGCCCACCGAGATCACCAACCGGCTGGGCTGGCTGCACATCGCCGAAGAGATGCGAGAGGCCCTGCCTGGCATCACGGCGCTGGCCGACGCGGCGCGCCAGGAGGGCTATACCCATGCGCTGCTCTTGGGCATGGGCGGCTCCAGCCTGGCGCCGGAGGTGTTCGCCAAAACCTACGGGGCGGCCAAGGGCCACCTGGAGCTGGCGGTGCTGGATAGCACCGACCCGGGCGCGGTGCTGGCCTTTGCCGAGACGCTCGACCCTGCGCGCACACTGTTCCTCGTATCCACCAAGTCGGGCGGCACGGTGGAGACGCTCTCCGCCTTCAAGTATTTCTACAATTGGGTTGCGCGCGCGGTGGGCGCCGAGGCCGCCGGGCGGCATTTCGTCGCCATCACCGATCCGGGATCATCGCTGGCGGCGCTGGCGGAGCGGTACCGTTTCCGCCAGACTTTTCTCAACGATCCCAATATCGGCGGGCGGTATTCGGCCCTGTCGTATTTCGGCCTGGTCCCTGCCGCGCTGCTGGGCGTGGACCTGGCCAAGCTGCTGGAGCGGGCCATCGAGGGCGCGTGCGGCTCCGATGCCTGCGTCACCGCGCACGACAACCCGGCGGCTCGGCTGGGCGCCGTGATCGGCGAGCTGGCCAAGGCTGGACGGGACAAGCTCACGCTGATCACCTCGCCGGCCATCGCCAGCCTGGGCGATTGGGTGGAGCAGTTGGTCGCCGAGAGCGTGGGCAAGGAAGGCAAGGGCGTGCTGCCCGTGGTGGGCGAGCCGGTGGGCGCACCGGCGGCCTATGGCTCGGACCGGCTGTTCGTCTATCTCACTGTGAAGGGCGATCGCGTCCACGGGGCGGCGGTGCGGGCGCTGGAGCAGGCGGGGCAGCCGGTGGTGCGCCTGACGCTGGGCGACCGCTATGACTTGGGCGGGCAGTTCTTTATCTGGGAGCTGGCCACGGCCGTGGTGGGCTATCTGCTGGAGGTCAACCCCTTCGACCAGCCCAACGTGGAATCGGCCAAGGTGCGGGCCCGCGAGATGGTGGCCGCCTACGCCGAGCGGGGCGCTTTGCCCGCGGAGCAGCCGGCCCTGACGGCCGAGGGCGTGGCCGTCTATGGCGACGTGGCCGCCAAGGGGCCGGGCGAGGCGCTGCGCGACTTCTTGGCGATGGGCCAGGGCTCCGGCTATGTGTCGGTCCAGGCCTATATCCAGTCGACGCCGGCGGCCGATCAGGCGTTGCGGGCGCTACGGCTCGCGATCCGCGAGCGGTACAAGCTGGCCGTGACGGTTGGCTATGGGCCGCGCTTCTTACACTCCACCGGGCAGTTGCACAAGGGCGACGCCGGGAACGGGCTATTCATCCAGGTCACTGCGGATGATTCGCGCGATGCGCGGATCCCGGACGAGGCTGGGAAAGAGGCCAGCGCGATGTCGTTCAGCGTGCTCAAGGCGGCGCAGGCGCTGGGCGACCGGCAGGCCCTGTTGGATGCCGGCCGCCGGGTCATCCGGTTTCACCTGGGGACGGATGCGGCCGCGGGCCTGAGACGGCTGGCGCGGGCGCTGGGCGGCGCGTGATCGGCTGCTGCGCCCCGCGGCGCGGCCAACAAGGATAAAGAGTGGATCAGGACAAACAAAACCCCGCTGATGTGGTGATCTTGGGCGCTTCCGGGGACCTGACGCAGCGCAAGCTGGGCCCAGCTTTACACAGCCTCTCTTGCGCCGGGCTGCTTTCTTCGGAGGCGCGCGTCCTGGGCGTGGCGCGAAGCGAGCTCAGCGACGAGGCCTTCCGCGAGCGCGTCTATGAGGGCGTGGTCGAATATGCCCGACTCAAGCCGACGGCGGCCGGCGAGCAGGTGGAAGGCCGCATGTGCCAGATGTGGCCGGCCTTTGCCGAGCG
>JAAYEA010000219.1 GCA_012689325.1 Chloroflexota bacterium
ACGCGGCGCTGACGCGGGCCTTTGCGCGGCAGATCCGGGAGAACGTGGCGGGCAAGCGCGAGCTGGCCCAGCTCACCGAGTCGCTGCGGCTGGTCTATTACGAGTACGCGGCGCGCATCCTGCAGGAAGGGCGGCAGGTGCTGCCGTGTTACGCCGGCATCACCAACGCGCACATCAACCCGTACGGGCAAGTCTGGCCCTGCTGCGTATTGGGCTATGATCAGCCGATGGGCGAGCTGCGCGAAGCGGGCTATGATTTCATGCGCGTTTGGCATTCGCCGCAAGCGGACGTGGTGCGGGCCTACATCAAGGCGGGGAACTGCGCCTGCCCCCTGGCGAACCAGGCCTACTCCAACATCCTCGCCAACCCCGCCGCCATGGCCAAGGCAGTCGGCAATCTGGTACAGTTCAAGATAGGCCACCGCCGAGACGCGGAGAACGCAGAGAGCAAGAGGGGTTAGGAGAGGAGAGCACCACGGAGACACAGAGAGCACGGAGAGAACAGGCACAAGAAAGGGGAAAAAGCTCTGCGCCCTCCGCGTCTCGGCGGTGGATTTCTTGATCGCCAATGAGGAGGAGTTTGATGAACGTGGTCAAACCGGAAAGCGTGGGCATGTCGTCAGAGCGGCTGGCGCGGATCAGACCGGTGATGCAGCGCTACGTGGACGAGGGCAAAGTGCCCGGCGTGCACACCCTGGTGGCGCGCCATGGGCAGATCGCGCACTCTGAGATCGTCGGCTGGGCCGACGTGGAGGCCAAGCGCCCCCTGGCCGAGGACACCATCTATCGCATCTATTCCATGACCAAGCCGATCACCTCGGCGGCGGTGATGATGCTCTACGAGGAGGGGCACTTTCAGCTCAACGACCCCGTCTCGCGCTACCTGCCCGAGTTCGCCGAGATGCAAGTGCTAGTTGGCGGGACGGCGGACGCGCCCGAGCTGGTCCCCGCGGAGCGGCCCATCACCGTCAAGCACCTGCTGACCCACACCGCGGGGCTGATCTACCCCTTTGGCGCGGACACGCTGGACCAGCTCTACCTGCGGGCCGGGGTGATGGACCCCTGCCAGACGCTGGCCGAGATGATGTCCAAGCTGGCCCGCCAGCCGCTGATCTTCCACCCCGGCTCGTCCTGGCGCTACAGCACGGCCATCGACGTGCTGGGCTATCTGGTGCAGGTCGTCTCCGGCCTGCCCTTCGAGCGCTTCCTGCAGGAGCGGCTGTTCGCGCCGCTGGGCATGGTGGACACGGCGTTCCTGGTGCCCCCGGCCAAGCTGCCGCGCTTCGCCCAGGTCTATATGCCCACGGAAGGCGGCGGGCTGCAGGTCCCGCAGTCCCGCCTGCTGGGCGATTTCGTCAACACGCCCCACTACCCCGGCGGCGGCGGGGGGCTGACCTCCACCATGCACGATTACCTGCGCTTCGGCCAGATGCTCTGCAACGGCGGGGTGCTGGACGGGGTGCGCATCCTGGGGCGCAAGACGCTCGAGCTGATGACCCAGAACCACCTGACGCCGGAGGTGCTCGCCAGCGACCTGGCCAAGACGACCCTGGGCCCCGGCATGGGCTTTGGGCTGGGCGGCGGCGTGGTGATGGATGTGGCGCAATCGGGTGTGGTCGGGTCCAAGGGGGTGTTCGGTTGGGGCGGCGCTGCCTCCACGACGTTCCGCATGGACCAGCGAGAAGGCCTCGTGTATCTCCTCATGACCCAACTCATGAACCATGCCTATCCCTTCGGCAGCCAGTTCCGCGTGCTGGCCTACCAGGCGCTGGCGGATTAGCAGAGTATGACCCACCGCGGAGACGCGGAGAACGCAGAGGACAAGAAGGGTCAAGAGAGCAGAAAAGCCGGGACGGTTGTCCCGGCTCTGCGCCCTCTGCGCCGCTGCGGTGGAGCTTAATCGGCCGCGGCGGGGCTGGCCTCCAACACCATGGGCTTGGCGTGGCGCATGGCCAGCGCGAAGGGGATGGAGCAGGCGATGAGCGCGCCGGTACCCAAAAAGATGCCCGTATAGCCCACGAAGGGCAGCACCGCCCCGGCGATCAGCGGCATGGCCACCGAGGTGACGTGGTTGATGCTCACGCCGGTGGAGAGGGTGGGCATGAGCTCTTCCTGCGGGGCCATCTTGTTGACATAGGTGTTCAGCCCCATGCTCATCAGCACCAGCATCTTCATCATCAGCGCCACGGGGATGAGCAGCCAGATGCTGCGGATGGTGGCATAGCCGATGCAGCCCAGCGCCAGCAGGATATAGCTGGCGGCCAGGGTCTTGCGCTCCCCGTGCCGGTCGATCATGTAGCCCATGTAGGGCGAGGCGATAAAGTTGATCGCGCTGCTGGCAAGCAAGAGCGTGCTCGTCTGCCAGACCTCGAAATTGAACACCTTGACCAGGAACAGGGTGACAAAGGTGCCCAGCACCTCTTTGCGCGAGCCCTCGAAAAAGGTCAGCACGTAATAGAGCCAATAGCGCTTGCTCACCAGCATCTTGGGCTGGGGGCGGGCGGTGGCGCCGATGTTGCGCGGGAGCTTGAGCGTCAGCAGGCCGGAAAAGACAATGATCGCGCCGCCGATCACGTAATAGACTCGCAAGGACATATCCGCCAGCACCTTGGAGGAGAGGGCGATCACGCCCATGCCGGCGATGGCGGCCAGCGCCCCCACCGCGCCCAGCGCGCCCAGCACGCGGCCGGAGGTCTCTTTGGTGGCCATGCCCATGCTCAGCGAGGGATAGATGGGCATCCACATGTGCATGCCCAGGCTGGCCAGCAGCGAGGCAAAGACGAGCCCGCCATACGAGCTCACCGGCGCATAAAGGATGTAGCCGAGGCCCATCAGCACCACGGCGAGGACCGATTGATGGGCCAGGGGCAAGAAGCGGATCAGCGCGGCGATGAACATCAGGCTCAGCCCCGGGATCTCGCGGATGCCCTCCATGGCCAGCACCTGGCCGTCGGTGAGGCCCAGGGTTTCGACGAAAAAGTTCATGCTGGCGCCGCCGAGCACCCCCTGGCCGAAGCGGTTCAGGAAGGTCACGGCGGCCAGAATGATCAAGTTCCTGGACCAGATCGGCGCGGTCAGGTTGGATAGCACACGGTTCATCAGGCGATCACCTCAGAGGATACTTGGTGTCCCGGCGCGCGGCCTGGCAGCAGGCCACCATCGGGCTATTTTACCTGAATCGGCGGGATAGACAAGTCGCGCCGCGGGAAAGCCGGAACAGCGAGGAGGCGGCATGTCGGGGGTACCCTATCTACTCATCCCCTCGCCCTGGGGCGAGATCGCGCTGGCCTGGTCGGAAGAGACGGGGCGCGTCCGGCGGGTGTTCCTGCCCCGGCCGGGGAGATCCGCCACGACGGCGCTGGCGGCGGCCTATCCGCAGGCGCGGGCGGGCTCCACCGCGGCGATGCGCGCGCTGGCCGCCGATCTGCAGCGCTACCTGGACGGCGCGCCCATCGTCTTTGACCTGGGCGGGCTGGCGCTGGAGGCGTGCTCACCCTTCCAGCAGGCGGTGCTGCGCGCCGAGCACGCCATCCCCCGCGGCTGGGTGAGCACCTATGGCCGCCTGGCCCGCCATCTGGGCCTGCCGAGCCATGCGCGGGCGGCGGGGAGCGCGCTGGCGCACAACCCCTTCCCTCTGCTCATCCCCTGCCATCGCGCCCTGACCTCGGACCTGCGGCTGGGCGGCTTTCAGGGCGGCGCCGCCATGAAGCAGGCGCTGCTCCAGCGCGAGGGGGTCCAGGTAGCGGAGGGCCGGGCGCTCACGGAGCGGGTCTACTACTGAGCGCCCGCACGCCGTCCTCCGCGCGGCAGACATAGATCTGCGGCGTGAGGCCCGTGGCCTGGGCGTAGGCGGCGGCCACCGCCGCGGAAAAGGCCGCGGCCTGCCCGCTCTCCACCAGATTGACGGTGCAGCCGCCAAAGCCCGCGCCGGTCATGCGCGCGCCATGGACGCCGGGCAGCGCCGCGGCCGCCTCCACCATGATGTCCAGTTGCTTGCAGCTCACCTGATAGTCGTCCCGCAGGCTGGCGTGGGAGGCGGCCATCAGCGCGCCAAAGGCGGCCAGGTCGCCGCGCTCCAGCGCCGCGATGCTATCCAGCACGCGCTGGTCTTCATAGACCACGTGGCGGCAGCGGCGGCGGGTCAGCTCGGGGAGCTCGGCGGCGCGGCGCTCGAACTCGGCGGGGGTCACGTCGCGCAGCGCGCGTACGCCCAGCAGCCGCGCCCCCGTCTCGCACTCCAGGCGGCGGGCGTTGTACTCGGAATCCACCAGCCCGCGCTGCACCCGCGTGTCGCAGACAATGATGGAGACGCCCGGCGGCACGGGGACCAGCTTGTACTCGAGCGAGCGGCAGTCGATCATCAGGGCGTGGTTGGCCTGGCCCAGCGCGCTGATGTACTGGTCCATGATCCCGCAGCGCATCCCCACGAACTCGTTCTCGGCCCGCTGCGCCAAGAGCGCCAGCGCCACCCGGTCCAGCTCCAGCCCATAGAGCGTCTTGAAGGTATAGCCGGTGGCCACCTCCACCGCCGCCGACGAGCTCAGCCCCGCGCCGATGGGCACGTCGCCGGTGATGACGGCGTTCATCCCGCCGATGCGATGGCCCTGCTTTTGCAGCATGAGCGCGACGCCGCGCTGATAGTTGCTCCAGCGCTGCCGGGGGTCGGGCCGGATATCGCCCAGGGAAAAGGCGGACTGGCCGCCCATGTCCAGCGAGTGGAGCTCGACGCGGTCATCGTCGCGAGGCGAGGCCGCGATCACCACCTGGCGGTCGATGGCCACCGGCATGACGAACCCGTCGTTATAGTCGGTGTGCTCGCCGATGAGGTTGACCCGCCCCGGCGCGGCGACCACCACTTGCGGCGGCGCGCCATAGAGCGACGCGAAGGCGCTGACCGCCCGATCATAGAGCACGCTGAGCGATGATGGCATGGCTATACCCTCCTGAATGGTCAAACCGGGGCGTTGGTAGTGCGCGATTGATCGCGCTCTGGCCGGAAGACGGCTCACTCCTCGATCTTGGGCCAATAGCCCAGCTTTTTCAGCAGCTCGGCCAGCTCGGCCATGCGGCCCTCGTCCACAGCCACGGCCCGCGGCGACAGGGCATAGCGGATAAAGGGCTGCACCTCGGGCAGGGCGCGGAGCTCGCCCATGGTCTCGGCGTCCCGCGCCACCAAGAGCGTCACGTTGGCCAGCTTGACGCGGCCAAAGCTCGCCGCCCACCCGCGAAGGCTCTCCGCCAGCTCGGCAGGGATGCGCCCGCCGGAGGCGCGCCGAAGAAAGGCGATGACCTGCTCCGCCTCCACGCCCTCGGCCATGCTCCGCCAGAGCGCCCGCTGGGTGATGCGATAGGTCAGCGCGCCGGCCGCGCCCTCTCGCTCCGCCAAGCGCTCCAACTGGTAGCGGTCGTAGAGGCTCGTCTCCGGCCAGGCGCGCACCCTCCCCTCGCGCTCCAGGGCGAGCGGGCGCTCGGGAACCTCCGGCCAGGCGACGCCCTCCACCTCCAGCAGCGCCGCGCCCGCCGGCGTCAGCGCAAAAGCGGCGGCGAGCTCGGGCTTGGCCGCCTCCCCGCCCAGCCGGGTGATCCCCAGCCAATGCAGCGGCCCGCCCACGTAATGGCGCAGCAGCGCCCCCTCGATGCGGTCCCAATGCTCATAGCCGCTGAGGTAGTGGCCGC
>JAAYEA010000220.1 GCA_012689325.1 Chloroflexota bacterium
ACCAGCCGGTGAACACGCTGGACCTGGCGCCGACGCTGCTAGAGATGACTGGTTGCGGCCCGCTGGCTCAGGGGGAGGGGCGCTCGCTGGCACCGCTCCTCCGCGGCGAGTCCCCCGCCGACTGGCCCGACGACTCTTTCGCCGAGTTCCACGGCCAGCGCTACTACTGGACCCAGCGCCTCGTCTGGGCGGGCCGTTACAAGTATGTCTTTAACGCCTTCGATTTCGACGAGCTGTACGACCTGCGCGCGGACCCTTACGAGATGCGCAACCTGGCGGGCGACCCCGGGCATCAGGGCGTGCTGGAGGAGATGGTCGGGCGGATGTGGACGCACATCCGCGCCATAGGAGACGAGAACATGCTGCACTCGCAGTATGGGTCGCTGCGCTTCGCCCCGCTGGGTCCGGGCGCCTAGACGGACAGCCCGCCCGGGGTGGTCGGCAAGGTGTTACTGTTACGGTAACCCCCTTCCCCGTAGCACTCCCCCGCTGATTGCTCCTCGTTTGGCACTTCTGGCGGCTGCCGATGTACTGGCGCTGGGATTCTGCATCTACGTAAGGCGATTGGAAGACCGCTGTGCGAGAAAGGGGCGAAGCAAGTACGAGAGGGCCTCTTGTGGCCATCGATGCGGTACGAGCTGAAAGGATCTTCAGTTTGAGTGAGATCATGATATGATTCAGTTGGAATTGGAGAATCCTCGTAATCGAGTTAGCATCTCGCTTACAGGAGGGTTCCTCGGCATGGAATGCCGCAACCGACTCGCGCAAACGCTTCACCGCCGAGCAGAAGGTGGCTATCTTGCGGCGCCATCTGGCGGTATTTGGCGGCGCAGGAAACGATGCGTGCAGCTCTGGGCTCACGCTGGAGAGATTCGGAGGTACTTCATGACCAAGGAGATCGCCGACCTTTGGTCCGCCTACGCCCGGCGGGAGAACTCCCGCGTGCCGATCACCTTTGCCTGCGATGAGCAAGTCTGGCTGAAGGTAGCAGGGCATACCTTCCGTGAGTTCTACACCGATCCGGTGGTGCATCTGCGCGCGCAACTGGAAGGCAGACGCTGGTTCAGCGAGCACGTGGCCGGCGACATGCCGCCCGAGCCGGAGCACTGCACCGTCGGCGTGCAGCTGTGGATGGCCGAGAACGAGTTTTTTGGTTGCGAGGTCGTTTATCAGGAGGACGACTATGCCTGGGCCATGCCGCTGCGCTGGGGGCGGGATGATCTGTTACATTATCTCGCCGACCTCGACCCGGAAGAGCAGGTGCGTCGCGAATCGGCCTGGCGGATGTACCAATCGCTGCGCGAACTGGCCGAGGGGCTGAGCTTCGCCGATCGCTCGGTGGAGGTCGCGACGCCGGGGCAGAGCACGCATGGCATTTTCACCAAAGCGGCGGAGCTTCGTGGGCTGGAACGAATGTGCCTCGATCTCTACGAAGCGCCCGATTTCGCCGAGCGCTTCCTGGAGCTGGTGACGGATAAGACCATCGCGCGGATCAAAACGTGGCACAAGCTGACCACTGGCCACGAACCAGAGCTGCCCATGGACAGGCCTTTTCACTTTTGCGATGACAGCCTGCAGCTTCTTTCAGCCCCGATGTATGAGCGCTTTGTCCTGCCCTGCCACGAGCGGCTCTATGCGACCATGGCTACCGGTGAGCGCCGCCTGCACCTCTGCGGACACGCCGCGCAACACTATGCCAGCCTGCGACGGAGGCTGAACGTGACCACCATTGATGGCCCCGGTCCGTTCGTAGACTATGGCCGCCATCTACGCGAGCTGGGGCCGGACTTTGCTTTTGGCGCGCAAACCGATCACTCGGTGCTGGAGCACGGGTCAGAGGCCGACGTGGAGCGGATGATGCGCGGGATGCTCATTCCGCAGACCAAGGTCCCGGGGCGCTTTCAGATCGTGGGCTTCCTTTCGCGGCAGACGCCGCTGCGTAACGTCAAGGCCTGCTATCAGTATGGTCGGCGTTATGGCGGTATCGGCGGTGAGGCTGGCAGTTCTGAGGAAATGCCCAGCCCCGATGACTCACGGTAGGGGGCTTTTCCTAGGCGAGTGTACCGCTAACTCGCTCAGCGCCACGAGCACCATGCAGACGCCGAGGGGCACAAGAGCGCTTGGGACGCCACAGACGAAAGGCCTGTCATTGATCGGGCCAAACTTACCAGGCATGGCCGCCCGATGTTTACCAACGATCACAAGGTGCGGAGGGCAAAAGATACGAGAGCTCGCGGATCCGGCCGTTCGTTTGGTTGATGGCTGACAAGGTCCAAAGTCCTCTTCTTGGCTAGGTTAGGGAACTCGTTCTATTGACCGAAGCAGCACCCAACAAACGTCGATCACGCAGTCTAGAAACACATGGCCCAGGATAGCCAGGAAATTGACACTGCTGGATACGTATGGTTATCGGCTAATTCGTTCTGTGTTTATCTGATCTGTCCAGCAGTTCGGCGGGCCGGCGTTGGCGCGGGATGCGACGAAGCCGTTCCGCCCACGGGTGGTGGACTCGGTGGTGCTGGCGCGCGGCGACCGCGAGAGCCGCATTTGCCTTTATGCCGAGATCGCGTTCAATGGTCTCAACCTGGGTTCTGGTGCCGCGGGAAGCGGCCCATGGGTTGGCGGACGGCCATGTCCCGGAGCGCACGCCGCAGGGGACTAGTGCCATCAACCGCGCCTTCAACGAACTCCCTGGCCTCGAGTCGGTCGTCGCTTGGTTCTGAGCGGGAAACACAAAGGTGGCGGTTTGCCCGGCCCCGGCGAGCTGCCGCATGGAGATGAGGCAAGCTTTGCTCTCCGGCATCGTTTTCGATATCCGCGAGTTCGCCGTGCACGATGGGCCCGGCATTCGTACAACCGTGTTTCTCAAAGGCTGTCCGCTCTCTTGCTCGTGGTGCCACAACCCGGAAGGGATCTCGCGCGAGCCCCAAGCCATGCGCGGGCAGGCCGGCGAACGGGTGGTGGGCAAGCGCTATACGTCCGAGCAATTGGCCTACCTCCTCAATGGTCAAGCCAGCATACTGCGCGCCGCGGAGGGCGGCATCACGTTCTCGGGAGGGGAGCCCCTCTTGCAGGCTCCATTCCTGGCGGAGGTCATCGGCAGGCTGGCCGGTATCCATGTCTTGCTGGATACCTCCGGCTGTGCCAGCGAAGCGGATTTTCGCATGGTGGCCGAGAGAAGCGACATGGTCTACTATGATCTCAAGCTCATGGATCGACAAGCACACCGACGCGAGGCCGGGGTGGACAACGCCCCGATCTTGCACAATCTTCAGGTGCTGGCCACGCTGGCGATCCCGTTTGTGGTCCGGGTTCCCCTGGTGCCCGGGGTCACGGACACCGAGGCCAACCTGGCCGCCATCGGCGCCGCGGTGCAGGGGTTGCCCGGCTTGGTGGGCGTGGACCTGCTCCCATATAACAAGGCGGCCGGGGGCAAGTACCGCGCCGTCGGCATGGATTTCCGGCCAAGCTATGACGAGACCCGACCGGTCAACGTCAACACGGAGCCCTTCCGCCGCCTGGGCGTCCAAGCCCGGGTGAGATGAGCGCCGGCGAGGCGGTGGTGTGGCGCTGGCCTTGGAGCCATCTCGGGGGGAAGGCGATGGGTAACGAGAACGTCCGGGCCCCGTTCGTGGCGAGCAACGATGAGGCATCACCGGAGGCGCGGCGATGAAAAGAGTCTACACTTCCTTCTTCCTGCACGGCAACATGTGCTACGATCGCTACACCAAGCAGGAGATACGAGCCAAGTTCCCGCTCATCTATGCCAACGGCATCCGGGCGATGGCCAAGTTCCCCGAGGTGACCGCGCACATCGACTTTCCGGGCCTGACCCTGCTGAGCCTGAAGCACCATGCTCCCTGGCTTCTGGAGGAGCTCCAGCCGCTCATTGATCGCGGCCAAGTCATCATGGTCGGCTGCCAGTACGCCGCCAGCCACGCGATGTGCGCCGATGAGGAGAGCGATCTGGTGGCGGACCGCGTGACGATGGAGATGATACGCGACGAGCTCAAGCCAGAGATCGCCGCCTTCTTTCCTCAGGAGAGCCCCTTTCATCCGCAGCACCCGTACATCATGGGCGAGATCGGCGCCGTGCGCCTGATCGAGATGCCGGAGGGATGGGCGCGGCCTCGGCGCGTGCAAGGCATCAACGGAAGCGAGGTGATCGTCTACCCGGCCAGCAGCGCGACGGTCCGCCTGAACAAGCTGGAGGAGTACTATGACACCCACCAGGACGGCGATTTTGTCATGACCGGCGGCGATTTCGAGATGCTTGGCCGGGTCGAGGAATTCGTCGCCAACATGCAAGAGCTGGCGGAAAGGGGCAAGATCATCGAGTGGACGACCATGGAGCGCTACGAGCGCGAGATCGGCGTCCCGGGGATCCAGAAGGCGCCCACGCCGGGCGGGCATGCCCCAGAAGAGCGCGAGCCCAGCCCCAGCTTCTCGCGGTGGGTCAGCGACCCGGAGGACATGGTCTGGCATGGCCAGGCCGTGCACACGCTGGACGCTGTTCGAACGGCGGGTTTCGCCAAGGTGGCTGCCGAACTTCATGGCCTCGGGACGGTGGACGCCCCTCTGTCGCAGGCGTGGACCACGGAGCCGGATAACGTCTGGGACCACCACTTTGAGCACGTGCTCGAATATCCCGAAACCGAGGCCAAATACCTGACGGTGGACGGCACGTCGACGCTTCTCTCCCGCGCCTGGCATCACCTGCTCATTGGCCTGAACTCCGATGCCAGTGGGTGGGTGCCGTGGGCGCCTCGCACGCGGCACCGCCAGATCGCGTTGCAGACGTCGCGCGCCCTGGCGCAGGAACTGCTATGGCGATTCGCGGGACGGGTTGCCGCCAAGATAGCGCCGCCGACCAGCCAGGCCGACGGTTATCTGCTGGCGCTCAACGCCGCCCCCGCTCGGACCGTGGAGGTAAACGTGGAGACGTCGGCGCCCCAGCGCTTTGTGGGAGCTGATGGAACGCCCATCCCCACGGCCACCCGCCTGGAGAATGGCAAGTGGTCGGCGACGGCCCGTGTGGCGCTGCCCGCCTACGGCTATCGGATGCTGGGGCTTCAGGCCAGCGACCTCGTGGAGACGGCGCGCTGGCGCGAGGGAGCTGCCGTCCGCTTTGCAGGCAAGCAGGCCTCGTTGTCGGACGGCGCGTTGCTCGTGCAGGAGGGCGACCAGCAGGTGCAGGTGACCTTCTCGCCCTTCGCCCTCTCCGATCCCGCTGGGATGGCGGAGGCAGAGGTGTTGGCGCCGACGTGGGCGCTAGCCAAGACGCGGGTTCGTCAGACCATGCTGGGTGCCGACCTGGAGGTTTTGGACGAGCTGGCTTGGGCAGTCTGGATGCGGTTGGTGATTGGCCTGCGGGAAGAGCGCGTGGACGTGTCGGTGGAGGTGTATGTGGACGCGCCACGCCGCATCGGCAAGATCAGATTCGATCCTCAGGGCATTCTGCTCGCGTTTCGTGGCCAGCCAGGCGCGGCGTTCTACGACATCCCCTATGCGGTCATCCGGCACCCTTACGACGCCGCCTCCTTCGTGGCTGCGCAGCGCTTCGCTGCCATCGAGGGGCAGGAGATGTCTTTCGGCCTGGTCGCCTTGGCGGGCAATCAGAGCTTTCAGGTGGTTGGCCAGGAGGGGGTCGTCGCGGCAGCCCTGGGCGCCTCGAAGCAAGCCAGGCCCGCCAGGCGGCCGGAGTGCAACATCCGCCTGGATGGGACGGCGCAGCATGTGGTCATCCCTGATGCGGATGCGCTTCTGGATCGCTACGACCACCGCTTTGTGCTCGTGTTTGCTGATCGCACGGGGGTGGCGCTGGCTGCCCGGCGGCTGCGCACGGGCGTGCCGCTGCTGGAGGTCTCGCCCAGCGGCGAGGAATGGCCGCCGCAAAGGACCCTGCTAGCCATGGGCCCTGATACGGCGCATGTGACGGCCTTCCGAACGACGCGCCTAGGGCCCGAGATCGTCGCCAACGACATGAGCGGCGAGCCCAGCACGGTGTGGTGCGAGGGGGCCTCCTCCGACCTGGTCGGGTACGGTGTGGCCAAGCTGCGCCTCTCCCGCCGGTGAGGGATCAGCGAGGGGGACATCATGGGGGGGCCACCCTATCTGGCTGGACACGCTGGCCCCGAGGGAGAGCTGGAGAGATGAACGACCGACTAGAGGCGCTGAAAGCCCGTGTGCGAGCGGGGGAGCACAGACGTTTCCGGCAGGACGGCCCGCCCGACCTGCTGGCCGAGTGCGCAGCGTCGGCGCTATCCTGGACGCAACGGGCTGCGCGATTGACGCGGCGGATGTGCGAGGCGGAGCGGCCCGTGATCGAGCCGGACGAGCGGATCGTGTTCACGCGCACCGTGCCTACCGTGCCGCCCCTCTATTCCCCCGAGGACTGGGCGGCGTTGACCCGAGATCGCACGCTGCATGAACTCGGCCCGATCAGCAACATCTGCGCCGATTGGGGCCTGGTGCTCTCCCAGGGGCTGCTGGGCCGCCGCAGGGTCGCCCTGGCGACGCGCGCGCGCCTGGCCGCTGACCCACAGGCGGTCGAGTTCTGCGACGGGGCGATCGAGGCCATCGACGCCGTGTTGGACCTCGCCGCCAGATACGCCCAGGCCGCCGCGGACCTCGGGCGCGACGATGTCGCGGCGGTGCTGGCCCGCGTCCCGGCTCATCCGCCGCGCACCTTCCGGGAAGCGCTCCAGGCCCTGCGCCTCTTGCACGCCGTCGTCTGGCTGAGCGGGCACTACCACGTGGGACTGGGACGCTTCGACCAATACCTGTGGCCGTATCTTTCCGTGGACTTGGAGGCAGGGCGGCTGGATCTCGCCGGCGCTGAGGAGCTGCTGGCCGAGTTCTTTATCGCTCTGAACAAGGACAGCGACCTCTATCCGGGCGTGCAACAGGGAGACAATGGCCAGTCTCTGGCCCTCGGCGGCAGCGCGCGGGATGGGTCGGATGCTGTGAACGAGCTGACCCGCATGGTCCTTCGCGTCGCTCTGGAGACCAACATGATCGACCCCAAGATCAACCTGCGCATCGCTCCTGATACCGACCTGGCCCTGCTTTGCCAGGCGACGGAGCTGACGCGCCAGGGGCTGGGCTTCCCCCAGTACTCCAACGATGCGGTGGTGATCCCCGCCCTGCTGGCGCATGGGTACGCGCTTGAAGATGCGCGCGACTATACGGTGGCGGCATGTTGGGAGTTCATCATCCCTGGCAAGGGCATGGAGGTCGTGAACATCGGCGCCGTGTCGCTTCCGGCGGCGGCGGACCGGGGCATTCGCGAGGGGCTGGCGGCCGGAGATGACATGGCGGGTATCCTCCAGCGGGTCGCTGCGGATATCCGCGGCCAGTTGGGCCGGCTTGTCGCTGCCTATGCGCGGCTGGTGCTGCCGCCCGCGCCGTACTACTCGGTGCTCATGGAGGGGTGTCTGGAGCGGGGTCGAGACCTCTCTGGCGGCCTCACGTACAACAATTACGGCGTGCATGGCGCCTGCTCTGCCAACGCTGCCGATGCCCTGGCCGCGGTCGAGGCCTTCGTTTTCGGCGACAAGAGCGTCGATCCACGCGAGCTGGTCGAGGCCCTGGAGCACGACTATGCTGGGCACGAGGTCTTGCGCCGCAAGCTCGCCGAGGACGGGCCCAAGGTGGGAGACAATGATCCGACCGCCGACGCCATGCTTACCCGGCTCTTTGACCTCTTTGCCGCCGCTTGCGAGGCCATTCCTGACAACAGGCGCGGGGGGCGGGTCCGCCCCGGCACGGGCTCCGCCATGTATTACGTCTGGCTGGCGAGAGGCCATGATGCGATGCGCGAGCCGGTCGTGGGCGCCACCGCCGATGGACGCAGACGAAATGATCTCTTCAGCGCCAACCTGGCGCCTTCCTTGGGCGCGCAGGTGCGCGGACCCGTCAGCGTCTTCCAGTCGTTCGCCAAGATCGCCTACCAACGCATCTACAATGGGGGACCGGTTACGCTGGAGCTATCGGATGCCGTCTTCCGGGATGCGGAGTCCATCCGCAAGGTGGCGATGCTGGTGCGTACCTTTGCGCAACTTGGCGGGCAGCAGCTTCAGCTCAACACACTCAACGTCGACACGCTGCGGGAAGCACAAAAGCATCCCGAGAAGCACCGCAACCTCATCGTTCGCGTCTGGGGCTGGAGCGGCTACTTTTGCGAGCTTGCGCCCGAGTACCAGGAGCATGTGATCGCCCGGCACATGCACGCGATGGGCTAGAGAGTGTCTGCAAAGTCCTAGAGTCAGCGTTGTTGGCGCTTTGTGGGGTCAGTTGACGCTCTCAGCCGCCCGATAAGCCACCGCACGAGGACTCTGCAAACGCGACCCAGGCGCCCCCGCGGCCGGCCACGGCAGACCAGAGGGCCCGCGGTGACAACCCGATGGGCCATGCGGGCTGGTGACGCGCGCGGTTTCCAACATGGTGGGGCCTTCTGGCCTCCTCATGGCCGCGGAGGGCTTTGGGTTTGTGCTTGAGCCGCTTCGCCGCTCGCTCCCACCCGGAGTGCAGGCGAGTCCGATCATGTGGGCCGCCCCCGGGTAGCGGATCGGGAGAAGAGACAGGACAATACGCTCTCGGGAGGGCCATCCCGGGGAGCAGCCCGCGAAGGCCGCCCGTGGGAGTTAGGGTTCGAGCCATCCGGTTCGTGGAGGCCTCCGGCCAGCCCGTCGCTCAGCTTGAGCGCGAGCTGGGCCTGCGCGAGGGCGCCTGGGTATCAACCGTCATCGCGGTGGGCCGGCGCGGCAGCGCAACACCATGCGATCAAGGAGGAGCGACCCGTGGAGAGATTGACGCAAGCGATCAAGGAGCATGCCCGTGAGTGCGGCGCCGACCTGGTGGGCATCGCCAGCATCGAGCGGTTCGAGGGCGTGGCCCCGGAGCATCATCCCCTGTCCATCATGCCCGAAGCCCGGTCGGTGGTGGTGATCGGGCGGCGGATCACCCGGGGCACGCTGCGGGGCGTGGAAGAGGGCACGCAGATGAGCCACTACGGCATGTACGGCTACGACTGGCTGGACAACCGCTTCGTGGCCCTCACCACCTTCCGCACCGCCGAGTTCATCGAGGACCACCGTTGGGAGGCGGTGCCCCTGGCGCCCCTGCCCGCGCAGATCCCCGCCAGCGGGATCCCGGTGCGGGCCGGATTGCCCGCGCCCAATGTGATGATCGACCTGGAGGACGCGGCGGTCCGCGCCGGGCTGGGGGAGATCGGCTACTGCGGCCTCTTTCTCTCGCCGCGCTACGGCCCGCGCCAGCGCTTCCAGGCCATCCTGACGGACGCCCAGCTGGATCCGGATCCCATTCTCACCGAAGCGATCTGCACCCGCTGCCTGGCGCCGGACAAGCTCTGCCCGCTGGGCGCGATCCAGGCCGACCAGGAGTCCACGCTGGACGTCTGCGGCAAAAAGATGGTGGTGGCGCACATCGACTACGGCCTCTGCCGCACCTGCAAGAACGGGGCCCGCCCGAACGCCTATCACAACGCCGCGCCGCCCGACCGCCTGGCCGCGCTCTGCACGCGCACCTGCATCTCGCAACTGGAAAAGGCGGGCAGGCTGGAGAATGCCTTCGAGAACCCCTTCCGCAAGCGCGCGCCGTGGGCGGCGGTGGTGAAATGGGAGTACAAGGAAGGGGATCTGGACCTATGAAACTCACCAAGCAGGAGCTCAAGGAGTACTCTCTCTCCCGCGGGCTGGACCTCTTCGGGGTCGCCAACATCGAGCGCTTTGCCGGCGCCCCGCCGCGCATGCACCCCGCCGCCATCTTGCCCGAGGCGCGGTCGGTGATCGTGGTGGGCGGGCGCATCGTCCGCGGCGGCTGGCGGGGGATCGAGGAAGGGACCAACTGGGTGAGCTACACCTATCACGACTACCACGGCTTGCTGAACACCTTCTATATCCCGCTGCCGCTCTACGAGACGGCCTGCTTCATGGAGGATCACGGCTGGGAGGCCGTGCCCTACTATGCCGGTGTGCCGGAGACGCAGCCGACGATCCCGCCGCTGCGCCAGGGGGCCGTGGCGCCCAACGTGGAACTGGCCATCCGCATCGCTGCTGTGGCCGCCGGCGTGGGCGAGATCGGCTGGGCCAAGGTGTTCATGACCCGACGCTTCGGCCCGCGGCAGCGCCTGGCGGCGATCATCACCGATCTGGAGCTGGAGCCTGACCCCCTGGTCGAGCCGGGGACCATCTGCGACCGCTGCATGAGCTGCGTGCAAGGCTGCGCGCCGCGCGCCATCCCGCACATCCGCGAGGGCAAGACGGTCAAGATCCAGATCGAGGACACGGTCTACGAGTGGGGCGACATCGACCTGGGCAAGTGCGCGCTCAGCTACCACGGCGGCGACTCCTCGGTGTCGCCCTTTATCCACAAGTCGTTCCCCGGCTGGAACATCGACGTGACGCAGCAAGAGATGTCGGAGGAGGCGGCCTACAAGTTCGGCTGGTCGCTCTCCACCAGCCCCTGGCGCGCCACCGACGAGTTCCCCGGCGGGTACATCATCGAGGGGCACGCGCAACTGCAAAAGTGGGGCGTGGGCGGCAGCTTCGGCATCGAGGGCTCGCGCGGCTGCATGAGGAGTTGCTTCGACCACCTGGAGAAGCGCGGGCTGATCGAGCAGACCTTCGAGGGCGGCGAGTTCATCAAGCGCAAGCGGTGGATCCTGCCTTACAAGGTGGAAGCTCGGAAGGACTAGGGCTCGCGAGATGAGGCAGGTGGGTTGAGGATCCTGCCCCACAGGGAAGCCGCGGGCGCAAGGGGCAGCAGTGGCCAACGGTTCGTTAGCCTCGCCAAGCTGCGCCGCCTGATGCAGGGTGTCCTTGCGGAGGCGAGGTTAACGGCAAAGGGCAGTAACTTCGGCTAACCTACCCAGGATCCACGACGCCCGCGAAATGGGCGTCCAACAGCGCCAGGCGTGCTTGGGGGATTTCGTAGAGGAGGACGCCATGAGCGGTTCGCCATGGATTCGCGCCGCCGTTGTTTTGATCGCCGTCGTGGTCATTGCGGGCGCCGGCACGGCAGGTTCCATGTTGCTCGCGCAGCCCGCTGCCGCCTCTCCAGCCATCGTCGCTGGCCGCGTCCAGCTGCAGCAGCGCACGGATTACGCCGGGGTGGTCGTGCAGGTGGGCGGGCAGTCCACCGCCACGGGGGACGATGGCCGCTTCTCGCTCGCCGACGCGCCGACCGGCTCCCAGGTGGCGCGGGCCTCGGCCGCGGGCTTTCTCTCGGCGGAAGGGGCGCTGACCATCTCGCCGGGCCAGCGCCTCACCCTGGCGGAG
>JAAYEA010000221.1 GCA_012689325.1 Chloroflexota bacterium
GATGGGGTCCAGGCCGCTCAGGCTCTCCAAGAGGAGCCGTCGGAGGTGGAGGCTGATCTCTTGCAGGACGCGATAGTCGCTCATGGGCACTGACTCGTCGGATCGGAGCGGGTCTGGCGGCGGCGAAGGAGGCGGCGCCACCACGCGGGCCGCTCGAGCTGGACGCCGAGCCGCTCCAGGTAAGGGGCCACGAACCGCTCGATCTCGCCCAGGTCCTGGATGTAGCGCCGGAGGTTGCTGGGGACGTGGGTGATGTGGCCCCGCCAGGTGACCCGTCCGGCCTCCTCGGCGGTTTCTTCCACCCATACTTTGAGGATAAACGACTGCGGCTCTTGCTCTGGCACGCCCACGGCTCCTCGGCGAGGTACGGGTCGGATGGCGGCACGTCGCCAATGGTTCTGAGCCCAGTATAGGCCCGGCGCGACTGGCGAGCGTCTCGGCGGCGTCTGGGCGCGGGGCGCTGTAGGGGCCATTCATGAACTCCCCCACAGCGATCGGCGATTTGCGCTACGCCATTTGCTCGCCAGGGCAAAAACGCGTACAATGAGCGCTTGTGTCCACGTACGATTTGCACGACACTTGTGATACCTAGAGTCAAGGGTACGTCTTGGCTCCGCCAGTCAAGGAGTACCAATGACAGAATCCAATTTCGACCAATTCGGCCTGGACCGCCAGATCGTGGCGGGGGTGAAGGCGATGGGCTATACGACGCCCACGCCCATCCAGCAGCAGGCCATCCCCGTGGTGCTGGAGGGGCGCGACGTGCTGGGCATCGCCCAGACCGGCACCGGCAAGACGGCGGCGTTCATGCTGCCGATCCTGCAGCGGCTGATGAAAGGCCCCCGCGGCACGGTGCGCGCGCTGGTGCTGGCCCCCACCCGCGAGCTGGCCGACCAGACCTACGACGTGACCCGCCTCTTGGGCCAGCACACCCGCACCCGCGCGGTGACGGTCTATGGCGGGGTGAGCAAGCTCCGCCAGGTGGAGGCGCTGCGCCAGGGCGCCGAGGTGGTGATCGCCTGCCCCGGCCGGCTGCTGGACATCCTCGCCGACCGCGACATCGACCTGGCGCGGGTGGAGGTGCTGGTGCTGGACGAGGCCGACCGGATGTGCGACATGGGCTTTTTGCCCGATATCAAGCGCATCCTGCAGGTGCTGCCGCGCCACCGCCAGACGCTCTTTTTCGCCGCCACCATGCCGGACGAGATCCGCAAGCTGGCGGATAGCATCCTGCACAACCCGGCCACGGTGCAGGTGGGGATCGTGGCGCCCGCGGCGACGGTGTCGCACGCCTTTTACCCCGTGGAAGCCCACTTGAAGTCCAAGCTGCTGGCGGCGCTGATGCAGGCCACGGCCATGGGGCGGGTGCTGGTCTTTACCCGGACCAAGCATCGCGCCAGCAAGGTGGCCCGCGAGCTGGGCAAGCTGGGGCATCGGGTGGCGGCGCTGCAAGGGAACATGTCGCAGAACGCGCGGCAGGCGGCGCTGGACGGCTTTCGCGAGGGCAAGTTCGACGTGCTGGTGGCGACGGACATTGCCTCGCGGGGCATCGACGTGACCGAGATCAGCCACGTGATCAATTACGACATGCCGGACACGGTGGACGCCTACATCCACCGGATCGGCCGGACGGGGCGGGCCGCGGAGACGGGCGAGGCCTGCACCTTCCTGACGCCGGAGGACGAGGAGATGACCCGCGCGGTGGAGCGGGTGCTGCCCGAAAAGGTGGAGCGCCGCTGGCTGGAGGGGTTCGACTATGACGCGCCGCCGGAGCCCAAGGGGCTGCCGAGACCCCTGGGATCCCGGCAGCGGCAGCCCGGCCACGCCCCGCACGTGGGGCACGGCGAGCGGGCCCAGAGGCGCGAGGAAGCGCCACGGGTGGGCGGGCGCGCCACAAACCCCGAGCGGCGGGGCAGATAGAGAAGACGAGCGCCTGGCGGATGACCCGCCAGGCGCTTTTTTGCGCTGCCTTGACAGAATAGCCTGGACAGGGTATGATCTAGGGACAAGCGCCGTGGTGACCAGGGGCGATGCCAGGGGGCGAGATGCGAGTCTACTTGGATGTCTGTTGTCTGAACAGACCTTTTGATGACCAGTCTCAGTCCCGCATCCGCCTGGAGGCTGAGGCGATCATCCTCATCTTGGCGCGCTTGCAGGCGCGCGAGTGGGAGTGGTGGAGCAGCGAGGCCGTCGAGTTCGAGGTCAGCCAGTCACCGGATGGCGACCGCCGGCGCCGCGTGGGTCTGCTCGCGGGGTGCGCCCATCAGGTGGCGCAGGTTACGCCCAGGGAGGTCCAGCGAGCCCAGAACCTGCAGCGGGAGGGCGTTGCTCCCCTGGATGCGCTGCACGTTGCCTGTGCGGAGCAAGCGAAGGTGGATATTCTGCTGACGACCGATGACCAGCTGTGCCGGGTGGCGAGGCGGCTGGGTGACAAGCTAGGCGTACGGGTGGACAATCCCCTGGCCTGGCTAGCGGAGGTGATGCCAAGATGACGACACGTCTGCAAACCTTGGACGAGATCCGTGCTGCGGGATTGGAGGCGCTCGCCCGGGCGCTCGGCCCGGTGGGCATGATCCGGTTCTTGCAGCAATTCGAGACCGGCAGCGGGGATTACACGCAAGAGCGGCGAGCATGGCTCGGCGACCTGACCGTGGACGAGATCGCTGAGCGCATCCGCCACAGGCGCGCTGCCCCGTAAGGTTTCCTAGCTAGGACCCCAGAGGTTTGAGCCGGATTGGAAGGCTGAAACCTTTGGGGTCTTTTTGTTGCCCGTCCCGCCAGGCGCGCGGGGGCGTCAGGGCGTCTACCGCTGCGATTGGACCAGGGCGTCCTCCACGGCCTTGAGGTAGGCCTTGCCGGTGAGGGTGGCGCCGCTGATGGTGTCCACCTGCAACGATTGCGCCTGGATGACCCGGTCGTAGAGCATCTCGGCGTTGGCGGTCTCGGCGGCGAGGTTCTGGCTGGCGACCAGGGCGATGTCGGTGACCTTGCCGCCGGCCACGGTGACGTCGCACTCGTTGGTGCGCCACTTGTACATGCCGCCCGCATAGACGCCGTGGTAGGCGCCGTCCTTGAGCCGGGTGAAATCCGCGGCGTCCAGCGTGACGCTGCGGGCTTCCTGGTGCTCCCGCTCGAGCATGGTCCAGCCGATGCCGCCGGCGCCCGCCGCGGCGGCGACCACGACGATGGGCGCGACGATGCAGCCGATGCGGCGGCGTCGGCGCGGCTTGGGCGTCCCCTGCTCCTGCCCGCTCGTTTGCGCGGCCATGATTGCCTCCTTCGGACATGGGACGCGGATTCCACGGATGATATGGATCAGGAGCCAGCCCGGCGGCTCCTGATCCGCGCCATCCTGGCGATCCGTGTCCGAGCTCCCGCGGGCGATGGCCTCCCCGCGGCCCGCTACGCTTGCGCCTGGACCAGCGCGTTCTCCATGGCCTTGAGGTAGGCCTTGCCGGTGAGGGTGGCGCCGCTGACCGTGTCCACCTGCAGCGACTGCGCCTGGATGACCCGCTCGCAGAGCAGGTCGGCGTTGGCGTTCTTGGCGCCGGGGTCCTGGCTGCTGGCGAGGGTGATGCGGGTCACCTTGCCCCCCTCCACGGTGACGTCGCATTCGTTGGCGCGCCACTTGTACATGCCCCCCGCGTAGGCGCCGTGGTAGACGCCATCCTTGAGCTTGCCGAAATCCAGCGCGGCCAGGGGGACGGCGCGGGCCTCCTGGTGTTCCTTGGCGAGCTTGGACCAGCCGGCCCACCCGGCGATGGCCAAGGCCGCGACGACGATAAGCGCGATGGCCCAGCCCATGAAACCTCCTCCTTTCGATCAGTCCAACACCGTGACCGGGGCCTCCAAGGCCCGAAAGCGAGAGCGCAGCCCTCGCGTCACGTAGAGCCGCAGGGCCGAGTCCACCAGGATGGCCTCGGCGCGGGCGTGTTGCAGGAAGCCGAGCCCCCGTTCCAGCCCGGCGATGAACACGGCGGTGGAAACGAGATCGGCTGCCGTCGCCTGGTCGGCGACGATGGAGACGCTGATGAGCCCGGAATCGGCGGGGTAGCCGGTGGCGGGGTCGAGCAGGTGATGGCGGCGGATGCCCTGGCGGTCGGTGAAGCAGCGCTGGTAATCGCCGGAGGTGACCACGCACCCCCCGGCCAGAGCGACGGCGCCGAGGATGGCGCCCTCGCGGCGGGGGTGCTGGATGCCGATCTGCCAGGGGGAGCCGTCGGGCCGGGAGCCGAGGGTGACGACGTTGCCGCCGAGGTTGGCATAGGCGGAGGTCACGCCGTATTCCCGCAGCACCTCGAGCACGCGGTCGCCGGCGTAGCCCTTGCCGATGCCGCCCAGGTCGAGGGCCTGGCCGGGCCGCCGCAGCCGCGCCGTCCGCGCCCAGGGGTCCAGGAGCAAGTCGCGGTGGTCCACCAGGGGGAGTACGCGGGCGACGCTGGGCGGGTCGGGCGGATCGCCGGCGGCCTGGGCGGCGCGCCAGAGGTCCACCAGGGGGGCGATGGTGGGGTCAAAGCTATCGGGCAGGCGCCGGGCGAAATCGGCGGCGAGGGCGAGCAGTTCGTAGGTCTCCAGGGCGATGGGGACGGGGGCAGCGGCGGCGCCCGCCCCGGCATTGATGCGGCCGATGTCGCTGGCGGGGAGGAAGCGGCTGAGGAGGGCTTCCAGCCGCGCCACCTCCTGGCAGGCGGCGGCGAGGGCCTCCTGGGCGCGGGGGCCATAGGCATGGTGAGCCATCACCGTGCCCATGGCGTGGTGGGTGAGCTGAGCCGCAGGCTCGCGATCGGTTGGCATGGCGGAGTGTCCCTTCCGCGCACCGGCCTGGAGTGGAAAGATGCCCAGGCATGCCTTTGGTTATACTCGGAATGGCGGGAATGTCAAGCCCTGGCTACGGCCCGCGCTTAACGCTGAAAATGTTCAGCAGGTTGCCGCTGGGGATGGGGCTGGCGTTCGCCGCCACCATGGAGACCGGCGTCCACATGCCCGCGGGCGCGGAATAGATGTACAGGTAGCGCACCCCGCCGACGACCTTGACCACGCCGATCTCGTCCTTGCCGTCCCCGTCACGGTCCACGGCGAAAACGTGCTGCACCATGCCGCTGGGGATGGGCGAAGCGTTGGCGGCGACCATGGAGACGGGCGTCCACATGCCCGCGGGCGCGGCATAGATGTAGAGGTACTTGACCCCGCCCAGCACCTTGACCGCGGCGACCTCGTCCTTGCCGTCGCCGTTATGGTCCAGGCCGAACATCCAGAGGATGTCGCCGCCGGCGATGGGGAGGGCGTTGGCGGCGACCATGGAAACCGGCGTCCACATGCCCACGGGCGCGGCATAGATGTAGAGGTACTTGACGCCGCCGACGATCTTGAGCGCGGCGACCTCCTCCCGGCCGTCGCCGTTATAGTCGAGGTTGAACATGAAGCGGACATCGCCCGCGGGGATGGGGAGGGCGTTGGCGGCGACCACGACGGAGGGGGCGGCCCAGGCCATGGGCTGGGTGTAGACGTAGAGGTACCTGACGCCGCCGACGACCTTGACCGCGGCGATCTCGCTGACGCCGTCGCCGTTGTGGTCCAGGCTGAACATGAAGCGGATATCGCCGGTGGGGATGGGGGTCTGGTTGGAGCCCTGGCTCGCCACCGGCGTCCACATGCCGGCCGGGGCGTTGTAAAGGTAGAGCCAGGGCAGGCCGCCGGTGTTCTTGCGCGCGGCGATGAGCGAGGGCCGGCCCGCCGCCAGCGGCGTGACCTCATCCAGATAGACGGCCCCCTCCACGAGGTCGCTCATCTTGCCCCAGAGGTTGACGAACACCTCGCGCACGATGCGGTGGGCCGGAAAGGTGGCGATGGTCGACCAGTCGAAGGTCATGTGGGTCCAGGCGTTATGCGTCAGGGGCAGCGCCTGGGTGGGGGTATAGAACCAGCGGTCGCGGCCCTGGTCGGTGTCGTACACGCGCACATAGAGGTTGGCATAGATCCTGTCCGTGATCGCCAGCCGCTCGGCCAGTTGCACCGAGTAGCCCCGCGCCGCCTGCCAGACCGGCGAGTCCGTGAGGTCGGGGGAGTGCAGTTGCATGAGCCAGAAGGTGGCGTCCGGGTTGGTGACGCCGTGGCCGGCCAGGGCGGCCATCATGATGGACCCCTTGCCGTCGCCGGTATAGTCGCTGAGGTTGGGATAGTTGACGTAATCCCACCACTGCGCCCAGAAGCTGTGGGTGAAGGGGCCATGCCCATGCTCATCGAAGGCCCCCGCCAGGGTCCAGCCCTGCATGGTGCTGTCGTTAAAGTCGAACTTGGCCCACGCCGCGGCCGGGGCGCTCCCTTCCTCCGCCTGGGCCGGGGACGAGCCGAGGTGGAAGGGAAGCAGGCCGAGTATGGAGGCCGCCAGAACGAGGAGAGAGGCGCCGATACGTAACGTCTTCATGCCGATGCTCCTTTCGGGCCAAACAGCCCTGCCTAACGAGGACACGCACGGCGACGCGACGTAGCGAGGATGTGGTTCATGGTAAGTATACACCGCCAGGGGCGGCGCGTCAATAGGGGAGCCGCGGCAGGGGCGGGGCTTGCGCCAAGTCGCGC
>JAAYEA010000222.1 GCA_012689325.1 Chloroflexota bacterium
TCCACAGGGGACGTGGACAACTGTTATGACGAGATCGCTACATCTCGGCGGGCGCGCGCGGAGGACAACCAGGGGTAGTGGGGAGAGGGCCGCTCTGGCCTGGCCAGCCGAGTTTTCCACATCATCCCCATGCCTACTACCACTACTATTACTATTATTCAACTATTACTAAGGAATGTGAATGCATAGAAAGACAGGTCGTGCTCGCGGCAAGTCAAGCAAGAAGGAGGAACAAAGGGCGAGGAAGGGGACGGGTTATTCGATCAGGATGGCTCGCACCGGCGCACCATCGCCGCCGGCGATCTTGAGCGGCAGGCAGGCCAACTGGTAGCGCCCTGGGGCGATATCGGTCAGGTTAAGGCCCTCCAGGATGACCACGCGCGCGCTCAACAAAATCTCGTGCACGGGGCGGGCGTTGCCAAAGCGATGGATGCCCAAATAGTCGATCCCGACCAGCCTGATCCCCCGGTCCACGATCCACCGCGCCGCCGCTTCGGTGATCCCCACATAGTCGCGGCGGAATTCTTGGCCTGCTTGGGCCCAATACCGCGAGTTGCGCGTGCGCAACAGCAGCCGGACGCAATCTTGGGGCACCCTCGCGGCTTCCAGGTCGGCGGCATCGATGGCTTCCTGGCTGGGGAAGTAGGCCACGTCAGCGGGGCCGACCAGGGTTTCCAGCGCCAAGTTGTCCAGCGTGGCGCCATACTCGAGGAAATGATACGGCGCGTCGATGTGCGTGCCGGTGTGGCTGGCCAGGGATAGGTGGGAGACGTTGGCCTCGTCGCCGCGGCTAATCTGCATGATCCTGTCGCGCCGGAAGGCAGGGTCGCCAGGCCAGACCGGCATGCCCTCTTGCAGGGGGATGGTGATGTCGCGGATGGTCATGGGCGCTCCCTCTCGTCTGCTGGCTCGGCCTGCGCGTGGGAGGCGCCAGTCTTGCGAAATTGCAGCGCCATTGCCACCGACAGGACGCCATACATGGCCGTGGCGACGGGAAACAGGGCGCGGTTGCCCAGCCCCACGGCGATGCCAGACCCGATCATCGGGCCGATAGCCCGCCCTGCTGCGCCGGAGCTGGCCATGAGGCCATAGGTAGCCCCCTGCTTTTCCCGTGGCACGCGCAGGGCGATGAGCGCGTTCGTGGTGGGCATGAGCCCGCCGATAAAGACTCCCACCAAGACGTTGAGGGCCAGGAGCTGCATCGGCGTCTGCACCAGCGTCATGGGCAGATAGGCGATGGCGGCGCCAACGCACGCGGCCACCAGAATCCGCTCGTGGCCGATTCGATCTGCCAGGCGGCCGGCAATGGCTGCCGATACGGCCGAGACCAGGGCCGTCACGCCTGTGATCGAGCCCGTGATGGTGGCCAGGCGGGCCTGGTCGCTGGTGAGGCTTTGCACAAAGATCGGCAAGATGGGGCTCACGATGCTGCCGGTGGTGTACAGCGCCAGGATAACGATCACCATGGATAGAATGTTGCTATCCCGAGTCATCTCCTTGGTGCTCTGCCAGACGCTCACGCGCTTGCGGGTGGCGGGGACAAAACTCTCCTGGAAGAGCAAGACGGTCAAGAGCCCCCCGATGAGAAGGATGACGCTGCTCACGAGAAAGGTGGTGCGATAGCCGAAGGCATCGGCGAGAAAGCCGCCCATCAAGGGCCCGGCGCTGGAGCCGCTATATACCGCCACCTGCATCATGCCCAGGCTAAAGCCTTCCTTGCCGCGCGGGGTGCAGGCGGCCACCAGCGTGGTGAAAGCAGAGACGGTGCCGGTCAGCGTTCCCTGGATGATGCGCAGGATCAAAAACTGGGCGGGCGTCGTGGCAAAGGCCATCAGCGCCATGATGACCGTGCCGCCCAAGGCGGCGCGCACCACCATGATCTTGCGGCCATAGCGATCAGCCAGGCTGCCCCAGATGGGGGCAAAGATCGCCATGCTCACGGACCCGCCGGTGGTGATCCAGCCGGTCCAGAGCTTGACGTGGTCGAGGTCCGATACGCCCATCTCTTGGAGGTAGAAGGGAAGAAAGGCCCATACCGAATTGAACCCCAGGATGCAGACAAGCTGGGCGATCCAGGCAACCGTCAAGTTCCTGCGCCAGTTGATCAAATCGTTATCCTCCCTGACGAGGCCCGGATGTCGCCCCGTGCATGGATGTGGCGATGGTCAGGGCGGCTATGATGAGGCGCTGGGGGCCAGCTCGGTCACCGGGATATAGTCGCCGAGGTCCTCTTCGTACAGAATAGTATATCGGTAGCCCTGCTCGGTCAAGAAGAGCTGTCGCTTGGCGGCGAAGAGCTGGTCTTTGGTGTCACGCGAGACCAGGGAGTAAAAGTGTGCGAGCGAGCCATCCTTCTTGGGGCGCAGGATGCGGCCCAGGCGTTGGGCCTCTTCCTGCCGCGAGCCAAAGGTGCCCGAGATCTGGATCGCCACGCTGGCGTCGGGCAGGTCGATGGAAAAGTTGGCCACTTTGGAGACGACCAGGAGCGGCGTCTCGCCGGTGCGGAACGATTCGTACAGCCGCTCCCGTTCGGCGATGGGGGTCTTGCCGGTGATCAGCGGCGCGTTGAGCATCCGGGCAATATCCTCAAGTTGCTCCAGGTATTGCCCAATGACGAGGGTGTGGTCGCCGGGGTGCTTGCGCAGTAGCTCCATGATCACGCGCTTTTTCGCCTCGTTCTCGGCAGCGAGGCGGTACTTTTCGCGCTCCTCCGAGATGGCATAGAGCATGCGATCCTCTTCGGACATGTTCACGCGAATCTCGTGGCATTCGGCGGTGGCGATCCATCCCTGGCGTTCCAGCTCTCGCCAGGGGACATCGTACTTTTTGGGGCCGATGAGCGAGAACACGTCGGTCTCGCGCTCATCCTCGCGCACCAGCGTCGCGGTGAGGCCCATGCGGCGCCGTCCTTGCAGCGCCGCCGTGATGCGGAACACCGGGGCCGGCAGCAGGTGCACCTCGTCATAGATGATCAGGCCCCAGTTGCGTTGATCGAACAGGGCGAAATGGGGAAACTCGTCGCCTTTGCGCGAGCGGTAGGTGAGGATCTGGTAGGTGGTGATGGTCACGGGCCGAATCTCTTTGACCAGGCCCGAGTATTCGCCCACCTGATCGGGCCTTAGGCTGGTCTTGTCCAGTATCTCGTCGATCCATTGGCGGACGGCGACCGTGCTGGGGGTGAGGATGAGCGTGGCAGTCTGCAGCTTGGCCATCGCGCCCAGGGCGACGATGGTTTTGCCGGCGCCGCAGGGCAGCACGATCACGCCGCTGCCGCCGCGGGCGGTCCCCCCGGCATGAAAGACATCCACCGCCTCCTGCTGATAGTGACGCAGCCCAAAACGCGCCCCCTCGCGGGTCTGGCTGTGCAATTGAATGGGCAGGGCGTCGCCATCCTGATATCCCGCCAGGTCTTCGGCGGGGTAGCCGAAAATGACCAGCGCGTGCTTGAGAAAGCCGCGCTGCGCGGCGTCCACCACCAGGGTGTGCGCGTCGCGCTGCTCGAGGACGTACGGCTGCAGCCGCTTATGTTGCCTGATCTCCGCGAGCAGGGGAACATCTTGGGACTGGAGCAAGAGCTGCTCGCCTTCGCGAGTCAGCTTGAGCCGCCCATAGCGCGACACATAGTCGGCGATGTCGATGCGCACATTGCTGGGGAGCTCGTACTTGCCGTACCGCACCAGCGCGTCGATGATCTCCTCGGCGCCCAGGCCCGCCGCGGCGGCGTTCCACAGGGAGAGCGGCGTGATGCGGTAAGTGTGGATATGCTCCGGGCTTTTCACCAACTCGGCGAACCGGGCCAGCGCGTCGCGCGCCTCGGTATAAAGCGCGTTGTCGACCTCTAGCAGGATGCTCCTGTCGCTTTGCACGATGACAGGATTTATCGGCTGATACAGCATGGACGGCCCTCATAAAGCGCAAAGTGCGTGATAAACCAACTTGGGATTATAGCACTTTTCGCGCGAGCGGGCAAAGCGGTTCCCTGGCCGGCGGCAGTTGGGCAGGGGAGGGGCTCTCCTAGCCGCCGAAGCGCAGGAGCAGGGGCAGTTGCAGCGGGGGCCGCAGCGTCGCTGCCGGCGCGTTCTTCAGGATCAACGGCAGATAGGCGCGGCGCGCCACCGCCATGGACGGCGTCGCCGTGACCGGCGATGTCGCCGTGGCTGTCGCCGTAGCGGCGAGCGTGGGGGTCACGGTGGTGGGGCCGGGATAAGGATCGGGGCCGCCGGTGGGCGGGGGCGGGTACGGCGTCGCCGAGGACGTGGCCGGTGGGATGGGCGTGGTCGTGGGCGTCCCTTGCGCCGCTGTGGCCAGCGGCCGGGCCAGACAAGAAAGAAGCAGCCCAAGGCAAATCAGGGCCGAAGCGAACGGGCGCAGGCGCTCATTCATCAGGATCCTCCAAGCGTCCTTTGGTGGTTCGCTGTGGGGCCCAGCGATCTCGGTTGCTGCCCAGTCTATCCGGATGCCCGTTTCCTGTCAACCGGCGATGCGGCGCCCGTTGACGACTGGCCCGGTTCTGCCTAGAATGGGGGTGTCATAGCGTCGGAGATATACCAGCAAGGAGGGATCATGAGCGGTTTCAACGGCCTTCATCTGCACCTGGGCAACCTGGCGCTGCTTTCCAGGGCCAAGACGCGCTCCATCAGCGCGGAGAATTTCGCCGGGGAGAAGGGCAAGGCGGGCATGGCCACCGAGGGCACGGGCGCCAATTGCGCCCGCGAGCTGGGGCAGGGCTGGAAGATCTCGCCCAGCGTGCGCGTTCCGCCGCATAGCACCATCACCCTGGCTCAGATCGACGAGCCCGGCGCGATCCAGAGCATCTGGATGACCGTCACCGGCCACTGGCGTTATACGATCCTGCGCATGTTCTGGGATGGCGAAGAGACGCCCTCGGTGGAGTGCCCCGTCGGCGACTTTTTCGGCAATGGCTGGGGCCAGGCGGCCTTGATCAACTCGCTGCCGGTCTGCGTCAACCCCGGGAGCGGCTTTAATTGCTATTGGGAGATGCCCTTCCGCAAATCCGCCCTGATGACCATGCAGAACCTGTCGGATGACGAGATCACGGTCTATTACCAGATCAACTATACCCTGACCCAAGTCCCCGAGGATGCCGCCTACTTCCACGCCCAGTTCCGCCGCACCAACCCGCTGCCCTACAAGCAAGACTATACCATCCTGGATGGCGTCAAGGGCTGGGGGCAGTACGTGGGCACCTACATGGCCTGGGGGGTGAACAACAACGGCTGGTGGGGCGAGGGCGAGATCAAGTTCTTTATGGATGGCGATAAGGACTTTCCCACCATCTGCGGCACGGGCACGGAGGACTATTTCTGCGGTTCGTACGATTTCGAGTTCCCCCGCGGCGAGCGCTATTGCGAGTTCAGCGGCCCCTACACCGGCCTGCCGCAGGTGCTCCGCCCCGACGGGCTTTATCGCGCCAATACCCGCTTCGGCCTCTACCGCTGGCACCTGATGGACCCCATTCGCTTCGAGAAGGACCTGAAGGTCACCATCCAGGCGTTGGGCTGGCGCTCGGGCCACCGCTACCTGCCGCTGCAGGATGACATCGCCTCGGTGGCCTTTTGGTATCAGGCCGAGCCGCACGGGGCCTTCCCGCAACTGCCGGGCAAGGACGAGCTGGAAGTCATCTAGCCTGCGAGCCCTGCCAACGGCGCTTCTAGCTCTGCCGGCGCTTGGGTGTATAATACAGGATAGATCACCTGGGTGAATCAGGCCTGCGGCCTCGCTGCCGCAGGGCTAGAGCGCCCGCGGCAGTCTTGCCGCGGCATGGAACGCCGCATGACCGCAGATACGCATATCGCCAATATCCTCGAGACCTTGCCCACCAAGCCCGGCGTGTACCTGATGAAAGGCGCGACGGGCACGATCATCTATGTGGGCAAGGCCATCAGCCTGCGCAACCGCGTGCGCTCCTACTTTCACGCTTCCGCCGACCACCCGCCCAAAGTCCGGCGCATGGTGGAGCAGATCGCCGACATCGACTTTATCGTCACCGGCTCCGAGCTGGAAGCGCTGATCCTCGAAAACAACCTGATCAAAAAGCACCGCCCGCGCTATAACGTGCGTCTCAAGGACGACAAGCGCTACCCCTACATCAAGATCACCGTCCAGGAGGATTATCCGCACATCTATCTTGTGCGCCGCTTGCTGGACGATGGCGCCCGCTACTTTGGTCCCTATACCTCCAGCAAGGCCGTGCATGCCACCATGGACCTGCTGCGGAACATGTTTCCGTACCTGAGCTGTACCCGCAAGATCACCGGCCAGGACAAGCGCGCCTGCCTGTACTATTACATCGGACGCTGCGCGGGCCCCTGCATCGGCGCGGTGACCAAGGAAGAGTATCACGCCCTCATCGACCAAGTCTGCCTCTTCCTGGAAGGCAAGACGGACAAGATCCTCAAAGAGCTGCGTTTGGCCATGACCAAGGCGGCGGAAGAGCTCCAGTTCGAGCGCGCCGCCAAGCTCCGGGACCAGATCCAGGCCGTGGAGCAGGTCATCGAGCGGCAAAAGGTGGTCTCTACCGCTTTCAGCGACCAGGACGTCATCGCCTTTGCCCGCAACAACGGCGAGGCCTGCGTCCAGGTGTTCTTTATCCGCGGCGGCAAGCTGTTGGGGCGCGAGTATTTCGTGCTCACCGGCACCCAGGATGAAAACGGCACCGAGATCATGACCTCCTTTGTGAAGCAGTTCTACAGCGATGCCGCCTACGTCCCGCCCGAGATTCTGCTGCAGAACGAGGTGGACGAGGTCTCGATTATCCAGAGCTGGCTCAAGACCCGGCGCGGGGAAAAGGTGAGCGTCCAGGTCCCGCAGCGCGGCAAAAAGCGCGAGCTGGTGTTGATGGCTGCCGAGAATGCCACTGAGACGCTCAACCACCTGCGGCTGCAATGGGAGATGGAGAGCAACCGTTACGTGACCGCGCTCGCCGAGCTGCAGGAGCAGTTGGGCCTGGAGCAACCCCCCAGCCGCATGGAGTGTTTTGACATCTCGAACACCCAGGGGCAATTGGCCACGGGCAGCATGGTGGTCTTTGTCCAGGGCGTGGCGCGCAAGAGCGACTATCGGCGCTTCCGCGTCCGCTCGGTGCAGGGCGCTGACGATTATGCCATGATGGGCGAGGTGCTGCGGCGGCGCTTTCGCCGCGCGGTGGAGACGGACTTGGCCGAGTTGGCAGGCGAGCCTGGCGCGGATGGCGACACCGAAGATACCTGGTCCCTGCTGCCCGACCTGCTCATCGTGGATGGCGGCAAGGGGCAACTCCATGTGGCCACCGACATCCTGCGCGAGTTCGACCTGCTCGAGCGCGTGCCAGTGATCGGCCTGGCCAAAAGGGAGGAAGAGGTCTTTGTCCCGGGGAACCCTGAGCCGATCTTGCTGCCGCGCGACTCGGAAGGGCTGTTTGTCTTGCAGCGCATCCGCGACGAGGCGCACCGCTTCGCCGTCAGCTATCACCGCAACCTTCGCGATGCGAACACCCTCGTCTCCGAGCTGGAGGCGGTCCCGGGGATCGGACCAAAGCGGCGGCGGGCGCTGATCATGCACTTTGGCTCGGTGGAGGCCATCCGCGAGGCCTCGGCGGAAGAGTTGGCCGCCGTGCCGGGGATGACCCAGCAGGCGGCGGAACAGGTCAAGTCCTTTTTCTAGGGCGGTTGCTGCGAGCGATCGCCGACCATCAGGAGACGGCGCATGTCGTCATCGCCCTGGCAGAAGCGATACGCTTCCAAGCTGCGCACGGCCACCGCGGCCATGAGCCTCATTCGGCGTGGCGACAACTTGTTCGTCAGCGGGGGGCCGTGCTGCCCTGGCGTGCTGCTGGGGGCGCTCCGCGAATGGGCGGAGCGCTGGGACCGCGATGCGCTCCACCTCTATGTTCCCCAGATCGCCCCCTTGGGCCCAGAGGAAAGCCCGGGCTTTCGGGTCATTGCCCTGGGCCCCTTGGGTGACGCGCCCAGGGGCGACGCGGTGCCGGCCAGCACCTGGCGCCTCGCGCGGCTTTTTGCGGAAGGCGCGATCCCCCTGGATGTGGCGCTGGTGCAGGTGACGCCGCCCGATGCCCATGGTTTCTGCAGCCTGGGCCCTGGCGTGGATGTCGCCCGCGCCGCCGCCGAGCACGCGCGCCAGGTGATCGCCGAGGTGAACGCCCAACTGCCGTGGACCTGGGGCGATAGCGTCATCCACGTGGATCGCCTCGCGGCGATGGTGGAGCACGACGCCCCCCTGCCCGAGTACCCTGCGCCGGCGGTCGACGAAACGGCGCGACGGATCGCCCGCTACCTTGCCCGGCTGATCCCCGATGAGGCGACGCTGCAGGCGGGCGCCGGCCCGATCTCGGCGGCGCTCATGAGCGAGTTGGGGGCCAAGCGCGACCTGGGCCTGCACACCGATGTCCTCACCGAAGGGATGCTGGACCTGATCGAGTCGGGAGCCATCACCAATCGCGCCAAATCCCAGCATGTCGGCAAGGCCGTCTGCAGCAGGTGCCTGGGAACGCGCCGCCTGTACGAGTACATCCACGATAACCCCCTCATCGAGTTCCGCCCGGCCCACGAGCTGGGCGACCCGGAGTCCATTCGGCGTAACCATCGGATGGTGGCGATCAACGAGGCGCTATGGGTGGCGCTGGACGGGACGGCGTGCGTGGCGCAAAGAGGCGAGGCGCGCCAGGCGCTCGACGATCCCTCGGGATACCCGCAGGGCGCGGCCGGATCGCCCGAGGGTTGCTCGGTGGTGGCCCTCCCCTCGCGCGCGGAGGACGGCGCCTCGCGCATCTTGCCGCACCTTCCCCCTGACGCGGTGGGCGTGGTCCCCGGCGATCACATCCATCATATCGTCACCGAGCACGGCGTCGCCGATCTCTATGGGCGCACGCGGGCCGAGCGCGCCCTGGAGCTGGTCAGCGTCGCGGCGCCCGAGCATCGCGAGGAGTTGCTGAAGGAGGCCATTCGCCTGGGGTCCGTGCCCGCTGAGGCCAGGCTGCCCATCGGCGAATACCCCCACGAGTTGGAAACCGTGATGGAGCTGGATGATGGACTGCCGGTGCGCGTGCGCCCGGTCAGGCTATCGGATCAGCGGCTGCTTCGCGCGTTCTTTTATGCCATCTCGGAGCAATCGCTCTATTACCGTTTCTTTCGCGTGCCCAAGACCGTGCCGCCCGAGCTGGTGCAGCGCTCCGAGCGAATCGACTATGAGCACGAGCTGACCCTGCTGGGGCTGCTCCAGGAGGGGCCGCGGACGCAAGTCATCGCCGTCAGCCGCTATGTGGTGGACCCGGCGACCCAGGTGGCCGACGTGGCGCTGCTGGTCCGCGACGATTATCAGCGCCAAGGTCTCGGCTCACAGATGCTCATCTATATCGGCCTGGCCGCCCAACGACGCGGCTGCGTTGGTTTGAAAGCGGATATCCTCACCAGCAACACGCGCGCCCTGGGGATGCTTCGCAAGAGCGGGTATGCTGTGGAGACGCAATTGCACGAAGGCTATTATACCATCTCGTACCGCTTTCCTTGCCCCGCGCCCAAGCAGGATGCCCCAGCTCTGAGCCAAGGCTCTGCCCTCGTTAGGTAACACGCGCCTATCCTGCGGCGATCAATGCTTCCGGCCTGCTGGGTAAGGGAATTGGCCTTTATCCAGCTTGTGGTATATGATTGTATATAGTTGCTCAGTGATCACGCGCGGGGACACCACGTTCCGATCCATGATTCCACGCGTCGTTTGCCCCAACGAGCGGAGGAGGATAGTCATGATGGACCATCGAGTGCAAGCTGTATGCATGAGGGGGATTGGAGGGGGGCTCCTTGCGCTGTTGTTGCTGATTGCCCTCACACCAGGAGTCGCGCTGGCGCAGGGAACTGCCCAAATCTCCGGCGGGGTCTGGCTGGACCTGGACGCCAACGGAATACGGGGTTCAGATGAGCCGGGCCTGGCCGGGGTGGGAGTTCGCCTGACGGACCTCGCATCCATCACGCTGACCGCGGTGACCGATGCCGGCGGGCACTATAGCTTCTCCGGGCTGTTGCCTGCCGCCTATGTGGTGTCCGTAAATCCCGCGACGCTGCCCACGGACGCGGTGCCCACGTTCGACGTGGACGGCGGGCTGGATGCGCGGGCGGTGGTCACGCCCACAGCCGGCAGCACGCTGGGTAACATCAACTTTGGCTTTGTCTCCACGCGGGCCTTGGTCTCGGCCAGCGCCTGGCACTTTGGGTATCTCTGCCCGGGGTGGGGCCAACGCTATACCATCGTGGTGCGCAACGACAGCAGCATCCTCGCGCCGAACGTGGTGGTGCGGGCCACCGTGCCCGAGCTTTTGCGCTACTCCGACACCAACTATCCCGACGGCACGCCCACGGGAGGTAGCTATAACCCCACGCTGCGCCAGGTGTCCTGGTCGCTGGGCGATCTGGCGCCGGGGGCGATCCGCCAGGTTACGCTCCACGCGTACATCGTGACCAGCGCGCCGCCCAGCGGGGTGGTGGATCTGCGGATCATCGTGGAGAGCGCGGGTCAGCGCTTCTCGGCAACCACCGCCACCTTTGCCTACGAGTGTGTGCTCCCCACCGCCACGCAGACTCTGACGCCCACGCGGTCGGCCACGCCGTCAGCGACGACGCCGGTGGATACGCCCACCAACACCCACACGCCCACGGCGACCTTGCCAGGCGACACGCCCACCAACACCCATACTCCCACAGCGACGATGCCGGGCGACACGCCGACTAACACCTATACGCCCACGGCGACTTTGCCGGGCGACACGCCCACCAACACCCATACGCCCACGGCGACTTTGCCGGGCGACACGCCCACCAACACCCATACCCCCACGGCGACGATGCCGGGGGACACGCCGACCAACACCTATACGCCCACGGCGACGATGCCGGGGGACACGCCGACCAGTACCTATACACCGACTCCAACGACGCCGGGCGACACGCCGACCAACACCCACACGCCCACAGCGACGCTGCCGGGCGACACGCCGACCAATACCCCCACGCCCACAGCGACGCTGCCGGGCGACACGCCGACCAATACCCCCACGCCCACGCCCACACTGCCGGGCGACACGCCGACCAACACCCATACGCCGACGCCCACGGTGCCCGTGGATACCGTAACGCCGACATCCACGCCGACGGCGACGCAGCCGCCGACGCCAACACCGCTGCCGCGGCGCATCTGCCAGGCTTCGCACCCGGAGGGTGTCATCCTCTATCGCGTGGAGGGGTCCGAGCTCTTCCAGCCCTATGGCGGCAGCCAGGCGCACCTCGCGCCCTTGCAGATCATTCCGGCGCCCCCCGCGCCGGCGGGCTGGAATCTGCCCGATTATGTCCCTGGCGAGGGCTGGCGGCCGGCGGACGCGGTCATGTGGGACGCCTGGGACTATGGCGGCTGGGCCATTCGCCCGCCGGGCGCTGAAATCCTAGGCCTAAAAATCGATGGCGTGCAAGACGCCGTGGACGGCACGACGCACTTGCTGCGCAGCCAGGTGACCTTGCACACGCCAGCCGCTGGCTGGCGCGTGACCAGCGTCCAGATCCAGACCTGGAGCGACAACAAGGCAGCCTGGTATTGGGATGGCAAGCTCGTCCGCACCGACCTGCAGGGGCCGATCGGCTGGCTGGAGCTCTTCCCCGCCCACGTGAAGGAGCTGGGCGGCTCCTATACGTTGGCCATCCAGAACAGCAACGACTATCAGCGCGCGCCCAACCCGCACGGCACCGCCTGGGAGATCTGCACCACTTGGGAGTGGGGGCCAGCGGACTGGTATCTCCCGCTCATTCTGCGGACCTTGCCTTAACCAGCGATTCTAGCCAAACGAACAAGGGGATCGGGCGCAAGCCCGGTCCCCTTCCTCTGTTGATGGAGAAGCGCCTTTTGGGGCTTACCAGCGATTGCGATGCACCCGCGCCTCGTCGTACTGGGTGCGCGGTTCTTTTTCCTCGCCCGGGTATCCGATCGAGATGACGTTGAGGATGCCCATGCTATCGGGGATGCCCAACGCCGCAGCCACGGCGGCGCGGCGCTCCGCATTTGGCTCCACGCCCAGCCATACCGCGCCCAGGCCCAGCGACGTCGCCGCCAGCAGCAGGTTCTCCGTCGCCGCCGAGCAATCCTGTACCCAGTGCCGCTCCGAGATCTGCGGATCGCCGCAGACGACGATGGCCAGGGCCGCCTGAGGCAGCATCTTGCCAAAAGGCAGCGCCTCGGCCAGGGCGCGCAGGCTGGCCGGCTCGCTCACCACCACGAAATGCCACGGCTTGCGGTTGGAGGCGGAAGGCGCGGCCATGGCCGCCTCCAGCAATTTGCGAATCTGCTCGTCGCCGACGGCCCCGGGCTTGTACTGCCGGATGCTTCGCCGGGCAAAGATGGTTTCCATCATGTTCTTGCCTCCTTGTCTGGCTGCTTATGGTGCTTGGCTCTGCGCTATAGCTTGGCCTGCCACTTGTCTGCCCAAACCAGCTCGTTGGGCGTGCCCTTGAACGCGGACTCGCCCATGATCTTGTCGATCACTTGCTGGATGATCTCGGGGTTGTTGTGGTAGGCGTTGATGTAGCACTTGACCATGGTGACGTCGTGAAGGTGGGTGGTGTAGTTGAGCGACACAAAGACCGTCGGCACCTCGTGCACGTACCAGGGGCAGTCGCTGCTCATGGGCGTCTTCCAGCGGATGCGATAGTTGTTCTCCGCGGCATAGCCGACGATATCGCCGAATATCAGCGCCGCATCCACCTCCTGGCGGTACTTGAGCGTGCTTCCCTTGACGCGGCTGGCCCCATCGTTCACCGTCACCTCAAAGCCGCGGCGCTGCAGCTCGGCGACGATGGTCTCCAGTGTCTTGGAGCCCGCCGCCATGATCCCACCGACCTCGCCCTGGAGGTAATAGAGGCGAATGCGCTTGTGCGTCTCGGGGCGGATGGGAAGCTGGTCGAAGGTGTTCTTGACCAGCGTGATCCCCTTGTCCGCGGCCTCGGCGCGCATCCGCCGGTGCTCCTCGCAGCCGACGACCTCCAGCTCCTTGGCGGTCTTGAGCAGGGTGCCAGCCGCCTTCTTCTCGTGCAGGTTGAGCTTGGCCTTTAGCCCCAAGATCCGCCGCAGCGCGTCAGTCATCCGCTCCTCGGTGATGACGCCCTTCTTGTACCCGTCTAGCATGAACTGATAGTCTTCGTCCATGTCGTTGAAAAAGAGGAACATGTCGCAACCGGCGGCGATGGCGCCCGGCACATAGTCCTCCCGCCGCATCGCCGAGGACATGCCCAGCATGTGGCTGGCGTCGGTGATGACCATGCCGTTAAAGCCCAATTGCCCCTTCAGCAGGCCCATGAGCAATTCCTCCGACAGGGTCGCCGGGAGGAGGTCCTTATCCGCCAGCTGGGGGTTCAGTTTTTTCTGGTAGGCCGGGAGCACGAAATGCCCCGCCATGACCATCTCGACGCCGCGGTCGATGTGGTTCCGGTAGACGCGCCCGTACGAGTTGTCCCATTCTTCCACGGATAGCTCGTTCACCCCCAACACCAGGTGGTGATCGCGCTCCTCGCTGCCGTCGCCGGGGAAATGCTTGATGCAGCGGATCGTCTCGCCCTCGGCGACCAGCCCGTCCAGGTAGGCGTTGGTGTACTTGATGACGTCGTCGGCGGTGGTCCCGTAGGCCCGCGTGTTGACGATGGTGTTCCGCCAGTTGAACAGGATGTCGACGCAGGGGTCAAAGTTGACGTTGACGCCCAAGGCGCGCCCTTCCCGGCCCGAGACCAGCCCCACGTTGTAGGCGACGGTGGTGTCGCGGGTGGCCTCCACCTGGGCGGCCGAGGCGATGTAGGTCCCGTCGGCGCAGGCGCCGTTGCCGCCGGAGTCGCAGTTGGCCGCGATGAGCAGCGGGATCTTGGACTCGGTTTGCAGCTCGTTCAGCAGCGCCTGGACCTGGCTCGATTTGCCGCCATGGAAGCGGGCGCCGCCGATGTGGTACTTGCCCAGGATCTCCTTGTTGGTCAGTGCGTTGCCGCTAAAGGCATCCACACCAAAGTGGAACAGGTTCGTGAAGAGCTGTCCGGCCTTTTCCTCCGCGGACATGCCGGCGATCGTCTCCTCGACCCACGTGATCTGCGCGGCGGACAGGTTGTAGGGTTTTGCCCTGAGGTCCACCA
>JAAYEA010000223.1 GCA_012689325.1 Chloroflexota bacterium
CCCACAACCCAGAGGGTTGTGCTACACTGCCCGTCCGCACCCCGTGGCGCACTCCTCCCGGATTGCGCGCCGCCCGCCGGCCCACAACCCAGAGGGTTGTGCTACCCCTGAAGCTCAGGGTGCTTGGAGCACCTGCCCCGGCAAGACGCCGCGGTGATACCCCCCCGCGATGACGACGCGCCCATTCACCAGCACGTAGGGGATGCCCGCGGGGTATTGGTGCGGCTCCGCAAAGGTGGCGCGGTCCTGCACCGTGGCCGGATCCAAGAGAACGACGTCGGCCCAGCAGCCGGGGCGCAGCAGGCCGCGCTGAGCTAGCCCCAGCTTGGCCGCGGGCAGCCCCGACATGCGGTGGATCGCCTCCTCCAGCGAGAGCACTCCCTGCTCTCGGACATAGCGGGCCAGCACCCGCGGGAAGGTGCCATAGTTGCGCGGGTGGGGCTTGCCCTCGCCCAGCGGGCCATAGGAGGCCAGCGAGTAGCCGTCGGAGCCGATCATCATCTGGCCGTAGCGCAACTGGGCGCGCAGGTTCTCCTCGCTCATCTTGAAGCGGATCATGCTCGCGTCGGCTTCCGTCTCGGCCACGATCGCGAGCACGGCGTCCACCGGCGCCAGGCTCTTCTCGGTGGCCAGTTGGGCGATGTGCTTGCCCTCATACGCCGGCGCCTTGACGCAGCGCGAGATCACGGTCCCTTCCCATTCCGCCTCGCCCTCCGCCGGGTCCATGTCGTCCAGCACCTCTTGACGGATCTTGGCCCGCGTGGCGGGATCGGCCAGCCGGGCCAGGAGGGCCTGGGCGCCGCCCTCGTGCGCCCAGCCGGGGAGCAGCGCGGCCAGCCCGGTGCTGGAGGCGACGTAGGGGTACATGTCGGGGGTGATATCGATGCCGCGCCGCCGCGCCTCGTCCAGCATCTCGAGCCCCACGGCGGATTTGGGCCAGTTGGACTTGCCGTAGGCTTTATAGTGGGCGACCTGGACGGGCAGCCCCGCCTCCTGGCCGATGGTGATGGCCTCGGCCAGGGCAGCCAGCAGCGTCGGCCCCTCGCCGCGGATGTGGCTAAAGTAGAAGCCGCCGCGTGGCGCGGCCACCTTGGCCAGGTCGACGATCTCTGCTGTCGTCGCATAACTCCCCGGCGGGTAGATCAGCCCGGTGGAGATGCCCCAGGCCCCTTCGTCCATCGCCTGCGCCACCTCAGCCTGCATGGCGGCGACTTGGTCGGGCGTGGGCGCGGCGGCGGTGTGCCCCATCACCTTGTTGCGGATGGTCCCTTGCCCCGCCAGCGGCACGACGTTGACGGCCAGCCCCTTGGCGCGCAGCCGGTCGAGGTATTCGCCGAAGGACGACCACGCCCAGCCCAGGATCGCGCCCGCGCTGCCGGCGCTGCGGAGGTGCTCGGCGCGCTGGGCCTCGCTGATCGGCGCGGTGCTGGAGCCGCACATGCCGATCACCTCGGTGGTCACGCCCTGGCGCACCTTGCTCTCCGCCAGGGGGTTGATCGGCAGGGTCGAATCCGAGTGCGAGTGCATGTCGATGAGCCCCGGCGCCGCGACCAGCCCCTGGGCGTCGATGACCTCGCCGGCCGTGGCGCCCTCCAGCCGGCCGATCTCGGCGATGCGCCCCTCGGCGATGGCGATATCGGCGGCATAGCCCGGGCCGCCGCTGCCGTCCACGACCTTGGCGTTGCGGATGAGGATGTCGAGCATGGGTGTGACCTCCAGTAGCCGGAAGACCCTAAAGGTTTCAGAAAACCTTTAGGGTCTCTCTCATTCGAACAAGAACACCGACTTGACGTGCCCTTCGACGCCCTTGTAGAGCTTGTCAAAGGTCTCCTGGCCCTGCTCCAGGGTGACGTACTCGGAGATCAAGGGGTCCACCTTGATCTTGCCGGAGGCCACCAGGTCCACGCAGGCCTTGAACTCGCCGTTGGAGGCGCAAGAGCCATAGAGGGTGATCTCGCGGGTGACGATGCTCTGCAGGTCCACGTTCACCGTGGGCGAGACGTTGCCGATGAGCGTCAGCGCGCCGCCCTTGCGGATGGCGCCCAACGCGGTGGCGATGGCCGAATCCACGCCCACCGCCTCGATGGCGGCGTCGGCGCCAAAGGGCGCGGTCTCGGCCCGCAGCCGCGCCGCGAAATCGGGCGAGTTGGTCTGCAACACCACGTCGGCGCCGAGCTGCTTGGCCATCTCCAGGCGCGAGGCCACCAGGTCGGTGACGATGACCTTGCCCGCGCCCTTGAGGCGGATGCCCTGCAGCGCAAAGAGGCCGACGGGCCCCGCGCCGACCACCACCACCGTGTCGTTCAGCTTGATGGGGGTGCGATTGGCGCCATGGATACCGATGGCCACCGTCTCGATCACCGAGGCCTGGGCGAAGCTCAGCTCCTTGGGCAGGTGGACGGCGATCCAGTAGGGCACCACCACGTATTCGGCCATGGCCCCGTGCTGGCGGTATTCGGGCGTGGAGACGCCCAGCACCCGCCGGTTCTCGCAGAGGTTGAGCTGGCCGCTGAGGCAGAAGGGACACTTTTGGCAATAGATCGTCGAGTCGAACGACACCCGGTCGCCGACCTGGAAACCGCTGACGTTGGCGCCCATCTCGACCACGACGCCCGCCGCCTCGTGGCCCATGATGATCGGCGGGAGGCGGCGGCCCGTCTTGCCGCTGTAGCCCTTCACGTCCGAGCCGCAGATGGCGCAGGCCTTGACCTTGACCAGCAGATCGTCCGGCCCCGCCGTGGGGATCGGCCAATCCTGGACCTCCAGCTTGTAGGGGGCGGTATTCACCAAGGCTTTCATGGCATCTCCTCCTGATTAACCCAGCTTGGCCCAGGCCGCGGCGATCTGCGCCGCCACCTTGGGGCCGGTGAGGCCATAATGATCCAGCAACTCGTCCGCCGAGGCCGATTGCCCGAATTCGTCGCGGGTGCCGATGCGCCACAGCGGGGCATAGTTGCCCTCCGCCAGCACTTCGGCCACGGCGCTGCCCAGCCCGCCGATGATGCTGTGCTCCTCCGCGGTCACCACCAGCTTGGCCTCGCGGCCGGCCTGCTCCACCAGCGCGCGGTCCAGCGGCTTGACGCTGGCCATGTTGATGACGCGGGCTTGCAGCCCTTGCTTGGCGAGCAGCTCCGCCGCCTCCAGCGCCTTGGCGACCATGATGCCGCAGGCGATGATGGCGATATCGCGGCCCGGCCGCAGCTCCACGCCCTTGCCGATCTGGAACTGGTAGCCCTCCGGCGAGATGGTGGGCGTCGGATAGCGGCCCAGCCGCAGGTACACCGGCCCCTGGTGGGCGGCGGCGGCCTTGGTGGCCTGCTTGGTCTCCACGTCGTCGGCGGGGACCAGCACGGTCATGTGGGGGAGGATGCGCATCAGCGCCACGTCCTCCAGCGATTGGTGGCTGGCTCCGTCCGGTCCTTGGGTCAGCCCGGCGCTGGAGCCCGCCAGCTTGACGTTGAGGGAGGGGTAGGCCACCTGGATGCGGATCTGGTCATAGCAGCGGCCGGTGAGGAACATGGCGAAGGAATTGCAAAAGGCCACGAGCCCCGAGGCCGCCAGCCCGGCGCCCGTGCTGACCATGTCCGCCTCGGCGATGCCCAGGTCGAGGAAGCGCTCGGGGAAGGCCTTGCCAAAGAGCACAGTGCGGGTCGAGTTATAGAGGTCCGCGTCCAGCACGACAATGTCGGAGCGCTCCTGGCCCAGCTCCAACAGCGCCTCTCCATAGGCGAAACGGGTCTGCTCCATCGGGCTCATGCCGGCGATCCCTCCCATCGTGCGAGCTTGGCCTTGATCTCGGCCAGCGCGGTGGCGTATTGCTCCGGGGTGACGGCCGAGTTGTGGAAGGCCGCCTGGTTCTCGGTAAACGATATCCCTTTGCCCTTGACCGTGCGGGCGATGATCACCTGCGGCCCGTCGTAGACCGAGGTTGCCCAATCCAGCGCGTCGCAGATCTGGCCCATGTCGTGGCCGTCGATCTCGCGCACGGCCCAGCCATAGGCCGCCCAGCGCTCGGCCAGCGGCGGGGTGATCCGGCCGCACTTGGTGGTGTCCATGGCCTTGAGCCCGTTGCGGTCCACGATGGCGGTGACGTTGTGGAGGCATTCGGTGGCGGAGGTCATGGCCGCTTCCCAGTTCTGCCCCTCGTCCAGCTCGCCATCGCCGATCAGGCAATAGACGTGATAGTCGCGCCGGGTGATCAGCCCCGCCAGGGCCATGCCGTTGGCGTAGGAAAGCCCCTGGCCCAGCGAGCCGGTGCAGCCCTCCAGCCCTGGCGTGAGGTGCATGGCGGGGTGGCCCTGCAGCCGCGCGCCGAGCTGCTTGAGCGTGGGCAGCTCCTCCACCGAAAGCACGCCCTTCATCGCCAGCGCCACGTATTGCGCCGGCACCGAATGGCCCTTGCTCATGATAAAGCGGTCGCGCTCCGGCCAGGCGGGGTTCTTGGGATCGTATCTCATCTTGTAAAAGTAGAGCGCCGTGACCAGGTCGGTGGCGGAAAGCGAGCCGCCGAAATGGTGCACCTTGTTGGCGCCCATCATGGTCACGATGTGGTAGCGCATCTGGGCGGCCAGGTGCTCCAGCCGATCCACGGTTGCTGCGTCAGCCATAGATTGTCCTTTCGTCGATTCTGTCGTGGCATCCTGAGCTTGTCGAAGGATGCCCAATCACACGACCGCATGCTTCGACAGGCTCAGCATGCTCGTGGGCCTATGGCGCTAGCTTCGGCCCGGCAGGTGCGAAATCGCCCAGCCCACGCTCAGTTCCTTCAGCTTGCCCGCGGTGGGCGCGCCGGTCTCGGGGTCCCAGCCGGACATGCCGTACAGGTCGCGCAGCGCCTCTTTGAGCGCGGCGCGATCGATGCCGCCCGTGGCCAGGGGGCCGGAGGTGGTGGGGCCGTAAAAGCGCTCTGGCAACTCGTCGTCAGCCGCGGTCAAGCCCTCACGATAGTTGAACACCCGCGCCAGGTTCCAGGCGCGCTCGCCCGCCTTCATCAGCTCGTAGGCCGAGACGTTCCAGCCGGTGGCGGCCCGCACCATCTCGACCTTTTGCGCCATCGTCCAGGGCACAAAGAGGCAGAGCGGCAGGCAGTTGAGCAGCACCTGCAGGTGGGTGTGCTGCAGCGCGGCCAGGACCTTTTCCGGGCCGAGGCTTTCCAGCGGGATCGGCTCCAGGATGCCCAGCGGGTTCAGGTCGTCCGAGGCCACCAGGGGGCTGTTCTCGCGGGTTTTCATCAGGCCTGAATCGTGCAGGGCGTGACAGTGGTCGGCGCCGGTGGGCGAGACGGCATAGCCGATGGCCAGCGCGCGCTTGAAGCGCGGCTCGTGCATGGGGAGCTCTTGCCCCTTGACCTGGCAGGCGAAGCGGATGGACCCGCCGCCGATCTTGGCCGCCGCCGCCCGCGTGCCCTCGGCCAGCAGCTCGCCGATCCCCTCGCGATAGGCGATCTTGCGCACCAGGGGGGCCAGCACCTCGCCGTTGCCAAAGGTCAGCCGCAGGCCGTCGGTGTCCTGGTCGGTGAGCAGCCCCGCCTCGTAGCACTCCATGGCGAAGGCGATGGTGGTGCCGGTGGCGATGGTGTCCAGCGAGTAGGCGTTGCACAGCGCGTTGGCCTTGGAGATGGCATAGATGTCATCCACGCCGCAATCCGAGCCGAAGGAGCCGATGGTCTCGTATTCAGGGCCGCCATATTCGGGGTCGATCTCCCAAGGAGCGCCGGCCTGGACCACTTTCTTGCAGCGCACGGCGCAGGCCCAACAGGCTTCCATCCCCGTCCCGATCTTGGCCAGCATGTCCTCGGCGCTGATGGGCTCCGCCCCGGCAAAGTTGCCGTCGCGAAAGTTGCGGGTGGGCAGGTTGCCGGTGAGGACGCCGCCTTCTAGCTCGCGGCCGGTGCCGGCGGCGTGCAACCCCGCGGCCAGCTCCCCCTTGCGCACGCCATCGGCCAGCCAGCGGGCCAGCGCCCGGATCGCGTCGCCATCGTGCAAGGGCACCGGCTGCGTCCCGCGCGCGGCCACCGCCTTGAGCTTTTTCGCGCCCATCACCGCGCCCAGGCCGGTGCGCCCCGCGGCGTCCTTGGTCTCGTTCATGATGCAGGCGTAGCGCACCAGGTTCTCGCCGCCTGGCCCGATGGAGGCGCAGCGCACCAGGCGGTCGTGGCATTCCGCGCTGATCGCTTCGTTGGTTTCCTTGGTGGGCAGGCCCCAAAGGTGGGAGGCGTCGCGCAGCTCGACGGTGTCGTTGCTCACGAAGAGATAGACGGGCCGGGGCGACTCGCCCTCGATGATGATGGCGTCATACCCGGCGCGCTTGAGCTCCGCGCCCCAAAAGCCGCCCACCTCCGCCGCGCCAAAGGCGCCGGTCAGCGGCGATTTGGCCCCCACGGCGTTGCGCCCGGCGCCCGAGAGCGGCAGTCCGGTGAGCACGCCGTTGGCAAAGACCAGCTTGTTGGCCGGGCCCAGCGGGTCGGCGCCGACAGGAACCTCTTTCAACAGCACGTCGGCGATGATGTTCCAGCCGCCCAGGTAGCGCCGGAAGTAGATCAGGCCGGGCTGCTCCACGGTGATCCGCCCGCTGGTGAGATTGACGCGCAGTATCCTATCATGATAGCCGTTCGGCATCGAGAACCTCCGTCTGTGGCACTGGCGCCTAGTCGAGCTCTTGGATCGCGGTGATGGCGACACCCTTTTCCATGGCCAGCAGGCGCTGCTTCATCGCCAGGCCGCCGCCATAGCCCCCCAACCCGCCGTTGCTGCGCAGGACGCGATGGCAGGGGACGATGATGGGGATGGGGTTGGCTCCCATGGCCGCGCCCACCGCGCGATAGGCCAGCGGCGCATCCACCTCGTGCGCGATCCAGGCGTAGGTCCGGGTCTCGCCGTAGGGGATGCGCAGGGTGGTCTCCCAAACGGCGCGCTGGAAGGGGGTGTAAGGGGCCAAGTCCAGCGGCACCTCAAAGGCGACCGGCCGCCCGTCGAAATAGTCGCGCAGTTGCCCCTTCAGGCGCGCCCAGGCGTGATCGGCCAGGGCCGCGGCCTCGGGAAAGCGCGCTTGCAGCGCGGCCAGGGCTGGCTCGTGCTCCGGCAGGGGGTAATGGAGCTCGGCCAGCCCGCAAGCCGAGAAAGCCAACCCCACCCATCCGGCAGCGGTCTGGGCCACCGTGATCTTGACCACCTGGATATCCGCCCGCGGGGGCGGCTGCGCGCCGCTTCTTAGCAATCCACTTTGTCCTTGGGCAAATAGGGGTGCTTGATGAACACAAACTTGGCCGGGGCGTCGCTATCGTTCCGGATGTCGTGCCGGTCGGTCGGCTCCAGCCGGAAGGCGTCGCCGGGCACCGCCTGGTATTCCTGCCCGTTCACGTAGAACTTGACGGTGCCCTCGACCAAGTAAAAGGTCTCTTCCACCTCGTTGTGATAGTGCGCGCCTAACTTGTCGCCGGGGCGCATGAGGATCACGCCCCAATCGGTGCGGGGGCCGCGAAACATGTATTTGACGCCATGGTCGCCGTCCCGGTATTTCAGCTCGAACTCGTTGACCTTTTCCACCTCGACCTCCTCGTGGTCTATCCTATCGCCATCTCGAGCACCGCCTGCACGTCCTCCGCTTGCATGGGGCGCGGGTTCGCCTTGAGCGAGCCGGAGGGGAGCGATTCCGCGATGATGGCGGGCCAATCCTCGCGCGGCACGCCGAACCCCCGCAGCGTGGCGGGGATGCCGATGCGCCGGTTGATCTCTGCCACAGCCTGGACCGCCGCCTCGGCCGCCTGCTCCGCCGCCATCCCGGACGTATTCACGCCCAGTATCTCGGCGATGCGCGCGTACTTGGCCGTCGCATAGGGCAGGTTATAGGCCATGACGTGGGGCAAAAGCAGGGCGCAGATCACTCCATGGGGTATATTATAGCGAAAGCCGAGGGGATGCGCCATTCCATGCACGGCGCCCAGGCGCGCATTGGCCAGCGCCATGCCGCCCATCAGGCTGCCGTAGAGCATGTCGGCGCGCGCGGCGAGATCCGAGCCGTCCTCGCAGACGCGGACAAGGCTGCGCCCGATGCGTCGCAGGGCATCCTCGCATAGCGCGTCGGTGATGGGGCTGGCCCCGATGGAGACATAGGTCTCGATGGCCTGGCAGAGGGCGTCCCCGCCCGCGGCGGCGGTCACTGCGCGCGGCGCGTGGAGCGTCAGCGCCGGGTCCACCAGCGCGGCGCGGGCGAACCAGGAGTCGTGGCGGATGCTGGTCTTGACCCCCTGTTGCGGGTCGATCAGGACGGCGTTCTTGGTCGCTTCGGCGCCAGTGCCGGCGGTAGTGGGCACGGCGATGAAGGGCAGGCCCGGCCTCTCCACCTTGCGCCCGGCCAGGTACTCGGCCGGCGAGCCCGCCAGCGGCAGCAATCCGGCCACCGCCTTGGCCACGTCCATGGCGCTCCCGCCGCCCAACCCGATGGCGAGATCGCACCCCTGATCCCGCGCCAGGGCGATCCCCTGGCTCACCATGGGCAGCGTTGGCTCCCCCTCCACCTGATCATAGAGGGCGCAGCCGACGCCCGCGGCGGAGAGGAGCTCCAGCGCGCGCGGCAAGATGCCGGCGCGGCGCAAGGCGTGGCGCCCGCAGGCCAGCAGGGCCTTGCGCCCGTGGCTCGCCGCGACCTTGCCGAGCTGCTCGAAGCAGCCGATGCCTTGGTAGATCACCGTCGGCAGATAGAACGTCTCGCAGGCCATGGCTACCTCCCTCGCCCGCAGGCGATCATGAGGAGGGTGGCGTGGGCGCGGGAGGGATCTCGCGCCCGGCACCGCCCAGCACAAAGATGGCAACGCCCACCAGGGCGATCGCTGTTCCGGTGGCCAGGGTGCCTCGCATCCCCAGGTGCGGCAGGAGCAAGGCGCCGACGGGCGGGCCAATCGCGCCGGTGAGGCTGATCACCGTCTGGCGCACCGCGAGAAAGCGGGTCTCCTGGCCCCGGGGCATCGTGTCCAGGGAGGCCTCGAAGAAGAGGATATTCACCCCAGCAAAGACGACGCCGTGAAAGCAGGCGGCCGCCAGCATGGCCAGCGGGGACTGGGTCAGCGAGACGAACAGGGGGTAGAGCGAGCGTCCCAGCGCCGAGGCCAGCAAAGCCCAGCGAGTCCCACGCTTGCGCTTCATGCGCACCCAAAAACCGTAGAAAAAGAGCGTCGCTGCCGTAAAGGTCGTCCCGAAATAGCTGACCCAGGCATCCGAGGCCTGCAGGTCTTTGACCCAAAAGATCGAGATCAGCGGGAGGACCATGGAAAGGCCCAGCCAATAGATGTTGCGCCCCGTCTCGAAATGGACAAAGGCTTTGCGCTCGAGGATCTCGGCCGCGGAGGACCGCAAGCGTTGCCAGGCGGATCCCGCGGCGGGGGGCCGCGCCGGGGCGAGGGCCTCCTCGCGCAGCTTGACCTGGTTGATGGCGCCAAAGCCCAACAGGCCGATCAGGAACGAGACGAAAAAGAGGAGCTGGTAATTGAGCGGGAAAGCGATGCGCTCCAGCACCTGCCCGGCGATGGCCAGGCTGATGATGTCCGCCACGCCCATGGCCGTCCAGCGTCCGCTCATCTGGCTGGCGCGCCTCTCCCGGCTCACGGAGCGGTTCATCACCAGGGTGAAGCTCAGCTCTTGCACGGTGGTGAGGATGGCTTCCGCCGCCCACATGATCACGATGGCGCGCGCCGCTGCCTCGTTGTGCAAAAAGAAAGGCAAAAGGCTGATGAGCACAAAGTTGAAGCGGCCGATCAGCCTCGTCCAGGCGAAGAGCCTGACGATCTGTTGTCGCCGCTCCACGAGCCGCGATAGGGGCAGGGTCAGGGTTAGATGGATCAAGGCGGGAAGCGAGCTGAGCAAGCTGACCCAGAAGGCGTCCGCGCCCAGTCGCACCACAAAGACCGAGAGAAAGGAACCCGCCGCGGAGGACAGGCCCACCGTCACGCCATCGACCGCCACAAAGAGGGCGTTGCGGTCCTCGACGGTGCGCGGATTCAGCCCGCGCAGCTTGGTGTGGAGCACCGCCCATAGCGATTGCGGGGTGATCCGCCTTGGGAGCGGGGGCCGGAAGTGAAAGCTCATCGTGCTTCTCTGCCGCCGAATCTAGCCGATGATGCGCATCTGGTGCGCCACGAGCTCGGCGATGCCGCGGCCGGCCAGGTCGAGAAGGACCAGCATGTCCTGGCGGGAAAAGGGCTCGCGCTCGGCGGTGCCCTGCACCTCGATAAAGCGCCCGTCGGCGGCCATGACCACGTTGATGTCGGCGTCCGCGCGCGAATCCTCTGGATAGCAGAGGTCGAGCATGGGCGCGCCCTCCACGATGCCCACGCTGACGGCGGCCACGGCAGGCTTGAACACCTCCGGGGGGACCAGCCCGCCCTGGACCAGCTTGCGGAGGGCCAGCGCCAGGGCAACGTATCCTCCGGTGACGGAGGCGGTGCGCGTGCCGCCATCGGCCTGGATCACGTCGCAATCCACCGTGACCATGCGCTCGCCCAGAAGCGCCAGGTCGAACCCGGCCCGGAGGGAGCGCCCGACCAGACGGCTGATCTCGTGGGTGCGACCCTGCAGATGGCCGCGGACCGACTCGCGGGGCGAGCGGGTCTGGGTGGAACGCGGCAGCATGGCATATTCGGCGGTGATCCAGCCGCGCCCCTTGCCAACCATCCAGTCGGGGACCTTGTCCTCCACGGTGGCGGCGCAGAGCACGCGCGTGCTGCCCATCTCGATGAGCGCCGAGCCTTCGGCGTAATCGATATAGCCAGGCGTGATGCGCACCGGGCGCAACGCGTCGTTAGCTCGGCCATCTATGCGGGTCATTCTTGCTTTCCTTTCGCGGGCCGATGCCCCTAGCGTACGACCAGGGCGTAGGGCTGGGCGCCGATCTCGACGGTCTGGATGACGCGCCTGCTGGCCACATCCACGATGGTGACGTTCTGCGAGTCCGTGTTTCCCACATACACGCGAGCGCCCTCAGCGTCGACTGCCACCATCTCTGGGGCGCGACCCGCCGGCACCACGGCCAAGCTCTCCAGGGTCTGCGCATCCAGCACCAGCAGCGTGCCCAGGGTGCGGTTGGCGAGATAGATCTCCCGTCCGTTGGGGTTCACGGCGATGGCGGAGAGGCCCTGCCCGAGCTCGGCCAGCTGCGCTGGGGCCTGCGTCTCCAGTTGCAGCGCCGCGACCCCTCCCATCTCGGGGCCTCCCACGTAGAGCAGGCTTTGATCCGCGGAGAGGGCGGCCCAGGTGGGCTCGTATGCCGCGCCGGCGCGGCGCGCCACGTCGGCGATCCAGTAAACGGACACCTGGCCCTCGGCATCCTCGGCCACCAGCAGGCCGCCCACCACGGACAGCCGCTTGTCGCGCAGCGCCAGGGCCGCATCTGGGGCCAGCTCGGGCAAGGGGTCGATGTCCAGGGACCGCATGTCGCCCGTCTGCGGGTCGATCACCGTCAGCCGGGGACGCGGGCGCGCGGTGACATGGGCGAACAGGCGGGCGCCGTCCTGGCTCAGCCCCAGCCCTTCCACGCTGCCGGTGACGGACCAGCCTTGGAGCGGCTCCAACCTGGCGGCATCCAGGAGATAGGTGGCGGAGCGCGCCGCGACATAGAGCTGCGGGAGCTCGGGGGGCGCGACCAGGTGGCGGATGGCCCCTTGCCGCAGCGCCTTCGGCCCTCGGCTCAGGCTGGCGAGCAGATAGCTGGCGGTGTCCACCATGGCGATCTGGTTCTGCTCGGCGCCGACGTACAGACGGCCGCCTGGCTTGGGGCGCAGGGGAACGCGCACCTCGGTGGTCTTGTGCAGCCGGACCTCCAGATCCGTGCCCAGGGCGGGGATATAGTCCACCTTGCGGACCAGGACGCGGTACCCCTTGGCGGGATCCAGCCTCTTTACCCCGGCGACGCCGAATTCGTCCGTGTGTAGCTCGAAGAGCGTCTGTCCATTGTTGTTCTGCACCTCGACGAGGGCGCCCTCCAGGGCAGCCCCCGTGTCGGCGTCACGCACCTCCACGGTGATCTGCGTGGTGCGGGTGTTGACGTAGCAGAAGGTCAGAGCCAGGGCCGTGAGGATCAGCCCCAAAAGGATCCAGGGCCATTTTGTGCGGATTCCGGCGGGACGAATCATGCCTGGCCTATCCTTTGCTTGGGTACGCCGCGTTCCTCCCTGGCGCTCAAGCATCCGCAGCGCAATCCTGGATCTCGGCTAGCGCCTCCGAGATCTCGCTCCTATCGATGAAGGAGAGGCGGCGATCCTGGAGCATGGCCTTGAGCAGCGGCACGGTTCTCTTGTCCTGGAGCGCGATCAAGCCCAGCACCACGAGCCCGGGGTCCGCGTTCTTGTCCAGCTCCAGGTATAGCACTTCCAGCGCATCGCACGCGGCGGGGCTGCCGCGCCCAACTGCTCCCAGCACGGGCGCTAGGGCGAGCTTGAAGCGGCTATTGCGCGAAAAAGCCATCACATCCAGGATGCAAGGAAGCGCCGGCTGGCCGATCCGCTCCAGCGCGGCGAGGATGTGGTCGTACAGGATATCCTCCGGGTCGGTCTCGATCAATATCCGCAACAGCGGCTCCACAGCCTCGGTCGCTCGCAACTGGCCCAAGACATCCACCGCATGAATCGGCACCCAGCCCCCGCCGATGGCGTCCGCGCGCCAAAGCCGCCTGTCGCACATCAACTCGATCAGGTGCGGGATCGCCTGTTCGCGAAAGGTGGCAAAGAGGGCGATCAGTTGGTCGGTCAGGGCATCCTCGCCGGCAAAGAGGGCAAAGATCAGCTCGTCGATGCCGGTGGGCATTTGCTCGTTGGGGCGGCGAAACTGGATTTGGGCGAGCGACACGGCGCCGGAGGCCAGGGAGGCGCGCAGCAGGTTCAGGAACTCGGCCTCTTTGGTCCAGCGCCGGCGCTCCACAAAGGCGTTCTGCAGCGCGCGGGTGTTGTCCTGGGTCACGCTCTCGACAAAGCCGACCACCGTCTGTAGCCAGGAGCGCACCGGCGTCATCACCTCGTAGGGCCAGCCCCACCACACCCTCCGGCCGCGCAGGCACATGGCGCCCACCTGAGCGATCAGGCCTTTCGCGCGATCGGCGTCTCGGGCGGCCAGGCGATCCGCCTCATCCAGCAGTTGGTTGGGGTCCTGGGCCAGGTCATAGTCGCCAGTGACATAGGCCTGGAGCACAGAGGCCATCGCCTGGCCCACGCGGGCAAAGACGGGGCAGACGTGGTCGACAAACTTGCAGTACAGCTCGCGCCGCTCGGGCGTGAGTTGGTCTGCGAGCGCGGGATCGATCGCCAGCCCGCTCAGAAAGGCTGCCAGATCGCGCAAATCGTCCGGGGCGAGGTGGGAGGGAGATCCCAGCGCCGCTTCCAGGCCAGCCGCCTCCACGACATAGTGGCCGAGGAGCCCGGCCAGCATCGTCTCCGCGTCCTCCTCCCGGTACCCATGATCGAGAAAGACCTGGAGTTCGCGGTTGAAGCGATCCGGCCGGAGGTATTCCTCCAGCAATTTGGCGATATCGCGCCACTGTAATCTAGCGAGGGTCATGGACAATCCCAGTTTGTGATGTGGGCATTTGAACCTGGCCTGGCCGGCACCTTCGCACAGAGACAACTACTCGGCCGGTCTCCATGGGGGCACAGTCTACTACGGAAACCCAGAGCTGTCAATTGCTTGGCTCGCGATGCACGGCCAGCAAGGGCTCTCGAATATCGCCCCGATCTGCTGCGGGAGAGACGAGTTCCCCAGCTTGGGACGACTTGGCGCGCCGTAACATCATTGGGCGGATTGACGCGACTAGATTAGCATGGTATAATGTGGCGGGTTCGTGTACGGCCTGCGGGGAGCGTCTTCTGGCCCGCTCAGATCGCCAGGGAGGGAACCACCAGGCGGAGGGAGCTATGATAGAATCGACCCAGCTAGACCCCAACTTTAAGGACGAGATCGCCAACGAGCCAGGCGGAGAGCATATCCTTAGCTGCTTCACCTGTGGCACTTGCACGGCGAGTTGTCCCGTGCGCGTCGTCACCGACCGCTACAGCCCCCGCAAGATCATCCGCATGGCCCTGTTGGGCCTGAAGGAAGAGGTCCTCTCCAGCGATTTCATCTGGCTCTGTTCTGCCTGCTATTCCTGCCATGAGCGCTGCCCGCAGGATGTGCGCATCACCGAGCTGATCAACGCCATCAAGAATATCGCTGTTCGGGAGGGCCACGTGCCCCCGGCCTTTCGCGTGCAGGTCGATCTCTTGCGCGACCACGGCCGCCTCATCGAGATCGGTGACTATGATAACGAGCGCCGGGCCGAGTTGGGCCTGCCGGCGATCCACGAGCAGCCGGCCGAGGTCGCCGAGATCTTGAAGGTCAGCGGGACGATTGCGCTGGGCGCAGCCGCGCCTGCGCCCGCGGAGGACGATGCCAAATGAGATATGCGCTCTATTTGGGCTGCACGGTCCCCATTCGCAACATGAACTATGAGCTATCGGCCCGCAAGGTGGCCGAGCGGCTGGGCATCGAGCTCGTGGATAGCGACCAGTTCGGCTGCTGCGGCTATCCCATGAAGGGCGTAAACCACCGCACTGCTTTGCTGATGGCGGCGCGCAACCTGGTGGTGGCGCAAGAGATGGGATTGGACATCTTTACCTTGTGCACGGCCTGCACCGGTACGCTTACCGAGGCCAGCGTGGTCCTGAATGAGGATGAGGCGCTGCGCCAAGAGGTCAACGAGGAGCTGGAAAAGGCCACAGGCAAGCGCTACAATGGACAGGTCAAGGTGCACCACATCGCCCGGGTGCTTTATGAGGATGTGGGGCTGGCAGCCCTGCGGGACCAGATCAAGGTTAGCCTGAATGGTTTCCGGTTCGGCGCCCACTATGGCTGCCATTATCTCAAGCCTTCCGAGGTCTTTGAGGGTTTTGATGACCCCGAAGCGCCGCACACCCTGGACGAGTTGATCGAGGTGACCGGGGCCGAGGCCGTGCAATACAACACCAAATTGCTTTGTTGCGGCGGCGGGGTGCTGGCGGTGGATGAAGAGGTGGCCCTGGCGATGCCGCAAGCCAAGCTGCAAGAGCTGGCGCAGGCCGGCATAGATGCCCTGGTGCTCGCCTGTCCGTTTTGTGATATCATGTACGAATACAACCAGCGGCGCGTGATGCGCAATGTCGACCCACGCTTCCAACTGCCCGTGCTGTTCTACTCCCAAGTGCTGGGGCTGGCGATGGGCATGTCGGCGGAAGAGCTGGGCTTTAGCCTGAACCGGGTCAAGTCCAAAGGGCTGGCGACCAAGCTCGCTGCCCTGGAGGCGGCCAAACCTTAACCATACCCTGACCTGCTCGTGGAAAGCACAGGCACCTTACCAGGTCGCGCGCGACATGGCCCGATGCCCAGGTTTCTTCGCATACCGCTAGCCCCCCCCACCTATTCCATAGGCGGAAACCTTGCATCGGCGATCCTATGCCAGTAGCAAGGCGTTTCCGCGGACTGGCAAGCCCGTGATGCTGCGCGGCCGGGCAGACCGACGTTCCGAGAAGGAGGCAATCGTCCCATGGCCGAAGCCAAGTCCCTCGCGTTGAACGACCAGGTGTTCCGCACCGCCTTTGGCGGCGAACTCGCCGAGGTGCGAGAAAAGCTCCAGACCTGTATCCAGTGCGGATCATGCAGCGCCTCCTGCCCCGCCGTGGGCCTGATGGACGTCACGCCGCGCCACCTCTGGCAACTGATCCGCTGGGGCCTGGAGGATGAGGCCGTGGCGACCAAGGCCTTCTGGGTCTGCACGCAATGCTATGCCTGCACGGTGCGCTGCCCGCGCGGCATCATCACCAGCGAGAATATGCGCCTCTTGCGCAAGTGGCAGTCCAGCGCCGGGCTCGAGATGCCCGAGTCCGTGACCAAGCTGCGCGACACCGTGACCACCAGCTATAACATCTCGGGGGATGACAACGCGCGCCGGCTGATCTGGAGCGAGAACCTCGATCAGGCGCCCGCCAGCTTGCAGCCGCGCACCGGCGCCGACTATGTGCTTTTTACCGGTTGCGTCTCCTCTTTCTACCCCATGACCTACAGCATCCCGCAGGCGTTCGTGCAAATCCTGGAAAAGGCGGGCATCTCCTATACCACGATGGGCGGCGAGGAGTGGTGTTGCGGCTATCCGCTCTATGGTGTGGGCATGGAGAGCGAGATGGTCGACATCGCCAGGCACAACGTCTCGCGGTTCCTGGAATCCGGGGCCAAAAAGCTGGTGACCACCTGCCCCTCCTGCTACTATACCTGGGCCCACATCTATCATGAGGTGGTCCCCGAGTCCCGCGGGATACAGGTGCTGCATGCCACCGAGTTGCTGGCCGAGCTGGTCCACCAGGGCAAGCTCGCCTTCAAGGAGCAGCCGCCTGCGGTGGTGACCTACCACGACCCCTGCGACCTGGGGCGCAAGAGCGGGGTCTATGATGCACCGCGGGCGATCATCAACAGCATCCCGGGCCTCAAGCTGGTCGAGATGGCCAATGCGCGCGAGAGCGCCCTTTGTTGCGGCGGCGGCGGCGATGTCGAGATGGTCAACGCGCAGGCGGTGGAAGAGTTGGCCGCGCAGCGCATGGCCCAGGTGCGCGATACGGGGGCCAAGCTTCTCATCTCTTCCTGCCAGCAGTGCAAGCGCACCCTGTTTCGCTCGGCGCGCAACACCAAGACGCGGGTACGGGTTCTAGATATTACTGAATTGGTGCTGGACGCCCTGGCCTGAGGCGGCCTGGAAGGCCCAATGCCCAAGTTTGTAACGGCGGATCTGCATCTGCATAGCGTGCTTTCTCCCTGTGCCAGCCGGGAGATGCTGCCCAGCCCGGTGATCTGGCGGGCGAAAGAGCTGGGCTTGCAGATGATCGCCGTGACGGACCACAACACCA
>JAAYEA010000224.1 GCA_012689325.1 Chloroflexota bacterium
CCAGCCGCCGATCTGGGGCTCCTGCAACCGCCGCTCCTGGGCCGTTTGCCGGTTGACCAGGTACCTCTCGCCGTCTCGCGTCTCCAGAGACAGCTCGCGCCGCTCCTGGCGGGTGTAGGTGCTCGGCAGGACCATCCAGTCCTGGCCGGTGCGCTGGATCACCTCGCGCCGCCAGCCGAGCTGCTGTTCTAGGTCGGGCGATTCCTGGTGCCACCAGGGAACGGTCGTGAGCTGCGCCCAGTGGTCACGGATATAGATGCCCTCGTAGCAAAGCACGGCGGGGATCTCGGCGGTCCCCTCCGGCGATAGAGCAGCCTCGATCTTGGCGCGGCCGGTCATAGCCACTTTTCCAGGAAGGCCATGATCTCGGCGCGCATGGCCGCCGTCTCGAAATGGGCGATGGCGTAGCGCGAGAGGCGCCAGGCCTCCGGCGCTCCCTCCGAGGCGTAAATCTGGCGCAACTCGCCGTCGATGGTATCCAGCCCCGCAGGCGGCGTCAGCCGGTCATAGAGGCCCGCCAGGCTGAGGTGCGGGCGCGGCGCGATGAGGGCGTTGATCTGCGCGGTGGTGAAATGCTGGAGCAGGCGCGGCACATAATAATAGATGCCGTGCCCGTCCAGCCCGCGCGCCGCGATCAGCGCCTGATAGTCGGTGAGGCAGCAGATGTCGATGCAGACCTTGATGCGCGGGTCCAGCGCCGCCGTCCACCAGGCCATGGTGCTGCCCATAGAGATGCCCAGCGTCCCCAGGCGGCTGGCGTCCACGTCAGGGCGGGAGACGAGGTAATCCACGGCGCGGAGGCTATCATAGACCATCATCCCCCACATCACCTGGCCGGACCAGAGCATCAGCTTGAAAATCTCCAGCTCGGTCCTGCCGCGCCGCTCGCCAAAGGCCCAGGTGTCGATGCACAGCGCCGCATAGCCCTGCTGGGCCAGGGCCTGCGCATAGGGCGGGTCCTGCAGCGCCTTGCGCCCCTTGATCAGCTCGTCCTTGCCCAGCTCGTAATCGCCGCCATGGGCGTGGTTGTAGAGGATCGTGGGGAAGGGCCCCGCGCCCAGCGGCCGGGTAAAGTAGGCCGGCACCGGCTCGAGCCCATTCAGGGACAAGAGCAGCTTTTCGAGGAGGTAGCCCTCCCGTTTCTCTTGCCCCACCAGGGTCGCCCCGAGCGCCCCATGCCGATCGGGCAGGTCGCCCATCAGGGAATACAACTCGTCTCGTCGTGCTTGCTTGGATTCCGTTCCCATCCCCTGCCTCCCTGCTCCGTATTTGCCTCTCGCCCCATTGTAGCGCGCCGCCAAGACAAGTCAAACAGGCCCAGCCTCCCAGGGTCGGTTTATGTCATTCCGCTTTGACAAGTCTCGCTTGTATGGTAAAATACCACAAGCAGATTGTGAAGGAGCGTTACATGTGGCAGGTCGCCGGGCATGAATGGGCCGTCAAGCTCTTGCAGCAGAGCCTGGCAGCGAACCATTGCGCCCACGCTTACCTGTTCATCGGCCCGCCGCAGATCGGCAAGACAACCCTGGCGTTGGAGCTGGCCAAGGCGCTCAACTGCACCGACGCTGAGCGGCCCTGCGGCCGCTGCCTATCCTGCACCAAGATCGCCCATGGCGTGCACCCCGACGTGCGGATCATCGAAGCGCAGGAGGGCGCGCTCAAAATCGCCCAGGTGCGCGAGTTGCAGCGGGAAGCGATCCTGGCGCCTTTCGAGGGCAAGCGGCGCGTCTATATCCTGCCCGACTTTCAGCAAGCCACCCCGGACGCCGCCAACTGCCTGCTGAAGACCCTGGAGGAGCCGCCGCCCAGCGTCATGCTCATCCTGACGGCGACGGACCCAGGGGCGCTCCTGCCCACCATCATCTCGCGTTGCCAGGTGCTGGCGCTGCACTCCCTGTCCACGCAGGAAACGCGCCAGGCGTTGCAGGCAACCTGCCAGGCCGACGCCGCCCGCATCGAGTTGCTGGCCCGGCTCTCCGAGGGGCGCGTGGGCTGGGCCATCGGCGCTTGCCGGGATGAGCAGGTGCTCAAGGCGCGAGAGCGATGGATAGACCTCCTGGCGCGGCTGCCCGAGGAAAGGCTGATGGGGCGGATGCGTGTGGCGGAAGAGCTCGGGCAAAAGCCTGACCAGGTGCCGGGCGCGTTGGACCTCTGGCTGCTGTGGTGGCGGGATATCCTGCTCAGCCAGGTGGGCTGCCCGGAGCTGATCACCAACATCGACCGGGCCGATCACATCGCGGAGAGCGCCCCCCGCTACCAAACGGGCGAGATTCAGCGCTTCATCCAGAGCATTCAGCGGACGAAAACGGAACTGGACGGGAACGCCAACCTGAGGCTGGCCCTGGAAGTCCTGTGCATGGACTGTCCCGCGCCGCGGCTAGGCCTTAACCCATAGAGAGGTTGCTGGTATATGCCTAACGTCATCGGTGTCCGCTTCAAGGAAGCGGGCAAGATCTATTACTTTGACCCGGGGAACATCCAAGACCTGAAGGTGGACGATTACGTCATCGTCCAGACCGCGCGCGGCTATGAGGCCGGTCAGGTCGCCATCGCGCCGCATCCCGTGCCCGACCAAGAGGTGGTCGGGCAGCTCAAACAGGTGGTCCGTTGCGCCTCGGCCATCGACCTGCTGGCCAAGCAACGCTACAGCCTCAGGGAACAGCAAGCCGTGGAGGCCTGCCGCGCCAAGGTGGCCGAGTACAACCTGCCCATGAAGGTGGTCGGCGCCGAGTATAGCTTTGACGGCAATTCGCTGGTCTTCTTTTTCACCGCCGACAAGCGCGTGGATTTTCGGGACCTGGTGCGCGACCTGGCGCGCACCTTCCGGACGCGGATCGAGCTGCGCCAGATCGGCGTGCGCGACGAGGCCAAGCTCATCGGCGGCATCGGCCCCTGCGGGCGGGCGCTCTGTTGCAGCACCTATCTCGCCGATTTCAAGCCGGTTTCGATCAAGATGGCCAAGCAACAGGACCTGCCGCTCAGCCCCATGGAAATCTCGGGCCTGTGCGGCCGCTTGCTGTGTTGTCTCGGCTATGAGGATGACTATTACCGCGAGGCCAAGCGACAGTTCCCCAAGATGGGCGACACCGTGGACACGCCCGATGGCCCAGGCCGCGTCTGCGGCGTCAACGTGATCAAGCAGACCCTGCAGGTATTCTTGGAGAGCGAGGCCACCGTCGAGATCCCGTGGAGAGTGCCGGGCGACGAGGAGGAAGAGGTGGCCGCCCCGGAGGACCGGCCCGCGCCAGCGCCGCGGCCAGCCCCGCGGCCACCGCGTCGGCCCGCCCCGCCCGTACAGAGCCGGGAGCCCGAGGAAGCCGAAGAACCCATGGAACCGGCCACGCCCGCGCCAGCGCCGACGGAGCAGCCAGCGGAGGGCCAGCCGCGCTCCAACCGACGCTCCCGCCGCCGGCGCTCCAGAAGGCGCCCGTCCTCGGGGAACCCGCAAAACACAACAGGGGCCTGATCCAGGCCCCTGTTTTTCGTCTATCTTGCGCGCTCTGCCGCTTGCCGGAGCGCTTCCGGCGCGCCCTCAGGCGCCTCGATCTCGCCCAGGCGCGATTCCGGCAGGATGCCCCCGCCGTGGAAATCGCTGCCGCCCGTCACCAGCAGCCCATAGCGAGCGGCCAGCTCGAGCAAAAAGCCCGTCTCCCGCGCCGAGTAGCCGGGATAGTAGGCTTCCAACCCAGCCAGGCCGGCGCTCACCAGCTCCGGCACCGCGTCCATCAGTTGCAGCGGGTGCGCCAGCACCGCCACGCCCCCGGCCTCGCGAATGAGGGCGATCGCCTGCGCGGGGGTCAGCTTGAACCGTTCCACGTGAGCGGGCCCGCCCTTGCCGATGTAGCGAGCAAAGGCATCCGCCGTGGAGGCCGCATAGCCGCGCTCCACCAGGGCCTGGGCCACGTGCGGGCGCCCCACTGCGGCGCCCTCTCCCGCGATCTCGAGCACACGCTCCCACTCCAAAGGCAACCCCATGGCCCCCAGCCGCTTGACCATGGTCTGCGCGCGCCCAAGCCGCCCCTCGCGCAGGTGGCTCAACACGCCCTGCAAGCGCTCCGAGCCCAGCTCCACATAGTAGCCCAGGACGTGCAGCTCGGTGTGTCCAAACTCGGCATTGATCTCCACCGCCGCGATAGCTTCCAGCGCGCTGGCTGCGGCGGCTTGTTGGGCCTCTGGGACGCCAGCGGTCGTATCATGGTCCGCTATGGCGATGGCGCGCAGGCCCAGGCGCACCGACATCTCTACCACCTGCCTCGGCGGGTACGCCCCGTCCGAGGCGGTGGTATGAACATGCAGGTCAACTCTCCCCATTTACCGCGGCTCGATAACCAACTTGACGGCGGTCCGCTCCTGGTCACCGATGGTGACCTCGGTGAAGGAGGGGATGCAGATCGCGTCGATCCCCTCCTCGGCCAGGTATCCGCGCGCGATGGCAGCAGCCTTGACCGCCTGGTTTACAGCGCCAGCTCCAATGGCCTGGACCTCTGCTCGGTTCGACTCCCTGATGACACCCGCGATAGCACCCGCAACCGCCGTTGATCGAGACTTTGCAGACACTTTGAGTACATCCATCTGTTGCCTCCTTCGGGCCATTGCGTCTGGGAAGTTGCCCCTGTTTTAGCAGGGTAGAGGCCTTTCCAGAACTACTTGGCGAAATCGACGGCTCGTGTCTCTCGAATCACGGTCACTTTGATCTGGCCAGGATAGTCTAGCCCCTCCTCGATTTTCTTGGCGATGTCTCTAGCCAGCAGCGTCGACTCGGCATCGGTGATCGAATCGGGCTGCACGATGATGCGCACTTCGCGCCCAGCCTGGATCGCGAAGGCCTCTTCGACGCCAGCGAACGACCGAGCGATCTCTTCCAGCGTCTTGACGCGCCGGATATAGTTTTCCAGGGTCTCGCGACGAGCGCCGGGGCGCGCGCCCGAGATGGCGTCCGCGGCCTGGACCAGCACAGCCTCCAAGCTCTGAGGCTCTTCCTCCGCATGGTGCGCGCCGATGGCATTCGCCAGCGCCTCGGAGGCGTTGAGCCGCTTGGCAATGTCCGCGCCGATCAGCGCATGCGGCCCATCCACCTGATGGTCCACCGCCTTGCCGATATCATGCAACAGGCCCGCCTCCCGGGCCAGCGTCACGTTCGCCCCCAACTCGGCCGCCATCGTTCCCGCCAGGTAAGCTGTTTCCAGCGAATGCTGCAAGCAGTTCTGCCCATAGCTCGAGCGGAACTTGAGCTGGCCGACGAGCTTGATGAACTCGGGGTGCAGGCCATGCACGCCGGACTCGTAGGCGGCCCGCTCGCCCTCCTCGCGGATGATGGCTTCCACCTCCTGGCGAGCCTTCTCCACGACCTTTTCGATGCGCCCGGGGTGGATACGCCCATCCAGCACCAGCTTGCTGAGCGCCATCCGGGCTACTTCACGGCGGACGGGGTCAAAACTGGAAATGATCACGGCCTCGGGCGTGTCATCCACCACCAGGTCCACGCCCGTGATGTTCTCGATGGTGCGGATATTGCGCCCGCCGCGGCCGATGATGCGGCCCTTCATCTCGTCATTAGGCAACGGCACCGAGGAGACGGTCACCTCCGAAACCTGATCGGACGCGGTGCGCTGAATCGCCAGCGTGATGATCTCGCGCGCCTTGCGGTCGGCCTCCTCGTGCGCCTGGAGCTCCACCTCGCGCACCACACGCGCCGCATCGCGCCGCGCTTCCTCGCGAATGCGATCCAGCAAGATCTCCTTGGCCTGCTCCACCGTCAGCCCCGAGATGCGCTCCAACTCGGCCAGTTGCGCCCGTTCCATCCCGTTCAGTTTCTCAGCCCGGACCTCGAGCTCCTTTTCCTTAGCCGCTATCTTGCGATCGCGGGTCTCCAGGCCATCCATCCGGGCGTCCAGGCGCTCGCGTTGGGCCTGAAGCCGCTGCTCCTGCCGCTGCACCTCGCGCCGCCGGTTCTTGATCTCTTCCTCGGCCTCGTCGCGCAGCTTGAGCGCCTCATCCTTGGCCGCGAGTTCGATCTCCCTGGCCTGGGTCTTGACCTGATTCATAAGCTCTTCTGCCTCCAGGTCGCGCGCCTGAATCTCCTTGCGCGACAGCACCTGGTGCAGGTAATATCCCACAGCTCCGCCGGCGGCCAGGCCGACCAGCAGGCCGATCAACACAAACAATACATCTCCCATGGTCTCTTTCCCCTGAGTTTATGTGATATCTTGGACACTGGGGCCAAGTCCGTCTAGCTAGAACGAGCGTCCTCTCGGTTGCTCGCGCACTCTCGCCAGAGCCGTTCGACGACATCCTTGATGACGTCATAGCCAAAGCCACGACGCTGCAAGAAGCCTCCCAGTCGGCGTCGAAAGGTCTGGTAATCCAGGCGAGCGAGCCTTTGCGCCCGCCCCTCAGCGGCGCGATAGGCGCTATCGGCCTCATCGATGCCCTGAAGGGCCTTCTCGATCACCTGGTCGCTGACACCTTTTTGGCGCAGCTCTTGACTCATCGCCCACCGCGAGCGCGGTCTGAACTCCTCGCGGTTATCCACCCAGAACTCGGCAAAGCCTGGGTCGCTTAGCCACCCTTCCTCTTGGAGCCGGGCCGCCACCTGCGCCACCGCGGAATCCGCCAGTCCCTTACTCTGCAGATGCCGCTCCACCTCTGCCCGGCTACGCGGGCGGTACGAAAGGAAGCGCAGCGCGCGCTCATAGGCCCGATACTCCACATCGCGGCTCTGCAGCTCCTCGCATTCTTCCGGCGAGAGCTGTTGCCCGACCCCTAGATCTGCCGCGATGGAGGCGTGCAAACCAAAGGCAAAAGCCCCATCGAGATAGACGTTAAGCCGATCCTCCTTTCTCTGTTGCGGAACCAGGTTGGTAATCGTTTTCAGAGATTCCATGTTCATCCATGCCGGGCATGCCCATTCCAGGGCCTAAAGGGCAACCCCTCGAAACATAAAAGCTGCGGCCCGACAGGACCACAGCTTTTACACACTTGGGACGATGCAAAGGGAACCAGTTCGAGTCTGATGACGCTTTAGCGATTTTGTTATCGGTTATGCTACCAGGGACCTGCCGAGCTCGCCAGATAGCATACTTACAAATAACGCACCCTGGGCTGTGAGCGTACCCTGAGCCTAGACTTCAGGCTCCCCCAATCAAGCACCGACTCGTTTGAACCATGTGCCCCTTGCCCCAACGGATAGCTATGGCCTACTTGTAGCCTATGAACCCAGCGCCTTTCAGCGCGCCGTGCCTACGCGTCATCGTCCTCTTCGCCCTCGTCGCCATCAGTCATGCTGCCAAAGCTGAGGGGGTGATCAAAGCTCTCCTTACGGACCCGCCCCTCGATCTCGTCCCTGAGCTCGGGATTGGCTTTCAGAAACTCTTTGGCGTTCTCGCGACCCTGGCCCAGGCGCGTCTCGCCGTAGGAATAGTAGGCGCCGCGCTTGTTGATGATGTCCAGCTCGGTGCCCACATCCAGCAGGTCGCCTTCCTTGGAAATACCCTCATTGTACATGATGTCGAACTCGGCGACCTTGAAAGGCGAGGCCACCTTGTTCTTCTTGACGCGCACGCGGACGCGGTTGCCGATGATGTCGGCGCCCTTCTTGATGCTATCCAGACGGCGCATATCCAGCCGCACCGCCGCATAGAACTTGAGCGCGTTGCCGCCAGTGGTCGTCTCCGGGTTCCCGAACAGCACGCCGATCTTCATGCGCAACTGGTTGGTAAAGATCACCGCCGTGTTGGAGCGCTTGATCGCCCCCACCAGCTTGCGCAGCGCCTGCGACATGAGACGAGCCTGGAGACCCATGTGGGAATCCCCCATCTCGCCTTCGATCTCGGCCCTGGGCACCAGCGCCGCGACCGAGTCCACGACGACGATATCCACCGCGCCGCTGCGCACCAGCGCCTCAGCGATCTCTAGCGCCTGCTCGCCGGTATCTGGCTGCGAGATGTACATCTCTTCCACGTTCACGCCGCAACGCGCCGCATAAACCGGGTCCATGGCGTTCTCGACGTCGATGAAAGCCGCCACGCCGCCGCGCCGTTGCGCCTCGGCGATGATATGCTGGGCCAGCGTCGTCTTGCCCGACGATTCCGGGCCATAGATCTCGGTGATGCGACCGCGAGGGATGCCACCGATTCCCAAAGCGATATCCAGCGAGACCGAGCCGGTGGGGATCGCCTCGATATTCAGGTTAGAGGCCTCTCCCATCTTCATGATCGCGCCATCGCCGAACCGTTTCTTGAGCTGCGCGAGCGTCGTATCGAGGGCTTTGTCTTTGCCCACTTCCGGAACAGTTGCCATGAGCTCCTTTCGTGAACAGCGAATGTGTTCACTACGCACGCTGTGTCTAGTTTACACTAAAAGGCAAGAAAAATCAAGTTTGACGTAATTGTTATGTGACAACTGCGTCATGTTCTCAGTCTGCAAAGAACTGCGGCAGGTCTCGGCGATGCGCCTCGAATAGCTCGTCCATCATCTTGACGATGTCGTCCCGATCCAGCCGCGCCTGGGTCTGCGGATCCTGCACAAACGCCTGCAGCGCCAGCTTGCGGTCCCCGCTCAGCGCCGCCGCGGCGGTCAGTTGCTGCGCGGCGATGTGGCCTCGCAGGGTGGCCGCCAGCGGCTCCGGCAGCGCGCCCACCTGCACCGACAGCAAGCCGTAGGCCCCGGCCACGCTGGTCACCTCCACCACCGCATCGTCAGGAAGATTGGGGATGGCGCCGCGGTTCAGCACGTTCACGCCGAACAGCTCGTTGCGGTTGGTCCGCAGCGACTCGATGATCTCCACCACCTCGATGGCCTCCGCGCCGGGCAGCACGTTCAGCGACACCGGCTCGCCCACGCCCGCGGCCCAATCCTCGGCCAGCTTTTCCCACTTGCAGACCCGGGCGCGCTCGCGTTCCATGCCGTGCACGTGCAGGTCGTATTTCATCTCTAGCCCTTGCAGGCGGCCCTGATACGGCTCCACCAACTGGCTCAACATGGGAAAGAACTCGGTGACATGACTCCAGCAATAGGGCAGCACGCCATAGGTCTGCAGCCCCCAGCGGATCACCGCGTTGTTGGCGCGCTCGGCCATCAGCGGGAAGGCGCTTTCGCCGCTGCGCAGCCGCACATCCAGCATAAAGGCGCAATGGTTCAGCCCGGCCATGGGCGCGGGGGTCACGATCTCCTCCGGGGGGATTTGCGCCCACTGCGACAAATACGAGGCGTTGCGCGGGATGGAGACGCAACTGCACAGCCCCACCGTCTTGACCGCGGGACGGTGGCGCAGCAGCGCGGTGACGATGGAGCTCACCGGGTTGGTATAGTTGAAAACCCAGGCGTTGGGCGCCACCTCGCTGACGTCCTCCACCACCTTGGCCAGGGCGGGGATGTGGCGGAACGCGCGCATGATCCCGCCAGGCCCGATGGAATCGGCCACCACCATATAGACCCCATACTTGGCGGGGATCTCGATGTCCTTCTCCCAGGCGTCCATGCCGCCCACCGAGATGGCGGTGATGACATAGTCCGCGCCCACGAGCGACGCCCGGCGGTCGGTGGTGCTCTCGATCTTGAGCTCGGCCCCTTCCTTCTCCACCAGGATGCGACAGAGGCGATCCATGACCTCCAGACGATGCGCGTCGACGTCCATCAGTGTGATGGTGCTGCCTTTGAGCACCTCTGAGCCCAGGAACAACCGCATGAGCTGCGGCACAAAGGTGCTGCTTCCCCCGCCGATGATGGTGATCTTGGACATGCGCCCTCCTTTAGCCTTGCTCCGGGTGGATGATGCGTTCCGCGTACTCGACCAGCTTGTCGGCCCGGCCCGCCGAGACGCCCGTGACCTCCAGGTACTTGCGCAGCGCCTCGGCCGGCGTCAGCCCTTCGGCGCCCTGCGCGCCCAGGCGCTGGCGCTGATGCCGGTCCACGTCCTTGCGGATGGCCGAGATATAGTGCGCCCCCTCCAGCGCCTGGCGGATGGCCCGCTCGTCGATCAGTGGCTCCCGCTCCTCGTCCACCTTGATGATCACCCGCACCACGGCATCGGCCACGCGATGGCGCTCGATCTCGGCCAGCACCTGCGCCATGGGGTCCTCGGCGTCCACCGTGACCTGGATCGTGACAAAGGGGCGCGCCTGCACGGGGACGAACCGCCACTTCGCCCGGCCCTTTTCGATATCGGCGATGACAAAGCCCTTGGGCTCGCCCTCTTCGCCGAAATCGATCCGCTCGATGCTCCCCGCATAGACCACCGGGGGATGGTAGCCGGCGTTCACGTCCTGATGCTTGTGGATGTGGCCCAGCGCCACATAGTCAAAGGCGGGGTCGGCGACGAGGCTCTTGAGCACCGTCACGTCCCGCCCGATCATGACGTGCTGCTCCGAGCCCAGCTTGGCCTCCGCCACGCTCAGGTGCGCGGTCAGGATCGCGGGCAACTGGGGGTTGAGCTGCTCGGCCAGCGCGCGGATGTTCTCCGCCACCATCCGCTGCAGCGCCTGGTCCAGCTCGGCCAGCGACAGGTTCTTGAGCTCGCCATCGGCCATCAAGCGGCTGCGCGAGGGGTAAGGCACCGCCGCCACCTGCACCGGCACCCCTCGCCGGGTGTCCACCACGTGCACCTTTTCGCTCTGGGCCAGGATCACGTTCCGCACGCCCAACGTGCCAAAGATGTCCACGCTGCTGGCTCGCCGGACCGCGCTGGGCTGGTCGTGGTTGCCCACCAAGAGCACCACGGGTATATCCGCATCCGCCAGCCGTTTGATCCGCCGCGCGAACTCGCGCTGGTGGGTCACGTTGGGGTTGCGGGTCTTGTAGGCGTCTCCGGCAAAGATCGCCAGATCGACCTCGTTTTCCAGGGCGTAATCGATCACCTCGTCAAAGCGCCGCAGGAAATCCACGACGCGGCTATTAACGCCCGCCCGCGGATCGAGCCGGCCATAGTTCTCCACGCCGATATGGACATCGGCCACATGCAGCAACCGGATGCTAGACAAGCCCGTCATCCTCGTCCTCGCCGCGCATCAAGCGCCGGTTCTGTTCCAGCTTGGCCTGCAATTGCTCGCCCTCGGCCACGCCCAGCGAGCGGTAGAAATCGGCCGTGCCATAGGTGCGCGTCTTGATCACCACCGGCATCTTGACCGCATGGCCCAAGAGGAGCGCCTGCTGCTTGGTGTCCAGCCGCGCCAGCACGTTGCGCAGCTCGCCCGCGCCCGAGATGCCGGTCAGCACGGCCTGGATGTCCCGCTCGTTGTCCAGCAGGCAGGTGACGCGGGTGCCGATCTGGGACATGACCTCCTCATCGATGCCGCTGGGCCGTTGGTCCACCACCAGCAACGTCACGTTATACTTGCGCAGCTCGCGGGCGATGATGCCAAAGATGGTCTGGCTGGCGATCCGCGGGTCGAGGAACTTGTGCGCCTCCTCGATGGTGATCACCAGCGCGCGCGGCTCCTCGGCCTTGTTGCCCAGCGCGTCCTCTTTGCGCCGGACGTAGGCCTCGTGGATGCGCCGCGTGAGATAGTTGGCGACCAGCAGATATGCCGAGAGATCGCTGCCGTACCGTCCAAACTCGAGCACGACATGCTGGCCATTGTTCAGATACTCCAAGATATGCTGCACCGAGGGGTTCTCGGCCTGCGGCACGAGAAAGCTGAAACGCTTGAAACGCTCTAGCTTGCGCTTGAGGGCGGCCAGCGTGCCCGCATGCTGCCCGTGACTGCGCGCCAGGTCGTCGATCTCTTCCTGCGTCAGGTCGAGCGTGCGTTGCAGCCACGCCTGCCCAAATAGCTCGCCCAGCGAAAAGATCGCGCTCACCTGCGCCTCGGTGAGGCCGAGCAGGTCGCCCAGCATCTCGATATCCGCGGGCTCCACCTGCTCATAGGCGATCTGCACGACGAAATCGGGGCGGATGCCGCGGCGGCGGCTGGATTCGTCGTCCAGCGTAAAGATCGAGACGCGGCTCTCGAAGAGCTGCTTGAGCCCCTTCACGCGAGAGCCGCCCTCGGCCTGGCTCTCCCAGCCATACTCGTTGTGCATATCAAAGATCAGGTTCACCGCCACGTCGCCCTGGACGATGCCCGCCAGGAGCAACCGCGTCAGGAAGGTCTTGCCGGTGCCCGACTTGCCAAAGACGCCGCTGGAGCGCTCCACAAAGCGCCCCAGGTCCAGATAGACCTTCATCCCTTCCATGTCCAGCGGCTCGCCCACCTCGAAGAAGCGGCGATCCGCCGCGTCGGGACGGCCAAAGATGCGCCCCACATCCTCTTCCGAGGCGGTGCATACCGCCGCAAAGTGCGAGGGCAGCGACTTGACCGGCTTGGGCTCCTCGCCTTCCTGAAAGGCCAGCATGGGCGACACGTTGATCCGGCCATAGACGCTGGTCCCGGCATAGACTTCGGCCAGGAAGGGGTCGGAGACGTCCGGCGGCGTCTTGGCCAGCATGGGGTTGGTGTTGTCCAGCGTCACGTCGGTGATCATGCCGAAGAAGCGCAGCTTGCGCCCTTCCACCACCACATAGCGGCCCACCGTCACCCCTTCGATCATGGTGGAGCGGTCCAGCTTGACTTCCAGCCCCTTGGAGATGGAGCCGCCCACCACCATGCCGATGCGATCCGGCGACTGCCCCCGGTCGCGGTCGGGAGGGTTGGCGCCGAAAAACGCCTCGAAGGAAAGGTCTTCGCTCATGCCCTGATCCTCCGCAAGATCCCCTCCAGGCGCGCCAGATCATCGTTCAGCAGCCCGACCAGCTCGCGCCCGGCCTGGACCAGATAGGCTCGCGTGGCTCCCTCGCCCTCGCGGCAGCGGCTGGCCTGGCGCAGGCTAGCGGCCAGCAGCTCGTCGGCGGGGAGGTCGCCACTGGCCAAAACCGTGCGAAAATAGTCGAACGACCGCGAGAAAGCCAGGATTTCCTCGTCACCGCAGAGCCAGACCTCGTTCAGCGCCGGCGGCGGCTGCGGCGGCAACACCTGATAGACCACGCCATCACGCCGGTA
>JAAYEA010000225.1 GCA_012689325.1 Chloroflexota bacterium
GCCCACTCCCAATCGCCGCCGCCGCCGATATGCGCCTCGATGAGCATCGCCTCCGGATACTCGCGGGCCACATGGGCGAAATCCGCGGCATTGGAGATATTGGGCTGCTTGGCCAGATGCTCCGGCGACAGATACCCGGCGTGCATCAGGATCGGCGCCCGTTCCCGGATGGCCTTTTCGATGGTCGGGCGTACCGCCGGGTCCGAGAGCCGGTACTGGTTATAGAGCTTGATGCCCATCATCCCCTGGCCCAGGCAGCGCTCGATCTCGCCAATGGACTCCGCCCAGCCGGGACAGACGTAGCAATACCCCAGGATCCGCCCGCGGTAGCGCCGCATCGCCTCCAACACAGCGTCGTTGCAGGCCCGCACCTCGTCCATGGTGGGCATACCCCGCACGATGGGGATGGAGCAGCAGAGTTGGTCGATCTCGAGCCGGTCCGCCGCCTCGATGATGCGATCGTTGTTATCCCAGCCCCACTGCAGCGGCCCGCCGTTCAGGTGCATGTGGCAGTCAATGCGCATGGCTCCCTCCTGCACCTGCATGTTAGCTCATTCGCCCCCGCGCGTCAATTGAGCGACGCCCGATTGCCTCGCCATTCCCTCATGGTATAATGGTCACAAGCCAAGCCAATGCATCTGTCCAAGGAGGTCACATGCGCACGATTCAAGAGCCCTCGCGCCGCATACCCGTTATCGCCGAGGTGGACGTCGTCGTCTGCGGCGGCGGGCCCGGCGGCCTGCCCGCGGCCATCGCCGCCGCCCGCCATGGCGCCAAGACCCTGCTCATCGAGCGATACGGCTTTCTCGGCGGGCTGGCCACCGCTGGCCTGGTGGCGCCCATCCTGGGCCACCACGCCCACAACAGCTCCCAGCCCATCGTGGAGGGGCTGCTGCGCGAGATAACCGAGCGGATGCACGCCCTGGGCGGCGCGCCCACCTGGGAGGAGACGCTGGCCCGCTGGGGCATCAATTTCGACGCCGAGACCTTCAAGCGCGTCGCGGATCTCTTGGTCCAGGAGGCCGGCGTGGAGCTGCTCCTGCACACCCTGGTCACCGATGTGGTCGTCCAGGATGGCCGGATCGCCGCCGTGATCATCGAGAACAAGTCCGGCCGCCAGGCCATCGCCGCCAAGGTGGTCGTGGACGCCACTGGCGACGCCGACGTGGCCTACCGCGCCGGCGCGCCCACCAAGCAGGGCCGCGATTTCGACGGCAAGGTCGAGTCCATGGGCTCCTTCATGCACCTGGCCGGCCTCCCGTCGCTGACCGATGAGGCTCGCAGGGCCGCCGTGGAGCAGGTCCGCCAGGCCATGGCCGCGGGCAAGCTGCGCTTCTATAACCCCGGCTTTCTCGGCGTCAACGATATGCGCCCCGACCACACCTCGCCCAACATGACCCGCTTCGCCGGCGACCCCACCGACGGCGGCGACATGACCCAGGCCGAGTTGAGCGTGCGGCGCGACGTGTGGGACCTCGTCGCCTTCCTCCGGGACCAAGTCCCCGGCATGGAGGGGGTCTATCTCGCCGCCACCTCGCCGCAGGTCGGCCCGCGGGAAAGCCGCCAGATCGTCGGCGGCTATGCCCTCACCGGCCAGGACGTGCACGCCGGCGCCAAGTTCGCCGACGCCATCGCCCGCGGCTCCTGGTGGGTGGACATCCACTGCCCGTTGGGCAACACCTATCCGGTGCACCTCTGCATCGTCGAATGCCCCCGGCAGGAATCCTGCCCCTTCTGGGCCGCCGAGCATGGGCGCATGTTCACCCGCCAGGGCGACCAGGGCACGGTTTACCCGCCCGACGGCGACTGGTACGACATCCCTTACCGCTGCCTGGTCCCCAACGCCATCGATAACCTCCTGGTCTCCGGGCGCTGCATCTCGGCGACCCACGAGGGCATGGCCGGCGCCCGCGTGATGGGCACCTGCTTCGCCATCGGACAGGCCGCGGGCACGGCGGCGGCGTTGGCGGCCCAGGCCAACGGCCGCCCGCGCGACGTGGACGTGGCCCAACTGCGCGCCGCGCTGGGCGCCGATGGCGCGCTGGTCTAGGATAAGGAACTCTCCATGAAAATCACCGATGTCCGCCTGACCAAGGTCGAGGGCCAGTTCCCGCGCGCCCTCTCCACCAGCGTGGAGCGCCAGGTCGGCGCGCTGGACCTCTTTCCCGAGTACCGCGCCAGGGCCTATAGGGCGCCCAAGCCGGAAGAGCTGGGGGGCACCCGGCCCATCTCGGGCGTCTATGTCCACGTGGATACCGACGAGGGGATCACCGGCCTCTTTGGCCCCATCATGGAGGCGCAGGGCTTCCTCATCGCCACCGGCCTGCGCCCCCACCTGCTAGGCCAGGACCCCATCGCCGTGGAGCACCTCTGGGACGTGATGGCCCGCCACGACCGCCATGCCCGCAAAGGCTACATGATGATGGCCATTAGCGCCGTGGACCTGGCGCTGTGGGACATCCGCGGCAAGGCAGCCGGCCTGCCCGTCTATCGCCTGCTGGGCGGCCCGACCCGCGCGGCCGTCCCCGCCTATGCCAGCATGTTGGGCCACTCGCTGGAGCCGGACAAGGTGGCCGAGACCGCCCGCGAGTTCGTGCGCAAGGGCTACACGGCGCAAAAGTGGTTCTTCCGCTACGGCCCCGGCGACGGGCGCGAGGCCATCGCCCGCAACATGGAGCTGGTGCGCACCCTCCGCGAGGCGGTGGGCGACGGCATCGACCTCATGTTCGACGCCTGGCTCGGTTGGGACGTGCCCTTTTCCATCGAGATGGGCCGCCGCATGGCCCCCTATAACCCGCGTTGGCTGGAAGAGCCGGTGCAGCCCGACCACATCGAGAGCTATGCCGAGATTCGCCGCGCCACCGGCATCCCCATCGCCGGCGGCGAGCACGAATACACCCGCTGGGGCTTCAAGACGCTGCTGGACGCCGAGGCCATCGATGTGATCCAGGCCGACCCTGATTGGACCGGCGGCCTCACCGAGATGCCCAAGATCTGCGCGCTGGCCTCCGCCTATGACAAGCAGGTCGTCCCCCACGGCCACTCGGTGGTCCCGGCGCTGCACCTCATCGCCGCCCAGTCGCCCGCCGTTTGCCCCATGCTGGAATACCTGGTGCTCGCCAACGAGATGAAGCAGTGGTTCCACACGACCACCTACAAGCCCGAAAATGGCCTCGTCCGCCTGCCCACCGACCCGGGCCTGGGC
>JAAYEA010000226.1 GCA_012689325.1 Chloroflexota bacterium
AACACGATCGTCTCGAACAGCCCCAGCTCGGGCAGCGTCACCACGGTATAGCCGCCCTCCTGCCGCACCGCCAGCTCGCGATCCAGCGCCAGGGCCCGCGCGCCCTTGGCGGGGCCGGGGAGCTGGGCCCGGATGGTGAGGTCGCGCATGGGCACCGGCGCGTGAAAGGCGGTCCCCTGGTGGCCGGAGAGGTTCACCAGGTTGATGACGGCGTTTCCATCGGGGCGGGCCAGCAGCACCAGCTCCACCAGGGGGTGGGCGTCGGTGACGAGCTGGCGCTCGCCGCCCAGCAGCGCGTCCACCAGCCAGGCCCAGGCCGCGGCGTGGCCGGGCGAGGAGTGCTTGTAATAGAGCCGGTCCAGCTCCCAGGGGAGGTAGGCGGCGCGGCCGCGCCCGTATCGGCCGAATATCGCCCCCGGCCAGGGGCTCTCCACCTGGTCGGCCCAGACCTTTTCCGGCGGGCCGAAAAGCGACGGCGGGACCAACGTCCAGGCGGCGCCGGCGCCCTCCTTGGCCTCGACGTAGAGGTACCTGCCGTCCAGCATCAGCAGCCCCGTGTCAGCGAGCGGCCCCTGTCGCTCCGCGGGTTGGACGCGGAAGTAGGCCGAGCGCATGGCTTCCTTCTTGGTGATGACGCGCCGGGCGCCCAGGCACTCCAGGGCGTAGTCGTCTCGCGGCCGCCCTCGCTCGTCATAAAGAGAGGTCTCGCCGGTGGCCAGCAGCGCGCCGCCCGCCGCCACGTAGCGGTCCAGCGCCGCCGCCTGCGCCGCCGAGAGGCACGCCGCGCCGGGGAGGATCACCAGGTCGTAGCGGCCCCGCCAGCTTTCCGCCTCCTCCAGCTTCCAGTCATAGAGCACGTCGAAGGGGATATGCCCCTCCGTGAGCAGCCGGAACATCCCGCGATAGGACTCGGCGCTGCCCTTGCCGCGGGCGATGCTGTGGTCGGGGGCGATGAGCGCCACCCGCGCCAGGGAGGTCAACTGGTGATAGACGGCCTCGTGCTGGGCGGCGTGGGCGAAAAGCGCCCGCGAGGCCGCGAACCCGCTGGTATCGTCCTGGGCCAGCGTCCCCAGCACGTAGAGGTCGAGCCCGCCGCCATGCGCCAGCGCCTGGGCCAGCCGCTGCGCGTTGAGGTGCTCCGAGACGGCGGCAAAGCGGTAGGGGATATCGAGGAAATAGACGATGGCGTCCGAGTTGGGCTTGAGCGGGTAGGCGCCGCGGGTGCGCATGGCGTTCTCGCTGGCGCCGTAGGGCCAGATCGGCAGCGGGCGGTCCACGGCGGTGTTGGTCTCGCTGCGGACGATATCCACGTGCTTGACGGCGCGCAGCCCGGTGGTGAAGGCCACGTTGGGGCGGATGCCGTGGATCCAGCCGGCCACCCGCGCCGAGACGTCGTCCACGACGGCGCGCTGGAAATCGACGAAATCGAGATAGGCGGGATCGGCGAGGTCCTCGGCCTTGGGCAGGGGCCGCCCGAACATCTCGGCATAGCGGCGCTGGCAGTTCTCGCAATAGCAGAGCCCGTGATAGTTGCCGGAATAGTCGCGGGTCTGGTAGCCAAACATGTTGAAAAAGAAGCCGTCCACCGGGTAGCGGGCCATGATCTCGGCGATGATCTCGCCGGCGTATTCGCGGTAATAGCCCCCGGCCACGCAGGTGGAATAGAGGCCGTTGTACATCTGCGGTTGGCCGTCGGCCCGGCGATAGAACCACTCGGGGTGGGCCTCATAGACGTGCTTGTGGGCCTTGCTCAGGTCCAGCCGGGCGATGAAGCGCAGCCCCAGCCGGTGGGCCTCCTCCACGGCCGCGCCGACGAAATCGCCGGGGAGGTTGGGGATCGGCGTCTGGAAGGGGAGCGCCGTCGGGTAGAAGGAAACGATCCCGCCGACGCTAAAGAGGATGGCGTTGGCCCCGAACTCGGCGGCCTCGCGGACGATCTCCCGCGGGTCGCGGCGCGCGTCCAGCTCGCGCAAGTTGGTCTGGATCAGCCGCATCGGACGTTCTTCCCACCAGGTAGGCATGACTCTCTCCTCTAGGGCCTAATCCACCGCAGAGGCGCGGAGGGCGCAGAGAGAAAACATCATCAGGAACCTGCTTCTCTCTCTATGGCCTCGGCGCCGTTGATGGCGGTATCTCGGCGGTGGATTCCTCCCTGGCATGGCCTGTTCTTTCTCTCCTAACCAGCTCTTCTCTCTGCGTGCTCTGCGTCTCGGCGGTGCATTATTCTCCCTCCCACCTCGACGCGGATCACCTCGTGCGGGCAGGCTTTGACGCAGGCCAGGCAGCGGATGCACTGGTCCGAGTTGGGGTCGTCATACACGCTTATGTCCGTCGGGCAGACCTCACGGCAGCGGTCGCAGCCGCGGCAACTGGGCAGGTCCACGCGCAACTGCACCAGGCTGATGCGGTTGAACGGCGACCAGATCGCCCCCAGCGGGCAAAAGAAGCGGCAGAACGGCCGCTTGGTGACGGCCATCCAGCCGAGGAAACCGGCGAGGATGGCGATTTTGAGCCAGTAGAACCAGCCGATGCTCTCCCGCAGCTCGGGATGGAGCAGCACCTGCGGGATGGCGCCCTCCAGCGCCCCTTGCGGGCAGAGCTTGCAGAACCACGGCTCCAGCGTGACATAGGCGACAACCACCACCAGCAGGGCGAGCACGGCGTAGCGCAGCTTGCCCCACCATCCCGTGCGCAGCCGCAGCTTGGGAACCTTGAGCCTGTAGAGGAGGTCCTGCAAAAAGCCGAAGGGGCAGAGCCAGCCGCAGCTCCAGCGCCCGGCGATGGAGCCGGCCAGCCCCAGCACGCCCAGCACATAGGCGGGGAACTGGCGGACGATCACGAAATGCTGCAACGTGCCGATGGGGCAGGAAAAGGCCGCCGCCGGGCAGGCGTAGCAATTCAGCCCCCAGCAGGGGAGCGCCTTGAGCGGGTCGGCCAGGAAATACGAGTTCATCCCCAGCGCCGAGAGCAACTGGATCGGCCAGCGGCGGACGCGCAACAGCCAGGCGACGAGACGATTCATGGGGCGATCCCTTTCCGGGGTGGGGGCATCCTACTGGATGCCGATGCAGGCGAGTCAGAGCAGCAGGCCGTGCAGCAGGGTTATGAACTGCTGGCTGAAGGCCAGCCCCAGCACGATGAGGGCCACCGAGATCAGAATGCCGATCTGGCCGGGTTTCATGGCGCTTCCTCCCGAAGCAGCTTGACCAGCGCCGCCTCCATCTTGGCGAAGGACTCGATTCCATAGCCCACTTGTTTGTGGCGGATCAGCCCCGCCCGGTCGATGAGCACCGTGTGCGGGATGGCGCTCACCCGATAGCGCCGGGCGACGGCGAGGCCTTTGTCCAGCCCGACGGCGAAGGTGAGCCCCCGCTCGTTCACGTACTCGCGGACCGTCTTGGCGCCGCCGCTGGTGCTGGCCGCCACCACCGCGAGCCCCTGGCTGGCATAGCCGCGGTGCAGCCGCTCGATCTCGGGCAGCTCCTCGCGGCAGGGCGGGCAGGTGGTGGACCAAAAGTTGAGCAGCACCACCTGGCCGCGATAGTCCGCCAGCCGCAGGGTGCGCCCATCCAGGCCCTCCAGCTCGAAATCGGGGGCCTCGCGCGCGGCGGAGAACCGGTCGCCTAGCGGCGTCCAGACCCACAGCGCGGTGAAGCCGAGCACGAGCAGCAGCACGGCACCGGCCACGAGCCAAAGCACGGGGTCCACGGCGTGGCGGGGGGGCGGAGGCGGGGCGCCGCTCATGCGGGCTCGCCCGCGCTCGGCGGATCGAGCGCCGCCAGCGCCTGGGGCAGTTCGTCCAGCGAGGCGATGGTGGCGTCGGGGACGATCCCCGGCTTTTCCTCGCGCCGGTAGGGGACTTGGAGCAAGATGGCGCGCATCCCCGCGCTGTGCGCCCCGCTCACATCCGGGTCCAGGTGGTCGCCGACGAACACCGCGGCGGAGGGGGGCACGCGCAGTATCCGCAGCGCCTGGCGAAAGATGGAGGGATGGGGCTTGGCGTATTCTACATCGGCGGAATAGACTCGCGCCTCCAGCAAGTCACGGACGCCCAGCAGCTCCAGGATCTCGTCCTGGCACCAGCCGGGCCAGATGGTGTTGGAGACCAGCCCCAGCCGCAGGCCCCTCCGGCGCAAGGCCAGCAAGGCCGGGATCGCCTGGGGATAGAGGCGGGCGGTCTCAACGCTGTACTGGAAGGTGAGCCGGACGCAGGTGTTCAGGTTCACCCGCTCCAGGGGGATATCCATCTCGAGCAGCACCTCGCGCATCACGTCGCCGATGTGGACGCTGCAGTCGGTGCAAAAGCCCTGGGCGCGGCGCTGGCGTAGCTGGCCGAGCATGGCCGGGTAAAAGATGGTCCAGGGGGGCGTGGCGATGCGTTCGCCTTGCAGGTAATCGAACGCCGCGCGGAAATCGCGTTCGGCCTGGTCCCGCTCGAAATCGGGCGTGTCGCTGCCCGTGTCGAGGAGGGTCTCGCCGAGGTCGAAAAGGACGGCCTGTAGATTCGTCGTGGGCGTGGTCACAGGGCGCTCCCTTTCCGGAGGTCAAGCCTGCGAGATGGTAGCGGCCTCCTCGTCGAACTGCTCGATGATCTCCTCGCTGAGCTCCTGGACCCGCTCCAGCTTTTCGTCGATCCAGCGCTCGAAGCGGAGCCACTGCTCGGTGTGGCCCAGGGTGGCCTGGTGCTTTTCCTCCAGCTCGGTGCGCTGGTTTTCCAAGAGGGCCACAAAGGTCTCGCCCATCTCTTGCAGCGAGTCACTGCACTCGTCGGCGTATTCGCCGAGGCGCTCGCGGATCTCTTCCATGTCCTCCCAATCGGCGCCGCCGGTCACCCGCTCCAATAGCTTGGCGCGGCGGGTGGTGAGGGTGGCGAGGAATTTCTGCGCCTGGCGCAGGATCCGCTCGCCGTTCTGGAGCCCGCGCTCCTGGAACAGCCGGGCGAGGGGGGTGGTCTCCCCCAGCGACTGGCTGATCTCCTCGTTCAGTGCCTCTTCGCCAAACAGGTCGGCGACGCGGCGATAGAGTGTGCTGAACCCAGCGGTGGGCATGATCGGGCCTCCTGAGCATAGATGATGGCTGCCCTCCTTGCTCCGGCAGGGCACGTCCCTATATTAACACCACCTGTGCGCCCCGTCAAGTAGAACATCAGTTCTTCACAGCGAGGCCGCGCGGCCAACAAAAAACCGGGGCGCCTGTGTTGGCGCCCCGGTTCATGGGATATCTCGTGTTAAGGCCGGCGGTAGGCCAGCGGGGTGTCGCTTCCCTCCACCTGGGCATAGACCAGGCCGAGGTCGGCCGCGTCGGGCTGCAGGGCGATGACCGACGCGCTGGCGGCGGGGCCCGCGCACTGGGCCCAGGTGGCGCCGCCATCGGCCGTGGCGTAGACACCCCAGGGCGTCAGCCGGGCGTCGCTGGTGCCCAGCCAGTAGCCGATGGCCGCGTACACCGTGCCATCCTCCGCGGCGGCGAGCGCGGTAACGCTGGCGGTGGGCATGGGCAGCCCCATCTGGTCCGTCAGCGCGGCCCAGGTCGCACCGCCGTCGTCGCTGCGGAACAGGCCCGCCGACTCGGTGCCCAGGTACAGGACCTCGCCCTGAGCGAGGATCGTCGTGGCGCGGCTGAGGGTCTGGGCCGGCAGGGCCAGCCACTCCGCGCCGTCGGCGCTGCGGAGCGCCTGCCCGTCCGGGCTGACGGCATAGTGGGCCGGCTGCGCCTCGACCGCGGGCGCCTCAGGGGCGAGCCACCGGGTGATCGTCCCCCATTCGGTGATCAATGCGGCGGCGGCGACGAGGACCAGCGCGGCCAGCGCGGCAACTAGCAGCCACTGGCGCAGGTGCCGCCCCCACGGCTCGGGGCGCCCGGCGCGGGACTCGGGATATCCGGCAATGGAATCGGTGTTGACGAGATTGAGCATGGTGCACCTCCTATATGAAGCGGCGGTTCTTGATTTCCGCCGCCCATGATAACGCTTGCCGAGCGCCTTGTCGTCGGGCAAATAGCTTGATCGCGCTCAACATAAGGACGGTTCCTGGGCGCTGACGGTTCCACGCCCCGTCTAGATCCTTTGATTGAGCTGGTGGGCCCTTTGTTGGGTATCGCGGGCATCGAGCGCGCCTTCGTATTTCGGTCCCCGCGCGCGCCCGGCCCAGCGAATCCGGCGCGCGGAGCGATCCGGTCCTCGAAAAACATTGACTTGCCGCGCATTGGTGCATGCCCCATCAGTGGGGGAGGGGCCTCGGTCTGCCACCAGAACTCGCAAAGAGGAGGAGATTCGTGATGAGCGGCAAACGGGTAGGGCGCGGTCAGGCGTGGCTGGTTCTGTTGGTGCTCCTAGGCCTGTTGGGCGTGAGCGGCGGGGCCGCGATGGCGGAAACCCCGACCATCCACGGCGCCCCGGCGGGCGCGCAACGGGTGATGGTCGAGTTCAAGCCGGGCCGGGCGGCGGGCGTGCGCGCGGCGCTGGAGCGGGCCGGCGGCGCGGTCCACTACCAGTTCGATGACCTGAACACCATCGCGGTGACCCTGCCGGAGGCGGCGCTGTCCGGGATCGCCCGGAACCCCAACGTCCTCTCGGTGACCGAGGACGTGAAGCGCTACCCCATGGGACAGGCAACGCCCTGGGGCATCACGGCGGTCCAGGCTCCCGAGGCGTGGGGCGCTGGCGTCACGGGCGCGGGCGTGAAGGTGTGCGTCATCGACTCGGGCGTTTACAGGGGTCATGCGGACATCCCCGCCGCCAACTTGGCCGGCGGCTACCCGACCGGCTGGGACACCGACACGTGCGGCCACGGCACCCACGTCTCCGGCACCATCCTCGCCGCGAACAATGACATAGGCGTGGTGGGCGTCAGCCCGGCCGTGTCGCTCTACATGGTCAAGGTCTTTGATGGCCCCGACTGCGGCTGGGCCTACAGCTCGACCCTGGTGGACGCCACCAACCGGTGCGTCGCCGCGG
>JAAYEA010000227.1 GCA_012689325.1 Chloroflexota bacterium
CAAAGGTCCGGCTGGCCACGGCGCTCTGCGCGTCGCAGCCGTCGGTGGCCCGGGCCTGCAGGGTGAGCGAGGTGGCGCCCGCCGGGATGGTCACTTCCGCCGACCAGGCCAGCGTGCCGGTCGCGACGTGCCAGGTGCTGCCGCCGTCCGTGGAGAGCTCGACCAGCGCCACGCCCGAGCCGCCGTCGCTTGCGGTCCCGGTAAAGACCTGCTTGCCAGCCGCGATGGCCGACCCGGCCAGGGCGTCGATGGTCACCTCCGGCGCGGCCCCGTCCACGCGATGGACGATGGTCGCCGCGTTCTCGCCGGTCAGGAGGGTGCCGCCGGCGGAGAGGGCGATGCTGCTCGACACCTCGCTCAGGCCCTTGAGGTCGCTGTCGGTCTGGGCGGAGACGATCACTTCCACCGTCGCCCCAGCCGCCAGCTCGTCCAGGCTCAAGGTCCAGCTCGCGTCGCCTTGAACGCCGGTGGTCAGGGTCGCCCCCTCCACGGTCTGATAGGTCAGCCCGGTGCTGGCCGCGAGGTCCAGCGTCAGGCCCGAGATCGCCGTAGCCTCCGGGTTCTGCAGCCGGATGATATACTGGAGCGTGGTCAGGCCGCACCAGGGCTTGGCGGTCGGCTGCGGCGTGCTGACGTCCATGCGGACCGTCCGCGCCGTGGGTTGATCGCCGCTGACGCTATTGATGTTGGCGCCGATGTCGCCCGCGAGCCAGCTAAACTGCTCCGAGACGCCCCCGGCGAGTTCGTTGGTGGTCGGGAACATGGCCCAGGGCGCCGGCGCGGGCTCTTGCTTGAGCCCCACTGGCCCTTGCAGGGCCAGCAGCCCCTCGTTTTCGTCGCGGGGGAGCGCCAGGGCCACCATGCTCAGGGGCTGGCCGGCCGAGGCGGCATAGTCGAGGCGAACCTCGGTATCGCCGCTGGGGCCGTTGGCAAAGTCGAGCGTGCCCGCGACCCAAGCGCTGCCGTCCCAGCTCCACAGCGTCCCGGCGTCCGGCCCGCTGATCTCGACGGCGACGTCCGCCGCGATGCCCGCCGGCAGCGTCAGCCCCTCGAGCCCGGTATCCGTCCCGCCCGTCGTCGTGTTTACATAAGCCCACAGCGCGCCGTCCAGCGTCCACCAGGCCCCGCCCCAGCCCAGGTACAGCGCGATGCCGTCCCAGGAGGCGTAGAGCGCCTGCGGGTTGCCGGAACGGGCGTCGATGCCCAGCAGGTCCGAGGCCTGCCACTCGTCGTGCTCCAGGTCCAGCAAGCCATCGAGGACGATGGACTCGCGGCTATCGGCATAGTCGGTCCCCGCGCTCAGATAGCGCACGTGCCAGGGCCCATAGTGATAGAGGGCCTGGTTCCCCGCGGCGTCCTGGGCCATCAGGTGCACGTACCAGTCGCCGGTCGCGCTCAGGGCGTGGGTGGCGGGGCTGCCGCTGGCCGCGGCGGTGGGCGTCGTGTCGGCGACCTGATCCACCGCCAGCAAGACCTGCACGGGGCCGCCGGCATCCAGCGGCGTGTTCCAACTGATCGTCAGGCTGTCGCCGCGCTGGACGTGCTGCCCCACCGGCGGATCGAAGGTCGCCGGGTTCAGGTCGGTGGGCGGCAGGTTATCCACCGCCACCGCCCGCTCGATCAAGGTCACGTTGCCCGCCAGGTCGATGGCCCGAACCTGCGCGGGGTAGCTGGTATAGTCCTGGCGAAGGCCCATCGCCCAGTCCAGGCTCCAGTCGCCGCCGCTCAGCGTCGCCTGTCGCCAGGTGTAGCCGCCATCCACAGAGACCTCGACCCGCGCCAGGCCGCTGCCCGCATCGGACGCGGCGCCCGCGAAGGCGATGGTCTCGAGGACGCAGCTCCCCGCCGCGGGCGTGGTCACGCTCAGCGTGGGCGCGCCGGCATCCAGGGTCAGGTTGTGGGTCGTGACCGTCCCGGCGGTGCCGCCCAGGCTGGGGGTCACCGTGATGGCCTTGGCCCCGTCGCCCGCCGGCAGGGTGATCTCCGCCGACCAGGCGCTGAACTGCGCGCCGGGCGCGTCCAGCGTGGCTGCGACCGTGCTGCCGCCCGTCACCGCGACGCTCACCGCGGTCGAGCCCGCCGCCGTGAAGCGGACGTAGCCGCGCAGGGTGACCGCCGCGTCGGGGACGGCGCCGTTGTTCATCGGCTCGGTGACCGTGGCCACCGAGCTGCTCGCGCTGACCGCCACCGTCGCAGTGGCCGTGGACTGGTTCCCCGCCTCGTCCGTCGCCACGGCGCTGACCGCATAGCTGCCGGTCGCGGGCAACAGGATCCAGGCGCGGCCGCCCTCCACGGGGTAG
>JAAYEA010000228.1 GCA_012689325.1 Chloroflexota bacterium
CGCGCCGCCCCAACCGACGGCATCCTCATCACCGTGCTGCGCCTCCTGCTCAAGTACCCCGAGGTGCTGGCCTGGGAATACCTCTGGTACGAGTCCAAGGAGGACCTGGCCAAGCTGCTGTATGGCACGATCAAGGCGATCAAGCCGCAGGCCCAGGTCGGCTGGCACCTCTATCACAACGGCACCACCTGGCTGCCCATCCACCGCGCCGAGGTGGACTATGCCGAGCTGGTCCCCTATTCCGACTGGCTCAAGCCGGTGGTCTATCACGACATCGCCGGGCCGCGCATCCGCCGCGACATCGCCCGGCTGCATCAGCGGGTGCTCCGCGAGATCTCGGAGCGGCAATACCTGGAGCTGCTCTACGACATCATGGGCTACGACAAGGCGGCCGAGCCGGGGCTGGACGAGCTGATGACCACCGGCCTGTCGCCGGATTATGTCTATCGCGTGACGCACCAGTGCGTGGCGGGCGTCGGCGGCCGGATTCCGGTCTATCCCGGCGTCGGGTTCGACATCCCCTGGAACAACGAGCATTTCCACAGCGACCCGGACAAGGTCTATCAGGCCACGCTGAAGGCCTTCGAGGCGGGCGCCCAGGGGCTCATCGTCTCGCGCGAGTACGACGAGATGCGCCTGCCCAACCTGCAAGCCGTCCAGCGCGCCGTGCGCGATGCCGACGCTGCCGGGCTATAGCGTCTCTCAAGGGAACAGGACCGTCCGCGACCAGAGGAGGTGCGGGCCATGAAGCGAACTAATGAGGACCGAGTCAAGCGGGTGGCCATCGAGCTGAGCCTGAAGCCCTTCGGGCGCAGCGATGGCCGCAGCTATGACGAGTGCGCGCGCCATGTCGTCACCGCGTGGCGCCCTCTCTGCGAGGCCGGCGCCGAGGTCAGCTTTATGCTGTGGGTGGCCGACGGCAGCGACATCCTGGAATGGAGCGGCGACCTGGAGCAGCCGCTAGAGTGGGCGCGCTATATCGGCTTTTGCAACCACGCCCGCGACGCCTATGACGGCAGCCACCATGGGCCCGAGCGCAACGCCATCCCCTATGTGCCCCACCCCGCCGAGATGCGCTTCGCCGACCTGAAAGCCATCGTGGCGGCGCTCCGCCGGGCGGGCGGCGAGCTGTTGCAGCGGCCCATCTCGATCGGCGCCACCTTTGACCCCGGGCCCGAGTTCGCCGAGTCGCCGTTCAAGTACAATCGCCACCGCGAGATCATCGTGCCCAAGCGCGTCGGCGGCCGGCCCACCTTTCCCATGGTGGATGCCGCCGCGACGCTGCACGCCGACGCGCAGCCCTATGCCGCCTACCCCCGGGGCATCCCCGAGGGCGAGCCGTTCGCGCTCTTTTTGGGGCGGCAGATCGCGGCCTATTGCCGAGCGCTGGGCATCGACTATGTCTGGCTCTCCAACGGCTTTGGCTTTTCGCCGGTGGCCTGGGATTACCTGGGGCCGGGGTTCGACGGCGAGCGGTTTTGGCCGGAGGAGCGGGCCCAACGCCTGGCGCAGTTCAAGCGCGCCTGGGAGGACCTGCACCGGGGCAACCCCGACATCCCCATGGAAGTGCGCGGCTCCAACTTTGCCGCGAGCATGGACATCGCCAAGGACGGGGTGGACTTCGCCTGGCTCTACGAGCAGGGGTATGTGCGCTTGCCGCCGCCCAACTCGCCCTGGGGCGTGCTGAACAACGACTATGGGCTCGAGATCGCCGGGTTCCTTTCGCGGGTGGCCAAGCGGCCGCAGAAGGATTACCTCTTTCGCTACTACCCCAACGACCCCTGGTTCTGGCAGAACCCCTGGACCGACATCTTTTACGGGCAGACCTACGACATCCATGTGCCGCTGGCCACCAGCGTGATCGACGAGACGGGCGAGATCATCACCCCCGCCGTCATCAACATCCTGACCGGCGATACCGAGTTCGGCGAGACTGACCCGCTCACCGGCGCGCAGGTCGGCGCGCACATCCGCACGGCGCTGAACGACCGCCCTGACGACGTGGGGCTGGTCACCTGGGTCTACCCGTTTGACGCATACCACCGCCTGGCCGCCGCCGGCGCCGAGGGCCAGGCCGAGGTCTTTTTCGGCGACTGGTTCGTGCGCAGCGCCATCAATAACGGTCTGCCCGTCGCCACCGTCGGCACGCCGGAGGCGTTCGACGCCCTGCTGTCCAAGCGGGGCGCCGCCCCGCAGACGGTGGCGTTCCTGCCCACCGCCGCCGCCCGCAGCGCCGAGGACGCCGCGCGGCTCCTCTCCTGGCTTGGAAGAGACGTCCCAGCGATCCTCTACGGCCCGGCGGCGTCGCTGCACCCATCGGTCAGAGAGCTGCTCGGCCTCGCGCTGGACGCGCCGCTGGAGGGGGCGGTCGCGCTCAAGGGCGCGGATGGCCATAAGGTCGGCGAGATGATCCATGACCCCATCGCCTCGGCGGGCGGGCTGGCGGCGCGGTTCGTCGGCGGCGCCGGAAATGGCGCCGCCCTGCTCTATGCCGCCTCGGCGGCGGGCGGCGAGCGCGCCTATTGCGTCTCGGCGCGCGTCCCGGGCGGCGCGCAGCTTTGCTGGGTCCGCGGGACGAACCCCTTCGAGACGCGGCCCGACACCTCGCAGCTCGCGCTCAAGCCCAAGCCGCGAGAGGCGCGCTACTATGACGCGGGCAAGCTCGTCTGCGAGATGCTGGCGCGGTTCGGCTACCTCATCGCGGTGGATTGCGAGGCGCCGAGCGCCGCCGCCGGGCAGAACGCGGCGATGATGCTCTTTTCCCGGCACGACGGCGCCTGGTTCCTCTCCGGCTATGCGGCGGCGCCGGTGGGCTCGGTCAGGCTGCGGCTTCCCGAGGGCGCGCCGATCTTTCACGCGACGTATGCCCGGCTGGAGGGGGGCGCCTCGCGCTACCCGCTGGCCCGGGCGACGCACCAGGAGTGCCGCGTGCTGGTGCAGCAGGAGAGCGGGGTGATCGGCTGCGATACGGGGGCGCGCGTGCCGGGGTATGGCGAGCTGACGCTGCGGGTCACGGGGCTGCAGGACGCCACGGTGACCTTCCTGCCGCCCCCGGACGCGGCGGTCACGTTC
>JAAYEA010000229.1 GCA_012689325.1 Chloroflexota bacterium
CCGGTCTGGCCGCGCGGATTTGTGGGCCCGCCGGGGATATGCTACAATACCCCACTGATCAACGGGTGGGGCAACGAGCTTGGCGATAGGAGCTCATGTCACGACTGCGAGGCCTCGGCTATGTGGACTGAACCGGATCGGCGGCGATGAACCTGGCGTCGCGCATCATCAGGAACTCGTTCTTCCTGACCCTCACCACCATCTCGGACCGGCTGGCCGAGCTGGTTCTCTTTTTCTTGATGGCCCGCTCCCTCGGCCCCAGCTTTGTCGGCGATTACAAGACCATCGTCGTCTACCTGACCATCTTTCAGAACCTGGGGCACTATGGCCTGACCCAGTTGGTGATGCGCCGCGTGGCCACCACCGCCGATCGGCAAGAGATCAGCGTCCTGCTGATGAACTATGGCTTTGCGGGGCTGGCCATTGGGCTGGGGCTGCTGGTGATCATGAACGCCTCGGCCACGTTGATCGCCTACCCCCCACACATCACCTTGGGCATCTATCTGGTGAGCCTGGCCCTGCTGCCCAGCGTCTGGCGCCGCGTGGCGGAGGCGGTCATCAGCGGGATGGAGAGCATGCAGTACATCTCGCTGGTCAGCCTGGCTGGCGCGGCCTTTCGGGTGGCGCTGACCGTGCTGCTCCTCTGGCGCGGCGGCGGCATCACCGCCATCCTGGTGGTGCTGGTCATCACGCAATGGGTCACCATCCCGGCCTATCTCTATGTGATCAACCGCTTCCTGGCGCCGGTGCGGTTCCGCCCGCAGCTTGCCTATGTGACCGAGATGGCGCACGAGGTGGGGACGTTCCTGCTCATGGGCGTGCTGCTGGTAGGCGTCGGGACCCAACTGGACATCGTGATGATCCGCAAGCTGACCGATGCCGAGCAGGCGGGGCTCTATACGGCGGCCTCCACCCTGGTGCAGACGGTGTTTTTGATCCGGCCCGCCCTGCTCAATTCGGTTTTTCCCAACATGGCCTCGCTTTTCGCCACCGCCCCGGATCGGTTCCGCGCGCTCACCATCGAGCTGCTGCGTTTGCTGACCATCGTCCTGCTGCCGCTGCCCTTCGCGGCCTTGTTGCTGGCCAAGCCACTGATGCCCCTCTTGCTGGGCGAGAGCTTTGCCGAGTCCGCCCTGGTGCTGCAGATCCAGAGCTGGATCATCCTGCCTTCCTTCGCCTATGCCACCCTCTCACGGGTGCTGGTGGCCTGCAACCAGGAGCGGCGCAACATCCAGATCGCCGCAGTGGGCATGGTCGCCAATGTCGCACTGAACCTGATCCTCATCCCCCGGTATGGCGCCGCGGGCGCGTCGCTGGCCAGCGTGGCCTCCATGCTGCTGGCCACCGCCATCACCATCGTCCTGGTGCATCGGCGCGTCCTGGCCGTGCCCTTTGGCCAGGTGCTGGGCAAGCCGCTCCTTTGCACGCTGGCGGCTTGCGCGGTGGCCTACCCGCTGCGCGATTGGAGGCTCTGGCTGCTCTTGCCCCTCTTGGCGGCGGTCTATGCCCTGGCCCTGCTAGCGACCCGCGCCATCCCGCCCGCCGCCCTCGCCCTGGCCAGGCAGTTCGCCCGCCGGCTGGCCGGCGGGCGCGGAGCAGTGGCGAGCGAGGCCGCCCCACCGGAACGCCCATAGGCCACCGTCGCTGCCGCTCGGCCGGGAGGGCGTCACCTGGGACATGATGGCGCCCCAGGCGGAGGCATCGTAGCAGCGCCCGGATAGACAACAAGGAAAAAGAGCGAGCATGGAGAGAAAGCTTCGCATCGCCATGTTGGGCACCCGTGGCATTCCCGCCAGCTATAGCGGCTTTGAGACGTGCGTGGAGCAACTGGGGGCCCGGCTGGTGCAGCGTGGGCATCAGGTGACGGTCTATTGCCGCTCACACCACATCAAGCTGCGGGACCGCCAGTACAAGGGAATGGAGCTGGTGCGCCTGCCCACCATCCCCAGCAAGCATCTCGACACCATCGTGCACACCTTTCTCTCTTGCCTTCATGCGGCCTTGCGCCGCGATGACGTGGCGCTCATGTTCATCGTCGGCAATAGCCTCGTCTCTTGCATCCCGCGCCTCGCCGGGCAAAAGGTGATCCTCAACGTCGATGGCCTGGATTGGAAGCGCACCAAATGGGGGGCCTTGGCGCGACGGTATATCCAGTTCGCCGAGCGTCTGGCGACGATCTGGCCCCATGCCATCGTCACCGACTCGCGCAGCGTGCAAAGGTACTATCAGGAACGATACCGGGCCGCCTCCACCTATATCACCTACGGCGCCGACGTGGAGCGCCGCGAACCGGGCGAGCACCTGGCGCGCTATCGGCTCGAACCGGGGCGGTACATCCTCTTCGTGGGCCGCCTGGTGCCGGAGAATTGCGTCCACCATCTGGTGGAGGCTTTCGGCAGGCTGGACACCGACCTCAAGTGCGTCATCGTGGGCGACGCGCCCTACGCGGCGGGCTATATCGCTCAACTGCAGGCCCAGGCCGGCCCCAACATCCTCTTTACGGGGTATCTTTTCGGCGCCGGCTATCAGGAGCTCGCCAGCCACGCCTATGCCTTCGTGGAGACCTCCGAGGTCGGCGGGACGCATCCGGCGTTGCTGGAGGCCATGGCCTTTGGCAATTGCGTGGTGGTCAACGACACGCCGGAAAACCTGGAGACCATCGGCGAGGCCGGGCTCGCCTACGCGGGCAGCCGGGGAGCCGATGCCTTGCAAGAGGTGCTGGCCCACCTGCTGGCGCACCCCGAGCTGGCGAGCCAGTGTCGCGAGCGCGCCGTTGCGCGGGTCCGCGAACACTATACGTGGGATAGGGTCGCCGACGAGTACGAGGCGTTGTGCTATCGGGTGCTCGACGGGGTTGCAGTTGGCGCCCGCGGGGTTTTGTGATAAACTGGGAAAAAGGCCCTTGCTGCTGGAGGTTGACGTATGCTGGAGAGATCCAGTACGCGCTATCTCGTGTTACTTTACGTCACCGATATGCTCGCCACCGCGGCGAGCCTAGCGCTGGCGGGCTGGGCCAGAAGCGTCCTTCCCTTCGGCAAGGAGCTCACGCCCCTTGGCCTGGTCAGCCTGCCCCTCTATGGCCTGGTCCTGCTCACCTGGACCATCATCTTTTTGTGGCTCTCCGCCTATAGCCCCAGGCGGCTGCTCAACCCCATCGAAGAGGCGCAGCACCTCGTGGTCTCCATCACGGCCTCCATGCTGGTGCTGGCCGGGATGCTCTACTTCACCTATCGAGGCCTCTCGCGCCTGCTGCTCGGCTATTTCTATCTGATCGACCTGGTGCTGGTGATCGTCGGGCGGAGGCTGATCCGCGCCATCTACAAGGCCACGGCCCCCCCACAGAGCAATGGGCGGCGCATCCTGATCGTGGGCGCAGGCCAGGTGGGCCAGGACCTCGCCAATCGGCTGTCCCACGATAGCTGGATCGGGTTGAATGTCGTTGGCTATCTGGATGATGACCCGGCCAAGATCGGCACGGCCCCGGATGGCTATCCGGTCCTCGCCTCGCTGGACAAGGCCCGGCAGGTCATCCAGGAGAATGGCATCGACGAGGTGATCATCGCCCTGCCCCTGTGGGCCTACGAGGTCATGAAGACGTTGGTCGCCACGCTGCAAGAGCTGCCGGTGAACATCAAGGTCGTGCCGGACTTTTTCGCCCTCACCCTCTTTTCCGCGACCCTGGAGGACGTGGAAGGCATCCCCCTCATTGGCATCAAAGAGCCCGTGATCCGCGGCCTCAATCGCTGGGCCAAGCGAGCGATGGACCTCATCGCGGGCAGCATCTTGCTCGTGCTGATCTCACCCGTGATGCTGGTCACGGCCATCTTGATCAAGCTGGACTCCAAGGGGCCGATCTTTTACCGGCAGGAACGGGTCGGCGAGGGGGGCAAGCTCTTTCGCATGGTCAAGTTCCGCACCATGCGCCAGGACGCGGACAAGCTGCAGGCGGAAATGCTGGTGGAGCTGCAAAACGGGCAAAAGGTCTTCAACAAGCGGCCCGACGACCCGCGCATCACCCGCATCGGCCACTTTCTGCGCAAGCGGAGCATCGACGAGCTGCCTCAATTGATCAACGTCTTGCGGGGCGAGATGAGCCTGGTGGGGCCGAGGCCGGAGATGCCCTTCCTGGTGGCGACGTACGAGCCCTGGCAGCGCCAGCGCTTCGGCGTGCCGCAGGGCATGACGGGCTGGTGGCAGATCAACGACCGCAGCGACAAGCCGATGCACCTGCACACCGAGGACGACCTCTATTACATCCAGCACTATTCGCTGCTGCTGGACCTCAAGATACTTTGGCGCACCATCGGCGCGGTGCTCAAGGGGCGGGGCGCATACTGAGAAGGGCCAATAGCGCGGGCAGGCAGCCGGGCTTGGTCGGCTGGGGCGGCTCCGGCGGCGCCTGCTCGCCCTTGTAGGCCGCCTCCACATCCAGCCGGCCGGCGCCTTGCGTGTTCGGCTCCAACCCCAGGTCCCTGGCCCCCAGGATGAAGCGCTCGCGAACCTGGGCGGGCGTCAAGCCGGGAAAGGCCTGCAGGAGCAAAGCCACGGCCCCCGTGGCATGCGGCGTCGCCATGCTGGTCCCCGATAGGGCCGTATAGAGCGCATCCACCGGCGCGCCGAGGCTGGTATTGGCGGCCCGGCAAGAGACGATCTTGTCGCCGGGCAACACGATATCGGGCTTGACGCGGCCGTCTAGCGTCGGCCCCCGCGAGGAAAAGCTCACGATGCTGCCGGACTCTGTGGAGGCGCCCACCGTGATCACCCCGCGCGCGGTGCCTGGGGAGCCGATGGTGCGGGAGCCTGGGCCGTCGTTGCCCGCCGCCGCACAGATCACCACGCCCCGGCGCGCCATCTCGTCGCAGGCCGCCGACAGGGCATCCGTACCGTCGCTGGCCTGCGAGCTGCCCAGCGAGAGGTTGGCGACCTGCACGCCCTGCTCCAGGGCCCACTCCAGCCCCGCGATCACCTGGCTGGTCATGCCGCCGCCATCGTCGCCCAGCACCTTGACCACATAGATGGAGGCCCCAGGCGCCACGCCGCGATAGGTGGCGCCCGCCCCCGCGGCGATGCCCGCCACATGGGTGCCGTGCCCGTTGCGATCCCGCGCGCCGGTGCCGCTGAAATCGGCGCCGTTCACGATCCGCCCCTGGAAATCGGGGTGCGTGGGGTCCAGCCCCGTGTCCAAGATCGCCACCTTGACGCCTTGCCCGGTAAAGCCCGACTCCCAGACGAACGGCGCGCCGATATACGGCACGGAGGTGTCCAGGAAGGCGCGCACCGGCAGGTCCTCCCAGATGCGCTCGACCATGTCGGCGGCGGAGAGGGCCTGAATCTGCGCCGGGGTGGCGCGCAAGGCAGTGGCGTTCAGCAACCCGAGGCGCCGCTCCGGCGCCGCCCCCGCCGTGAGAGCCTGGGCCAAAGCGACGCCCGGCCGGTAGCGCACGATCACGGGCAGCGGCTCTTGCGGGACCGCGTCCAGCTTGACCGCCAGGCTTGGCGTGATCTTGTCGGTCATCTCGCCCTCCTTCCAGCCCGGGCCATTACGGCTCCGGAGCCGTCTTGTCGGGGCAAAGCCACGCTTGCACCGGCATATCCAGCTCGATGGCCGTCACCCACGGCGCCTCGGCCAGCGCCGCGGCCTGTTGCCCGGTGCACTGGATCACATAGCCATTGATCAGCTTGCAGCGCCGCAGCACCGGGCACCCCTGGGCCTTGAGCGCGTCCGCCGAACCCTCTTCCGACAGGCGCACGATCAACTGGAAGGTCTGCGCCGGGTTCTGCTGCCAGGCCCGCTTGAGATCGGCCTTCACGTCCATGTGGTTTCCTCTCTACATCGCGACCACGGAGGCCACGGCTAACTCGGCCAGGTGGGACAGGCTGACGGCCCATTCGGTCAGGCCCAGCAGCTCGGCGCGCTCGCGGGCGCGCCCGTGTAAAAAGACCAGCGGCTTGCCCCGGCGGTCCGGCAGGA
>JAAYEA010000230.1 GCA_012689325.1 Chloroflexota bacterium
CGCTGGCGCGTCGGCGAGTGGCGCCCCGGACGCATGGTCCAGTTCGTGCGCTGCCATAACCTGCTCATCGAGGACGTCACGCTGACCAACAGCCCCGCCTGGACGCTGCACCCGGTGGACTGCGACGGCGTCGCCATCCGGGGGATCACCATCCTCAACGGCATGTACGAGGAGAACGGCCCCAACACCGACGGCATCGACCCCGACGGCTGCTCCTTCGTGCGCATCTCGGACTGCTACCTGCAGACCGGCGACGATAGCATCGTGATCAAGATCACCAATCGCCCCGGCGGGCGGCGGGCCTGCCGCGATATCGTCGTCACCAATTGCGTGCTGCGCTCCTCCGAGACGGCGCTCAAGATCGGCTCAGAGACCCATGGCGAGTTCCGCAACATCTCGTTTTCCAACTGCACCATCGTGGACGCGGGCTGCGGCATCGGCCTGTGGATGCGCGACGGCGGCTCCATCGACGGCTGGACCGTGAACAACATCTCCATGACCCTGCCCAAGGGCGGGGTGCCGATCTATCTGTGGGCCTGGCCGCGGATCGACCACGACGCCATCCACCCGGCGGAGGGCAAGACCATCGCCGACTATGGGCCGGCCGGCACGGTGCGCAACGTCCTCATCTCCAACGTCACCGCCACCGGCGATGGCGGGGTCTTGATCAGCGGCGCGCCCAACCAGCCGCTGGAGGGGATCACCCTCGACAACGTGCGCATCACCATGCGCGGCCGCACAGACAAGCCGCTGCACGCCGCGCCGCCCCTCCCCTTCCCCGTCTGGGGCCACCACCGCGCGCCCTATGACCTCTTTTGCCGCTACGTCACCGGCCTGACGCTCCGCAGCGTGCGGTTTGCCTGGGGGACGCCGGAAAAGCCCGCCTGGGGCAGCGCCATGCGCTGCCAGTACGTCAACGACCTGGAGCTGGATGGGTTTTCCGGGCGACAGGCGGCCGGCGCCGACGCCCCCGCCATCTGGCTGCGCGCGGTGCATGGCGCCTTCATCCACGACTGCTGGGCGCCGCGGGGCACGGGAACCTTTGTGCGGCTGGACGAGGCCACGCGGGACGTCACGCTGATGAACAACGAGCTGAGCCGCGCCGCCGAGATGTTCGCCGTGGTCCCCGGCTCCAGCTCTCAGGAGCCCTTCTGCTCCGGCAACCGCTACCGCCGCGCGTAGCCCGGCTCACTTGCCCGGGACGAGGCCCAGGCTATCGGGCGCGCGCGCCGGCCGCAGCGAAAAGCCCAGCGCCCCAAAGAGACGCATCAGCCCGCCGATCACGATCACCGGCAGGATGCCCAGCCGGTCGGCCAGGGCCACGCCCAACAGCGGCATGACGAACGCACCGATGTTCATGATCACTGAATAGATGCTGATATAGCTGGGGAGCCGCTCCGACGGGCAGACCTTGATCAGCAGGTTATAGTGGCTGAGGCTGATCCCGGGCATGAGCAGGTTGTTGATCACCGCGGCGACCATGATCGGCGGCAGGGCCTGCCAGGCCGCCACCCAGAGCGGGAAAAAGCCGCAGGCCGGCGCCATCCAGCGCAGCACCTTGTTCTCGCCCAGGCGCGCGATGATCTTTTGCCAGAGGTAATAGCCGCCGATGGCGCTGAGGTTGGCCACGGCGGTGATCGTGCCCACCCAGGCGTCGGTGGCGCCCAGGTGCTTCAGGTAATAGATGATGTACAGCGGCGACACCAGCCACGCCCCCAGGTCCAGCAGCAGCGTGTTGAGCACCATCCGCACGTAATTGTCGTTGGCCGCCAGCAGCTCGCGCGCCTGCGCCAGGGTCACCCGCTGGCGTCGCTCCTTGCTCCGCTCCCGCACCGGCGACTCGGGGACCCGCAGCTTCCAGATCTGCCAGGTGCCGGCGCAGGAAAAGAGCCAGCCGATGCCATAGACGATTTGGTAGCCATAGGGAAAGACGATGGCGTCCAGCAAGCGGCCCATCAGCGGCACCGCCACGATCACCGCGGCGCTGAGGATCATGTTGCGCTGGGCCATGATGCTGGCCCGCCGCCGCTCCGGGATCGTCTCCGCCAGCACGCTATCCCAACCCGCGTTGAACGTCGCCAGCACCAGGTTGCTGTAGAGGATCAGCCCCACGAAAACCTCGGCCTGGTAACGCCGCACGAAAAAGGGCATCAGCGCGATAAAGAGGTAGGCCAGGCGGTGCAAAAAGATGCTCCCCGCCACCCAGGGGAGGCGGTGGCGTCGGCTCTCGATGAACCGCGCGGCGGGGAGCGTGGTGATCACCACGATCAGCGCCGGCAGGGAGGACATCAGGCCGATGAGCTGGTTGGAGGCGCCCAGGCGCACGGCAAAGTTGCCGTTGAACGAGGCCGCCGAGCTGATCACCCCCGCCCAAATGAGCATGGTCCGCAGGTCCCACAGGTTGCGGCCCACCACGTCCGTTTCGGGCGGGCGCGCCAGGGCTGCCGCCACCTTGCCCAGCACCCGCGGCCAGCGGATCCCCGGCCTGCGCGGCGGCATCAGCGGCTCCATGTTGAGCGCGTTCCCCCCGCCCTGCGTCCCTTCCTCGGCCATCCGTCCCCCTCGCTTGCGCAAATTGCACCGTGCGGATTCTACGCGGAAACGGGTTTCTTGTCCACAAGGGAGGACGAGTTGCAGGTTGCAGGAGGGGGGCGGAGCAACGAGACAAGTCGCGGTGCGGCATTTGCGCGCTGAGCCACTGTGGCTATGATGCACCGAGGTGAGGCCAGAGCCGCAGTGACTATATGAATGGCTCTGATCTCCTGATCCGTGCGATCCGTCCGCATCTGCGTCCCACTTTCCGAGGGAGCGAGTGCCATGAACATCACCGACATTTCCATCGTCCGCATCAACCAGCCGGCGCGCGAGGAACGGACCGCCGCCTGGCGCGAGGGGTGGTACACCGAGGCCGAGGTCGCCAACCCCATGTCGCGCTTTCCCAAGGTCAAGCGCCACCGCAACCTCTGGCGGCCCCAATGGTCCAGCGCGTATGTCAAAGCCACCGCCGAGGACGGGACCTGGGGACTGGGGATGCTCTGGCCGCTGGAGCCCTGCGCGGCGGTGGTGGAGCACCTCGCGCCGCACCTGGTCGGCGAGGACGCCTTGGCCCTGGACAAGCTCGCCGACATGATGTTCCGCCTCACCAAGCCCTACGGCTCCACCGGCCTGGCCTCCTACGCCATCAGCGCGCTGGACCTGGCGCTCTGGGACCTCAAGGGCAAGCTGCTCGGCCAGCCGGTGTACAAGCTGCTGGGCGGCGCGCACAAGGAGCGCGTCCGCTGCTACGCCACCGGCAACGACGTGGACTGGTACCGCGAACTGGGCTTCACCGCCTTCAAGCTCGCCTGCCCCTACGGCCCCGCCGACGGGCTGGACGGCATCCGCAAGAACGAGGAATTCGTCGCCCAGGCGCGGGCGCGCGTCGGCGAGCAGGCCGACCTGATGCTCGACTGCTGGATGGCCTTCGACGTCGAGTACACCGTCCGCCTGGCCGAGACGCTGCGCCCCTACCGCCTGCGCTGGATCGAAGAGTGCCTGGTCCCGGAGGACCTGGACGCGCACATCGCGCTGCGGCAGCGGCTCCCCTGGCAGGGCCTCGCCACCGGCGAGCACTGGTACACCGCCGTCCCCTTCCAGTGGGCCGTCCGCCACCAGGTGGCCGACATCCTCCAGCCCGACATCCACTGGTGCGGCGGGCTGAGCGTCTGCCAAAAGATCGGCGCCATGGCCGAGGCGGGCGGGGTCAGCGTGATGCTCCACGGCGGCGGCAACACCGCGCCGGGGCAGCACTTTTCCGTCGCCGCCCCGGCCGCGCCCTGGTGCGAGTACTTTGTGGGCGCCGCCCCCGGCATCCCGCTGGACGAGACCCCGCGCCTCCCCGGCGTCCCGGTGCCCGTGGACGGCTGGCTGGCCCCCAGCGACGCCCCCGGTTTTGGCCTGGACGTCCCCGAGTCCTGGATCGAGCCGCTATAGCGCCGCCACGACCTCCTGGGTCAGGGCGACCACCTCGGCCAGCCGGGAGACGCTGACCATCTCGACCGTGTCGTTGCGCAGGTGGGCGATGTCGGTGCGGCCCACCGAGGTGAACGGGATGGCCGGGATGCCGCGGAAGGAAAAGGTGGAGTGGTTGCTCTCCGGCCAGGGCTCGGCCCAGACCACCCCGTGGTAGGCCGCGGCCAGCTCGCGCACCCGGCGCTCCAGCGCCTCCGGCGCGGCGATGGCCGTGATGCTGTTCGCGCTGAGCGCGCCGCCCGCCCCGTCAAAGTTGATGCAGGCCGTCACCTCGCGCAGTCCCTCCTCCCCCATCCGCCGCAAGTACTCGTCATCGCCGATGGGCAGGTACTCCTCATTGGCAAAGGCGACGAGCTCGAGCGCCCGCTCGCTGCGCAGCCGCGAGGCCAGCGCCAGCAGAATCGCCACGCCGCCGGCGTTATCCAGCCCGCCGGGGGTGTCGATCTTGGTATCGAAATGCGCGCAGAGCACGATCTTGCCCGCCCCGGCGCGGCGCCCCACCACGTTGGCGCTCCACCCCGCCTCGCTCCGGGTCTGGATGCGCAGCCGCCCCGCGCTCCCCGCCCGGCTGAGCAGCGCCAGCCCGACTTCCGGCGGCACGGTGGCCGAGGGGATGACGAACTCGGCGTCCTCGATCAGGCGGGGCAGCAGCCCGTCCCGTCCCAACACGGTGATCAGCGCGGCGGGGCGCTTACTCTCCAGGAGGTTGATGATCTGGTCGTCCCGCTCGCTCTTGAGGAACCAGGACTTGGCCGAGAGGGGCTCCCGGGTCAAGTCGCCATAGAGCACGCCGATCCGCCCGGCCAGGTCTGCCCGGGCCAGCTCGGCGATGGTGGCCGCCGGGACCAGCGGCGCGGTCACGTCACAGGGCGGGGAATAGGCGTTGGCCCCGGCCAGCCACTCGCGACCGTCCAACTCCAGATGGGTCCCCAACTCGGCCCAATCCGGGCAGTCGAAGCGCTGCTCCTCGACAGCCAGCCCGGCTTCCCGCATCGCCCGGGCGATGTAGGCGATGGCGGCGTGGTTCGCCGGCGATCCGCCGGGCCGCGGACCGATCTCGACAGACAGCTTGTGCAGGTGTTGCGCCAATTCGCGTTCCAGCTCGCTTGTCATGCC
>JAAYEA010000231.1 GCA_012689325.1 Chloroflexota bacterium
ATCCCCCTCCACCAGCGCCATCTGGATCTGGTAGTCGAGGTACTGCTGCTTGCTCATCCCGCCGGGCATGGAGCCCGCCGCTGCTGCGCTGGTCTGGACCTGGTCCAGCATGTCCTCGCGGATATCGCCGATGGTGCTCTCCAGTTCGAGCCCCAGCACGGCGTTCAGGTTGCTGGAGGGATCGGCGTCGATGGCCAGGATCGAGCCCCGCTGCTTTTCGGCCAGGTAGCGGATCAGCAGACCCGCCACCGTTGTTTTTCCCGTGCCGCCCTTGCCCGCGACGGCAATCGTCGTCGTCATCTCAATCTCCCGCCTGCGCCTCCAGGCGTTGTTGCACCGTGGGGAACAGGGATTCGTCAGTATGCGGCAGGAACATGGCCGCGTTGAATTCGTCGAAAAAGCTGTTGTCCGCCGAAAGCTCCAGGTAGGTCATCATGTTCGCCACGTTGGTGACCTGTTCCCGCGCCTCGCGCGAAAGCAGCGCCAGGTAGGCGCCGCGCACCGAGGTGTTGCCCAGGTAGTGGAAGGTCTCCCAGGGCGCGTCGGGCAGCAGGCCGATCTGGATCGCCTTCTCGATATTGATGTATTGCCCAAACGCGCCGCCGATAAAGACCTGCTCCACGTCCGCGATGGTGAGGCCCACACTGCGCGCCAGCACAGAGAACCCGGCGTAAATCGCCGCCTTGGCGCGCATCAGGTTATCCAGGTCCACATCGGTGATCGCGATATCCTGCCCCGTGGCCGAATCGGCGGCCCACACCACCACGTACTCGGGGCCGTGGTCGCCCAGACGGGCGCGCGGCGTGGGCAGGTTGGTGTGGATATTGCCGCTTTTGTCCACGATGCCGGTGGTGAGCAGCTCGGCCATGATGCCGATGAGGCCGCTGCCGCAGAGGCCGCGCGCCTTTTCGCCCTCCGGGCCGATCACCTTGATGGTTGGCTCGTAGGTATGCGGGTCGATCCACACTTCCTCGATGGCGCCCTGCGTGGCGCGCATGCCATGCAGCACGCCCGCGCCTTCAAAGGCCGGGCCGGCCGAGCAGGCGCAGGTGACCAGCCAGGTGCAATCGCCCATGACGATCTCGCCGTTGGTGCCCACGTCGATAAAGAGCGTCAGCTTGTCGGTCTCGTGCAATCCCGAGCTAAGCACGCCGGCCGTGATGTCCGCGCCCACATAGCTGGCCACCCCCGGCAGCGAATCCACCGTGGCGTCGGGACAGAGGTTCAGCCCCAGCGCGGCGGCGCGCAGCGTCGGCAGGTGGTTGATCGTGGGCACAAAGGGCACCAGCCGGATCGGCTCGGGTTGCAGCCCCGCAAAGAGGTGCATCATGGTCGAGTTGGCCGCTACCACGGCGCGATAGATCTCTTGCGGCGCGATGCCCGCTTGGGCCGCCACCTGGTCCAACAGGCGGTTCAGCGTACCCACCACCAGTCCTTGTAGCTCGACCAGGCCCTTGCCTTTCTCCTCGCCCTTGCCCCTGGAGGCATAGATGATGCGCGAGATCACGTCCTCGCCCCGGGCGATCTGCCCATTATACTCGGCGGCCATGGCCTGGACCTCGCCGGTATGGAGGTCCACCAGCCAGACCACGTTGGTGGTGGTGCCGATGTCGATGGCTACGCCCCAGAGCGCTTCCAGGTGCTCGCCAGGGAGCACGTCCACCAGCCGCGGCGGCCCTGCCGGGGCGTCCCAGCGATCCAGCTCCACCACGGCGGTCACGGTCCACTCGCCCTCGCGCAGCGCCGACTGCAGCCGGCGCAACACCGGCAGCTCGGCCACCAGCCCTTCGACCTGGTACTGCTTGGCCAGCTCGCGCCTTAGCCGGGACCAGTCGTCGGTCTGATCGTCCAGCGAGGGCTCTTTCATCGTCACCACGTACTTGCGCAGGGGCTGGCTGAGCTGCGCGTCATAGCCGAAAGGCACCTCGACCTTGCGCGCCGTCTTGTCCGTCTGCAGCTTGCGCTCGATCTTTTGCGGCGGAACATAGATGGTGGCGTCGCTCTTGACGGTCGCCTGGCAGGCCAGCGCATAGCCCGCCGCCAGGTCCTCCGCCGAAAAGCGGCGGTTGGGCGGGCGGTCCACGCTGCCCTCGCGCACGATCACCGTGCAGCGGCCGCAGCGACCTTGCCCGCCGCAAGGCAGCCCCAACTCGATGCCGGCGGCCTGCGCCGCATCCGCGATGAGCGTGCCCTCGGACACCTGGACGGTGCGATCTTGAGGCTCGAAACGAATCGTGTACGTGGCGATAACCAGCCCCCGTTCAGGTCGCCACCCCGCCAGTCCTCCGGCGGGGCGGCACGGATACCAGGGCGTACCCCGACGTGGCCGCCGGGGTACGCGACCCTTGCCCTATTCTACAACGTTTCCCAGACTTTGATATAACGCGGGATATCCACCGCCTCGCGCGGGCCGACCATGATCTTCCAGCCCGGCAATTCCTCCTCGATCTCGCCTAGCAGGATCGAGACGTGGCCGGGGATGACCAGCTTGCGGTGCTTGATCTTGTCCGCGATGCCGCTGGTTTTGACCGCCTTGGCGATGCGCTCGGCGTCGAACTTGCCCGCGGCCCACGCCGTGAGCACGCTCATGCCCTCCGCATCGGCCACCAGCAGCCAGCCCGGCACGCCGCTGCCCGAGATCTCGTTGGCGACGGCAAAGTAGGTGATGCTAAAGTTGGTGGTGATATACGCCGGCGAATCCGCCGTCGGCTTGCCGATCTCGTACAGCCCCGGCTGCACCTGGATGGGCGTCTGCGGGTCGGTGTAGAGGTTCTCGCGCAGCGCCAGCAGCGGGTAGATCGTTGCCGGGCTGAAGCGATCCAGCACCACGAGCCCGGCATACTTGGCGATGGCTTGCGCCGCCGCCATGGCCTCCAGGCCCTCGTCGTCCACGGACTCACCGGGGAAGCTGATCATCGGGTAGCCCACGGCGCGCAGGTTGTTCTTGAGCGCCAGGCGGCGCAGTTGCGTCTGCTTGGCCAGCGAAACCGCCAGGTCGCGCGCGCCGTGATCCAGCACGATATCCTCGACCCCCGCCGCCTTGACCTTGTTGGAAAGGTCGATGAGGACGTCCAGGTATTCCTCGCGGATGGCCAGGGGAGCCTTGGCTTCCTTGGCCACCTTGGCATAGGCCTCCCAGTTATCCGCCGTCGCCGCATAGAGCAGCGGGGTGACCTTGGCGGCCGTGGCCGCCTTGACGCCCTCGGCCATCACCGCGGGATCGCCGGCGATGAGGATGAGCGGGCGAGTGGCGGTCTCTAGCACCGCTTGCACGGCGCCGGCGAACTTGGGACCGTCTCCCGTGGCCTCGATGGCCAGCCCATCCACGGCGAGATGCATGCCCACGTATTCCACCGTATAGTCGGCGATTGCTTTCGCCTGCGCCTTGAGCTGATCCAAGGGCAGATCATCGCGAAGCCGCACAAAGAGGCCCGGCTTGTTGAAAAAGCGCTTCTCGTGGCGGAACATGACCGTCTCGTTGCCCACCTTGACCTCGTGCCCATCGGCGCCCAGCGAGATTAGCCGGATCGGAGGCTGCGAGGCAGCCTCCAACTTGGCCTTGGAATCCTCCGAGACGTATGGGCAGGCCGACAGCTCGGCTTGTTTGGCCGCCAGCTTCATGGCAAAGGCCAGGCAGGTCGGATAGCCACACTCTTTGCAGTTGGTGCGCGGGAGCAGCTTGTAGATCTCTAGTCCTGAAAGAGCCATGTCGCTTCTAACCTCCTTGGTTCTGCCCGGCCACGAGTTGGTCGATCATCGCTTGCACGCGGCTCACCGCAGTGGGGTGCCGCAGCGCGATCAGGTCCGCCGCCGATTCGACGAGCGCGGACGCGGTGACGGTCTCCCAGTTGATGGCGCGCTCTTTCCAATCGCCCCAGGCGGCCGGCACGCCCTCGCCAACCTTGTTCTCCTTCTGTCGCCAGGCTTCATAGCCGACGGTGACGATCATGGGGAGTTGGGTCATCTTGTCGCCGGTGAGCGCGGCCACGCGCAGCCGCTCCATCACCGAGTAGCCGTATTCCAGGCCATAGCCCACCGCCGCGCAGGTTGGGTCCATGACGATGCGATCCAGCGGGATGCCCATGTCGCTGATCAGGATGTTCAACTGCTTGGCCAGGTTGACATCCATGGCCGTGCTGGCGATCACCAGGTGATCGTTGGCCAGGGCGGCGGCGACGATGGTGCGATAGTTCTTTTCCTCGCACTTGCCCAAGACCAGGCGCTCGCCTTTGCCCTCCTCCGCGACGGCCACCAGCAGCTCGTTATCCAGCTCGGTCTGGCCGGGGCCGTAGACGATCAGCGGGAGCCCGGTGGCGCCCAGCACCTTGCGCACGACGGCGCGGGCATTGGCGGCCGTATTGGGCTGCCCATCGGCCAGGGTGGCGCTGAGCTGCAGCACGATGGCCGAGGCGCCCTTGGCCTCCGCGGCCTTGGCCCACGTCCCCGGATCGTTCAGCGCTTCGCCCCAGGCCTCCATCAGCAGCGGCGACCAGTCCTCCGGCTTTTTGTCGGCGATCTCGATGGCCACCGCCGGGCGATGGGGCATCTTGCCCTCATAGAACAGGTAGGACAGCGTGTCATGCCCGCCCAGGGTCAGCGTCTTGGTGCGGGTGCCACCCTGGGCCGCCGTGGCGCCCAACGTGATCTCCAGCACCTTGCCCGTCCACTTTTCCTTGGCCAGCTCGACGCCCGCCTTGGGATCCTTGATCCAGGGGGC
>JAAYEA010000232.1 GCA_012689325.1 Chloroflexota bacterium
GCGCGTCCAGGTCTTTGACACGCGCATCCTCGCCGTCGACATGCTCCCCGGCGACAAGCCCGCTTATGTCGAGCGGCTGGCTGGGCTGGATGGCCTGGAGGCGCTGCTGCGCGAGTCGGACTATATCGTGGTCACCGTGCCGCGCACGCCGCTGACCATCGGCATGATCGGCGCGCCCCAGTTCGCGCTGACCAAGCCCACCGCCCTGCTGGTGGGCATCTCGCGCGGCGGCGTCATCGACGAGGCCGCGCTGGCCCAGGCGCTGCGCGAAGGCAAGCTGGCCGGGGCCGGGCTGGACGTGGTGGACCACGAGCCGCTGCCCGCCGATAGCCCCCTCTGGGGCCTAGAGAACGTCCTGATCACCCCGCACATCGCCGGGGGGAGCCAGTTCGAGGGCCAGTACATCCGCGAGATCTTTGCCGATAACGTGGGGCGCTTCCTGCGCGGCGAGTTCCCCCTGCGCAACCAGATCGACAAGCAGCGCGGCTTCTAGGAGGGTTCGATGAGCAACCGATTGGCAGGCAAAGTGGCGGTGGTCACCGGCTCCACGGCGGGCATCGGGCGCGCCAGCGCCGAGCTCTTTGCCGAGGAAGGCGCCCGGGTGATCATCCACGGGCGGCGGGAGCAGGCGGGCCAGGAGGTCGTGGCGGGGATCGTCGCCCGGGGCGGGCAGGCCGCCTTCTTCCAGGGCGATATCAGCGAGAGCGCCATCACCGCGGGCCTGGCCCAGTTCGCCGTGGCGACCTATGGCCGCGTCGATATCCTGATGAACAACGCCTATTCGGGCCACGGCGCCGGCGTGCTGGACATGTCCGAGGCCGATTGGGATCGGCAGTGGGCCATCATGCTCAAGGCGCCGATCCTGGCCAGCAAGGCGGCGCTCCCGCACATGATCGCGCAGGGCGGCGGGTCCATCATCAACGTGTCATCGGTGCAGGGGCTGCTGGCGAGCCGCGGCAACGCGCCCTATAACACCTTCAAGGCGGCGCTCGTTAACCTCACCCGCCAGATGGCGGTGGACTATGGCCGTCTTGGCGTCCGCGTCAATGCCATCTGCCCCGGGCGCATCGTCACCGAGAAAAAGGTCGAGTTCCTGGAGGCGCGCCCCGACGAGGAGCGGCGCCAAAAGTACACCTACCCGCTGGGCCGCCCGGGGACCATGCGCGAGGCCGCCTATGCGGCGCTCTTTTTGGCCTCGGACGAGTCGTCGTTCATCACCGGCCACGCGCTGGTGGTGGATGGCGGGTTGACGGCGCAGTTGCAGGACTCGGCGGCCAAGTTCGTCGAGGAGCAGGTGCTGGCCGAGCTAGGCATGTCCGGCAAGTAGGAGACAACCCACCGCCGAGACACAGAGAGCACAGAGGAAAGCAAGGTAGGATAGAGAGGAAAAGGGCATGGCCTATCGAGTCGCGAACGAGTGGGTGGACGAGCACGCGGCGCTGCTCATCGACGCGCATCAGCGCATCTGGGAGTGGGCCGAGGTGGGGCTGCAAGAGCTCCGGACCGGCAAGCTGCTGGCGGATATCCTGGAGGAGCAAGGGTTCGCCGTGGAGCGTGGCGTCGCGGGGATGCCCTCGGCCTTTGTGGCGACCTACGGCTCCGGCGCGCCGACCATCGGCATCCTCGCCGAGCTGGACGCGCTGCCGGGGCTGTCGCAAAAGGCGGTCCCCTACCGCGATCCGGTGGTGGAGGGCGGCGCGGGGCACGGCTGCGGCCATTGCAGCTACGCGGCCAGCGGCCTGGGCGCGGCGCTGGCGGTCAAGGCGGCGCTGGACGCCGGGGTCTGCGGCGGGACGGTCAAGTGCTTTGGCTGCCCGGCGGAGGAGACCCTCGTGGGCAAGGTCTTTATGATCCGCGACGGCTATTTTGACGGGCTGGATGCCTGCCTCGGCCATCACCCCGGCGGGGCCAACGCCGCCTCGCTCACCAGCAGCCACGCCATGAACTCGGCCAAGTTCGAGTTCTTCGGCAAGGCCAGCCACGCCGGCGGCTCGCCGGAGCAAGGGATCAGCGCGCTGGATGCCGTGGAGCTGATGAACGTCGGCGTCAACTATATGCGCGAGCACGTGGTCCAAGAGGCGCGGATGCACTATGTGATCGAGGAGGGCGGCCACGAGCCCAACATCGTCCCCGCCTACGCCCGGAGCTGGTATTACGTCCGCGCGCCGGAGCGCGACCTGGTGGACCGCTATTACGCCTGGATGCTGCGCATCGCCGACGGCGCCGACCTGATGGCCGGCACCACGCACAAGGTGCGCTTCCTCACCGGCGTGCACAACACCATCCCCAACCGCCCGCTGGCCGAGCGGGTGGTGGCCAACATGCGCGAGATCAGCGCGCCGGCCTATACCGCCGAGGAGCTGGCCTTCGCCAAGGAATTGGGCGCCAGCGTTGCCAAGGAGCAAAAGCGCAGCGGCCTGCGCAAGAGCCTGCTCCCCGGCGCCCTGGAGCTGCTGGACGTGGACCTGAACACGCGCATCTATGACCCCTATGGCGAGGGGCGCAGCGGCTCCGGAGGCTCTAGCGACGTCGCCGACGTCTCCTGGAACGCCCCGACCATCGAGTTCAGCACCGCCGCCTTTGTGGTGGGCTGCCCCGGCCACTCCTGGCAGCACACCGCGGTGAGCGGGACGAGCATCGCGCACAAGTCCACCCTCTACGCCGCCAAGGTGATGGCCGCCACCGCGCTGGACTTGCTGGCCCAGCCGGAGCAGTTGGCCAAGGTGCGGGAGGACTGGCAGGCGCGGATGAAGGGGCTCACCTACCAGTCGCCGCTGCCGCCCGACCTGCAGCCGCCGCTGGACCAGTTGGAGAAGCATTAGGGCATACGTGAGGGAAGGAGCGAAAACATGGCGCAGATGACCCACCGCCAGCGGGTGCTGGCCACGCTGGCGCACCAGCAACCGGACCGCGTGCCCATCGACCTGGGGGCGACGCGGGATTCCAGCATCGTGGTCGAGGGCTATGAGCGGCTCAAGGCGCATTTCGGCGTCCAGGAGGAGAACCGCCTGACCAGCCGCATGATGCGCATCGTGGACGTGAACGAGGCGATCCTGCAGGCGCTGGACGTGGACCTGCGCGGCATCTTTCCCAGCGCGCCGCCGGACACCCTGATCGGGGAAAACGGCTACCGCGACGAATGGGGCATCGAGCGCATCCGGCCCGCCGGCTCGCACTATTACGACCTGGTCAGCTCGCCGCTATCCGGCGAGATCACCGTGCAAGACATCGCCCGCTATCCCTGGCCCGAACCCGACGCGCCCATCCGCCGCCGGGGCCTCAAGGAGCGAGCCAAGGCCATCCACGCGGCGGGGTACGCCTCGGTGCTCAACGTGCAGAGCGCCTTTGTGCACAGCACCCAATACCTGCGCGGCTTTGAGGATTGGTTCATCGACCTAGCCGCCAACAAGCGGATCGCCGCCGCCCTGTTCGACGCCGCGGTGGAGGTCAGCCTGGGCATCTGCCGCAACCTCTTGGAGGCGGTGGATGGCGAGGTGGACGTCATCATGGCCTCGGACGACCTGGGCGTGCAGCAGGGCCTGATGATGCGGCCCGAGGTCTATCGCGAGCTGCTCAAGCCGCGCCATGCGCGCTACTTTCAGCTCTTGCACGACCTCTCCCCGGCCAAGGTCTTTTTCCACACCTGCGGCTCGGTGGCCGCCATCCTCGACGACCTGGTGGACATGGGCGTGGACATCCTGCACCCGGTGCAAGTGACGGCGGCGGGGATGGACCCGCGGGCGCTCAAGGCCCGCTACGGCAACCACCTCTCGTTCTGGGGCGCCATCGACACCCAATACGTCCTGCCCTATGGCAGCGTGGCTGACGTCAAGGCCGAGGTGGAGCGACGGATCGAGGAACTGGGCGCCGGCGGCGGCTATATCGTCGGCGCGGTGCACAATCTCCAGCCCGACGTGCCGCTGGAGAACGTGCTGGCGATGTACCAGCATGCCGTGGCCTACCGACCCTCCTTCGCCAGGTAGAGCCCATGTCGCACGTCTATGAAGCGCCCAATTGGCGCGACTACAAGATGAACTGGTACGACCCTCACCGCGAGGCGGAGCCGCTGGCCGCCGAGATCGCGGTGGTGGACGCCGGATTGGCGCTGCTGGTGCAGGCGGGCATCCTGCCGCACGGCCAGTATGACCACGCCAAGCTGCTGGCCCACCGCGCGGCGGTGCGCGAGCGCTTCGAGATCCCGTGGACGGCCATCAGCCACCGCATGCAGCGCCTGATCTATGCCATCAACGCCATCGCCCAGCCGCAGGTGATGGTCGCAGTGGGCATCTTTTGCGGCAACACGTACATCTCGAACGCCGGCGCGGCCATCGGGCCGGGCGCCGTCTACCAGGCCCAACGCCTGGTGGGGCTGGAGATTCGCCCCGCCGAGGCCGACCGCGCGCGGCGCAACGTCGCCGCCATGGAAGGGAGCGCGGGCGTGGCCGAGGTTCTCGGGGAGGATGGGCTGGCTTGGCTGCGCGGCTATCAGGGGACCATCGACCTGCTCTACCTGGACGCGGACGGGCCCCGGGGCTCGGCCAAATCCATCTATCTCGACCTGCTGCAAGCGGGACTGCCCGCCCTGCGCCCGGGGAGCCTGGTGCTGGCCCACAACTCGGTGAACTCGGCGCGCTCCATGGCGAATTATCTGGCCTATGTGCGCGATTCCGCGCGGTTTCGCGCCAGCGCCAACATGATCGTGGACGACCAGGGGTTGGAAGTATCGCGCTACTGATGCACCGGCCACAAGGAGGACGGGATGGAAACGCGACGGATGGGAGATAGCGACCTGGCCTGCTCGGCCATCGGCTTTGGCACCTGGGAGATGAGCACGACCCAATACGGCGAGATCGACGTCAAGGAGGCCAGCGCCGCCGTCAACGCGGCCATCGACGCGGGGATCACCCTCTTTGACACCGCCGAGGTCTATGGGCCGTTCCACTCGGAGGAGCTGCTGGGCAAGGCGCTGGGGGCGCGGCGCAAGGAAATCGTGCTGGTCACCAAGGTGGGCTTTCAATACAGCCCCGAGGGCAAGAATACGGGGCGCAACTCGAAGCGAGAGCACATCCTGGCCCGCGCCGAGGGCTGCCTGCGGCGGCTGGGCACCGACTGGATCGACCTGCTGTTGATCCACTGGCCGGACAAGAACACGCCCTACGGCGAGAGCATCGGCGCGCTGGAGGAACTGAAACAGGCGGGCAAGATCCGCCACTATGGCGTCTCCAATTTCACCCCCGAGATGATGGACGCATGCGAGCGGCGCGGACACCTGGCCGCCAACCAGGTGGGCTATAACCTGTTCGACCGGCGGATGGAGGCGCAGGTGCTGCCCTATTGCCTGGAGCGCCAGGTCGGCTTTATGGCCTATGGCACGCTCTGTTACGGCCTGCTGACCGGCGCCATGACGCCGCAGACCACCTTTCTCGATTGGGACTGGCGGAGCAAGGGCCGCGCCTTTGGCTTGCCGCTCTTTGAGCGCGAGCCCTTCCTCAAGGAGCTGGCCGCCGTGGAACGGATGAAGCAACTGGCCGCGGGGTATGGCAAGTCCATGGCCCAGCTCGCCATCGCCTGGGTGCTGCGCCAGCCCGCCGTGTCGGTGGCGCTGGTGGGAATGCGCAACGAGCGCGAGCTGCGCGAGAACGTCGCCGCCGCGGATTGGAAGCTCTCCGCCGGCGACCTGGCCGAGATCGATCGCATCTTTGCCGAGGAAGGCGTGCCCACGCACCTGGACACGCCCCAGGCAACCTAGACGCCACACACACCAAGGAGCATGGCATGACACCTGTGCAGGTCAAGATCGGTCTGGTCCCCTCCTACCGCAACCGTTATACCGCCTGGGGGCAAAAGATGCTGGACGACAGCCTGGCCGCCCTGGCCGGGGTGGCGGGGATCGAGGTGGTGGCGCCGCGCGTCTCCTCCAGCGAGACGGTGATCGACGCCGAGCGGGGCGCGACGCCCCATGGCATGGTGCACACGCTGGACGAGGCCGAGGCCGTGGCCGCCTTTTTCCAGCGCCAGGGCGTGCAGGGGTTGGTCATCGTGCCCCTGGACTTTGGCGACGAGCGCTCCGCGGCCAAGATCGCCGAGCGGCTGCGCGTGCCGGTGCTGCTCTGCGCCACCAAAGAGCCCCCGGCGCTGGACGACCCCGGGCTGACCCGCGTCTCGGACTCGTATTGCGGGACGCTCTCCATCGCCTCGGCCCTGTACCGGCGCAAGCTCCCCTTCCGCTTCGCCGGCGTGCTTTTCCCCGACGAGCCGGCCTTTGCCGCGGAGGCGCAGGATTTCGCGCGGGCCGTGGCGGTGGTGGCGGGGATCAAGGGGGCGCGGCTGGGCCAGGTGGGCGTGCGCGCGCACACCTTCGAGACGGTGGCCTATGACGAGGTGGCGCTGGTCCGCGCCTTCCAGCAGAACGTGCTGGTCGCCAACGTGGCGGACATGGTGCTGAACGCGCAGGGCTACGCCGACGACGACCCCCGCGTGCAGGGGATCATCGCCGATATCCGCGGGAGCACTGCCACGGTGACCGTCGGAGAGACCTACCTGCTCAAGGCGGCCAAGCTCGAGCTGGCGCTGGCCGAGTTCTACCGGAACAATCGCCTCTCCGCCATGGCCATGCAGTGCTGGTCCACCGTCCAGCGGATGTGGGGGATCTCGGTCTGCAACATCTATGGGCGGCTGACGGGCCAGGGGCTGCTCACCGCCTGCGAGACCGACGTGCTGGGCGCGCTGGCCATGCTGGTCAACCACCGCGCGGCGCTGGGCGCCACGCTGCCCCATTTCGTCGATTGGACCATCCGCCACCGCGAGAACCCCAACTGGCTGCTGGCCTGGCACTGCGGCAACGCGCCCGCCTGCCTGGCCAGCGATCCCGGCCAGACGGCGCTCCGCTCGCGCAAGGACATGGCCGGCGAGCTGCCCGTGCCCGCGTGCGAGGAGCAGGCGGGGCTGGCCCAGTTCCAGCTCAAGCCGGGGCCGGTCACCTTTTGCCGGCTGGCGGAATACGACGACCAGTGGAAGATGCTCATCGCCCGCGGCGAGATCATCCCCAGCGACGACAAGCTGGCGGGGACCTGGTCCTGGGTGCAGGTGCGCGACCACGAGCGGCTCTACCGCACGCTGGTGGAGGAGGGCTTTATCCACCACGCCAGCATGATCCACGGCGACCAGGCCAAGGCGCTGGAGCTGGCCTGCCAGTTCTTGAACATCAAGCCGGTCGTGGTGGAATGAGGCCCCGCCCATGACAAAGGGGTTGCAGATCGTGGGGCTGGGGCTGGCCACGCTGGACATCCTAGTGCGGCTGCGCCAGATGCCCACCTGGGAGCAGGCCGGGCCCATCCGCGCCTTTCGCTTCGACGGCGGCGGGCTCGTGGGCACCGCCATGGTGGCCGCGGCCAAGCTGGGCGCGCGCGTCGGCTACGTGGGGACCGCCGGCAACGACGAGGCGGCGGAGCTCAAGCTGCGCTCCTTCGTCGAGGCGGGGGTGGACCTGAGCCGCCTGGCCCGCCGGCCCGCGCCCGAGGACCAGGTGATCATGGTTTACGTGCACGCCGAGACGGGCGAGCGGGTCTTTGCGGGGCTGGAGAACCTGCGGGGCGCCCCCCTGCGGCCGGACGAGCTGGACCGCGACTATATCGCCGCCGCGCCCTATCTGCACCTGGACGGCTTTCACCCCGAGGCGGCGATGCAAGCGGCGCGGTGGGCGCGCGAGGCGGGAAATACGGTGGTCTTTGACGCCTCCCTGGCCACCGGGCCCATCCGCGACTATCGGCGGGCGCTCGTCCCCCTCACCGATATCCTGATCAGCGGCCGCGACTTTGGCTACCACCTCACCGGCAAGCGTGACATCTACCAGGCGGGCGAGGAGATCTTGGCGCTGGGGCCGCGGGTCTTCGTGGAGACCGTGGGCGACCAGGGGTGCTACACCGTCACACCGACGGAGCGCTTTCACACTCCCGCCTTTGCCGTCCCGGTGGTGGACACCACCGGCGCGGGCGACGTCTTTCATGGCGCCTATATCGTCGGGCTGTTGCAGGGCTGGGACGCGCGGCGCGTGGCCCAGTTCGCCTCGGCGGTCTCGGCGCTCAAGTGCACCGTCTTGGGCGGGCGCGCGGGCATCCCCACGTTCGCCCAGACGCTGGCCTTTTTGCGCGAGCGCGGCATCGAGATGGGTTAGGACATCATCACGGATCGGCCACGGGCCGAAGGAAAGGAGCGGGACCATGACCCTTCGAGCGGGTGTGATCGGCTGCGGCAACCGGGGGCGCCGCCACGCGGCGGGCTATCTGGCCGCCGACCAGGTCGAGCTGGTGGCTTGCGCGGAGCCCAAGGAGGAGAACCGGCTGGCCTTTTGCGAGCAGTTCCACGTCTCCCGGGCCTATACGGATTATCGCGAGATGCTGGCCAAGGAAAAGCTCGACATCGTCAGCATCTGCACCTGGACCGGCCAGCATCGCGAGATGATCGAGGAGGCGGCGCGCAGCGGCGTGCGGGCCATCCACAGCGAAAAGCCCATGGCCACCAACTGGGGCGACGCCAAGGCGCTTTACCAGGCCTGCCAGGAGCGCGGCGTGGCGATCACCTTTTGCCACCAGCGCCGCTTCGAGGCCTCCTTCGTCAAGGCCAAGCAACTGCTGGACGC
>JAAYEA010000025.1 GCA_012689325.1 Chloroflexota bacterium
CGCGGTTGTCGAGGTCGACGGTCATATACGAGTAGCGTTCCCCGACCGCGACGGTAAAGTCGAGGACATCGCCATACTCGGCGTAGGTGTTGGCGTTGGCGGCGGAGTAGGTCCTGGCGCGGTGTATCTCGTTCTCCAGCGCATAGATGAGCCAAAGCTGGCCGTCCTCGTCGGTCCATTCGGCCATTCCTCCGGCGATAAAGTCCACCATGTCCATGTCGATCAGCGAGGCCCAGCCCCAGAAGGCCCAGTTGTGGGTGGAGGTCGTTCCGTAGTAGCCGCCGATGTTGCGGTAGATCGACGCGGAATAGCTGTTGTTCGTCCCGTAGTCGGTCCATTGCTCGATGATGGCGAGGTGGAGCATACCGTCGGCGGACCAGCAGAGCGTGGGGGCGTGGAGCGCCAGGTTGGCGACGGGCCCGCCGATGGGGAGCACGTCCGTCCGGGCGGCTGACCAGGTGTTGAGGGTCGCACGGTACTCGACCACGGAGCAGTAAAAGTCTCCGCTGGAGTCCTGGTAGGTGACCGCAAAGATGTAGCGATCTTGGGCGGCGTAGTAGGCCGCGGCGAGGCCGCAAGCGGCATACCAGGGGATGAGCCCGGCGGGCGAGGAGATACGCGCGGACCAGCCGCCCGCGCCCTGGATCATGCCCGAGATGTAGTAGCTGCCCGCGTTCTCGCGGAGGTACCAGAAGTCGCCTTTGCCCGCGGAGGCGAGGCAGCGGTTGGTGTCGGGGACGTCGGAGCCGGTCAGGGTGTCGAGCACGGCGGGGCTGCCGTAGGTCGCGCCGTCGTCGGTGGAGGCGGCGACGGCGACGCGGAGCGTCCCGGCGCTGTTCTGCCAGTGGTAGAGGTAGGTGGTCCCGGCGGTGTAGCCCTTGGCGAGAGCGAGCTGGCTCCCGGCCTCGACGCCCGTCAGGGCGGCGGTCCAGCTCCACCAACCGGCGGCGGCGGTGGGATCGGCGATCTGCTGGCGCTCGATGGCGGTGCCATTGACGCGGGCGCGGGCGATCTTGGCCGGGTCGACCTGGCCGATGCACAGGCGCGTCGACTTGGCGGTGGGCGTTCCGGTGTTGGTGTGCCACGCCGCCCAGCGGCGCTCCTTGTCGCGGACGATCAAGGTCACGGCGGGGACGCGCTTGCGGGCGCGTGCGGCGGCGGCGAGGGTGGCGGTTTGGCTTTGCATGGTGAACCTCGTTTCAGCTTACAAGTCGAAGGTCGAAAGTCCCAAGTCGAACGTCGAACGTCGGGACCCGGACGCCGGACGGTGGGCGCCGGACGTTGGCCGCCGGGCGTAGGGGCCGCCCCCGACTGTGGCCGCCCCCGACTGTGGCCGCCCCCGACGGCATTCCATGCCGCCCGGCATTCCATGCCGCCCGGCATTCCATGCCGCATCGGCATTCCATGCCGCATCGGCATTCCATGCCGCATCGGCCTATTCCCACCGGCGGGCGCGGAGCTTGAGCGCCAATTGCTCGTTGGAGCGCGGCCCGGCGCCCAGCAGCCCAAACAGGTCATAGACCGTCTCGCGGCCAAAGGTGGCGATGGTGGCGCCGAGAAAGCCGTTCCACAGCACGGCAAAGGCGACGCCGCGGGTGGGCGGCAGCGCGGCCAGGTAGGCCCCCAGCCCTTGCAGCGCCAGCGACAGCGCCAGCAGCAACAGCGGCCGCCAGCGCCAGTCCTTCAGGTAGCGCTCCAGCCAGAGGGCCAGCAGCAGCGCCACGGCCCCCGCGGCGGCGGGGTTCAAGAGCCCCTCCGGCGTGGCGGGGAGCTCGGGCAGGGGCGGCATCACAGAGGTGCGCATGGGGCTCCTTTCGGACGAGTTACAGGTTGCAGGCTGCAAGTCGAATGTCCAAGGTCGAAAGTCGGGAGGTCCCCCCCTACATAAGGGTGGGGGAATCTCCCCTACCGGCTGACCAGGTGGTACTCGCGGCCGTAGAGGTCGCCGCGGTCCCACTTGTCCACCGGCCAGGACTTGGGCGCGGTGTCGCCGCGCTGCGCCTGCCGGTCCAGCGCGCCGAGCTGCGCCAGGGCGTTGCCGAGCCGCCGCTGCGCCTCGCTGGCCCAGTGCGCCGGCGTCCAGTCGCTGACGTTGATCTCGCCGATGCAGTCGGCGGCGCGCTGCTCGCAGGCATAGCCCGCCGCCAGCGCCAGCACGATCTCTTCCTGCGCCGCCGCCAGCGTGGTGGCGGTGGCCGAGTCCAGCCCGCTGAGGGCGTGCTGGGCCAGGTAAAAGACCCGCGCCTGGTCCCCCGTGGCGGGGAGGTCGGCGATGTCCAGGTAGAGCACCGCGTCGGTGAGCATCCGCCAGTTGGCGACGTTGGGCGGGTACTCGGGCGCGGCGCTGGTGTACGGGTGCCAGACGCCCGTCACGGCCAGCAGCCCCGTCAGGCTCAGCGTCGCCTCGCGGCTGCCGGCGGTCAGCGTCACGTCGGCGACGGCGCGCCGCGGCGAATAGCTGCTGAACAGGTGCAGCGCCTGGCGCAGCGCCCGGGTCAGTTGGGCGGTGGACCAGTACGCGTTGGACGTGTCCATGAGGGCCTTTTCCAGCTCGTCCAGCGCTTCGGCCAGGGTGTAGGGCATGGGGGCCTCC
>JAAYEA010000233.1 GCA_012689325.1 Chloroflexota bacterium
GCCGCGCGAGCTGGGGGCGCCTTCGGCCTACTATTATCTGCGCGTGACCACGGTCAATGGCGCATACGGTTGGTCCAGCCCGATCTGGGTGAGCCAGGCATGAGGCGGGGGGCTGGCGATCCATCAGCGCCAGGCCGACGCCTTCCGGGACGCGGGCTGCCTCGCCCAGCCGGTCGCGGGCGGCGGCATCTTGCCCGATCATGACCGTCCAGAAAACCTTGTCGATTTCCATAATACGTTAGGGGGCTTGCCATGATCTCTGTTCGCGATTTCGGAGCGGTGGGCGATGGCAGCGGCGCGGACGACGCGCCGGCGCTTCAGCGGGCGCTGGATGCAGCCGCAGGAGGCGCGCGCGAGGTGGTTGTGCCCGCCGGGAGCTATACCATCAAGCGAACGCTGCTCGTCGGGTCGGGGACGATCCTGCGCCTGGCTGCGGACGCTCTCATCCGGCTGGCGGACGAGGCCGGGCCGCGCGGGGGCGCCGGCTGCTTTCTGCTCACCAACCGCGACCACGGCTCCGGCAACCAGGACATCACCGTGGAAGGCGGCATCTGGGATGGCAACAACCCCGGCAACCCGCGCGGGCCCGATGGCCCCCGGGATAGCTATACCGGCGTGGCCATCAATTTCGTCCACGTGCACGGGCTGCGCCTGCGCGGGCTGACCGTGCGCGACCCCGAGTCCTTTTTCATCCGCGTGGGCGAGGCGCGCGATTTCGTCATTGAGGACATTACCCTGGGGGCCCCGCACCTGCGGCCCAACCAGGACGGCATCCACGTCGGCGGCTTTAGCGAGGATGGGATCATCCACCGGATCGTGGGGGTGGGCCCTGGCTGCCCGAACGACGACATGGTCGCCCTCAACGCCAATGACGACGTCACCCGCGCCGTCAACCTGGGCATGAAGGAGGGGCCGATCCGCCGGATGCAGGTCGAGGAGATCGCCGCCGAGGACGCCTACACCTTTGTGCGCCTGCTCAGCCAGGACGCGCCCATCGAGGATGTGCGCATCCGTGGAATCCGCGGCGGCTGCCGTTATCATGCCCTGAACCTCAACCGCTGGCGCTTTCCGCCCGGCAAGGGGCGCATCGCTCGCGCCCTGATCGAGGATGTGGAGGTCGGGCGGCGGCCCTCGCCCTGCCGCGACGCGCTGATCCACGTGACCCTGAGCGTGCAAGACCTGGAAATTCGCGACGTCCGCCGCCCGCAGGACGGCCTCCCCGAGATCGCGAGCCTGGACCTGAACAACGGGACCGCAGCCCAGGCGCTGCTGGAGGGGCTGGGCGCGGCCCAGCGCCAGGCCCTGGAGGGCGCCTCGACGGCGGCCCTGGCCTGGACGGCGGGGAGCTCGCTGGACGACCAGGCGGTGCGGGCGACCGTGGCGCCGGGAGCCAGGCTGCGCTTGCCCTCGGGCGGTTTTGGGCGGCTGCGCATCCGCTCCGGCGCGGAGGCGCGCCTCTGGTAGGCCGCGCAGCGCCGCGACGGGCTTGCGGTTGATCGCCAAGGGGCGGTTTGACAAACGCGGGTTTATGGATATTCTTAGGGGGTCCTCTGGGGACGATCCTCTGCGTGACTGAGCCAGTCGGCCCATCCCTATCCCTGCCCGGGCTCTTGGTCTGCAGATACTGAAAAGGTGCGGAGTGTCCAAGAGACCGCTGCAGGAGTGGTTGCCTGGCGTTCGGGGAAAGCTGATCGTTTCCTGCCAGGCGCTGGAAGGCGAGCCGTTGCATGGCTCCGAGATCATGGCACGCATGGCCCGGGCCGCCGAACTGGGCGGCGCGGTCGCGATTCGCGCCAATTCCCCCGACGATATCCGCGCCATTCGCGCGGCGGTGGCCCTGCCGATCTTTGGCCTCTATAAAGACCGCCTCCCCGGCTTTGACCGCTACATCACTCCTACGGTGGAGCATGCCCGCCAGATCGCCGAGGCCGGCGCTGACGTGATCGCTGTGGACGCGACCGCGCGACCGCATCCCGAGGGGCTGACCCTCGCGGCGTTTATCCGCGAGATTCACCGGGCGACCGGCTGCCCTATCCTGGCCGACATCTCGACCCTGGACGAGGCCCTTGCGGCCGAGGCTGCCGGGGCCGACCTGGTCTCGACCACGCTATCGGGCTATACGCCCTATAGCCCCGCGCTCGAGGGCCCGGACCTGGACCTGGTCGAGGCCGCCGCCTCGCGGCTGGGCGTGCCGCTGCTGGCGGAGGGGCGCTACCACTATCCGGAGCAAGCGGCGGAGGCGCTGCGCCGCGGCGCCTATGCTGTCATCGTTGGCGGAGCCATCACGCGCCCGCTCGAAATCACGGCGCGGTTCGCCGCGGCCATGTCGCGCGCGGGCCGGGCCGCCTGA
>JAAYEA010000026.1 GCA_012689325.1 Chloroflexota bacterium
AGCAAGCCATGCAGGGCAGCCTGGTCAATCACCGGGCCGGTGAGCAGCGTATCGCCGTTCTCTTCCAGCGTGATGGTCAGGCCGCCAAACCAGTCGGCCCACTCCGGACCCAACTGGCCCTTGATCCTGATCTGGTAGACCTCGGGCTGCTCCGGGCCGGTTTTAGGGTCGAGTTCCGTGTCTGGCATGGTCCTTTACCTGTGCAGGCTGGTTGTCGCAATCCATGGTGGATCCGCTCAATACACAAGGAGTATAGGGCCTGCACGGTGTTACTGTACAGACACTTTGGTGTGGGGTGGCAGTGTTGTTTTTGATCTACTGACAAGAGGGGGTAGGGACACGGATCGGGCGGCATGGAATACCGGGCGGATGACCCGGATGCTTTCACATATATCCTGATCCGTTCGATCCGTCCGCATCTGTGTGCGATTCTCAGGGGGAAAAGCGGGCGCTTGTGGCTACAGCAGGCCCAGCTCGCGGGCGCGAGCGATGGCTTCGGTGCGGCGCTGCACGTCGAGCTTGTCAAAGATTCTGCGGTTGTGCCCCTTGACCGTGTCCAGGGCAAGGAACAGCCGCGCGCCAATCTCGCGGTTCGAGAGCCCCTGGGCAATCAGCCTGAGGATCTCCAATTCGCGTTGGCTCAGCGGCTCGATGAGCGGCTGGGCAGGGGACCGGCCTTCCCCCTTGCCTGGGCTCGTCTGCGGGCCGGCCGAAACGGGCTGCGCCACAGCTCCGAACGCGGACAGCAACTTGGCGATATAGCCCGGCATGAGCCCTTGAGCCGACGCTGCGGTCAATAGACTGGCCATCGGCGGCCCTTCGTCCACAAAAAGACGGGTAAAGCCGCCCGGCTCGGCCAGCGCCAGCGCCTCGCCGAGGAGTTGCACGGCCTGGTCCTTCTCCCGGTGCGCATGGAGAGCGACCGCCTGCAGGATCATCACCTTGAGCCGTTCATCCTTCCAATCCTTGGCTTCCATCTGCTGGCGCAATGGCTTCAGCAACGCCAGCGCCGCGGGCGCATCTCCCTGGGCCAGGAGCACCCGGGCCTGGCTGATGGGCAGGTCACGAGTTTGCACGAGATGCGCGGCGGCGACTAGATCACCCTGGCGCAGCAGGACCAACACCTGCGCAGCAGCTACCTCTGTCATCCGCTGCACAAAGTTGTGCTGAAGCACGGACTGCTCCGCCTCCGCTAACATGGCAGCCGCGCCGGCCACATCGCCTCGGGCTAGCTTCAGGCGGGCCAGAAACACCTCACAGTGAATGGACCGATCGAGGGTGCGATCAAATTGCCCCGCCAGCAGCAGGCCCTGCTGCCCGTACTGCTCTGCGGCATCCAGATCGTTCCATTCGTAGTAGATGCGGGCCAGGCCGAGATGCGCGTCGCTGGCATTCGGTTGCGGCTGCTCGCTCACCATCTGCAGCACGCGCCGATAGGTCTCGGCTGCCTGGCAGAACTGGTTGTCCAATTCCTGGAGCCGCCCCAGGTGGATGACCGCTAGTATCCTGGAAAACATCCTCGTAGACGACTCGCTGATGGATAAGGCTTCCGTCAAAGCCCGACGGGCCGCGGCGCGGTCACCCTGAAATCGATAGGCAGCCGAAAGCGCCCAGTTAGCCGTAAAGCGGAAACGCCGATTCTCGGGAAGCAGATACTCCAGGGCGCGGCGCGCTTGGACGGCCATCTCTTCCGGCTGGTAGCGGGTGACCGCCAAGGTGGCCCTGGCGCAGGCGATCTGCCCGATCAGGTCGCCGGTTTGCGGATCAAGCTCGGCCTGCCCCAAGGCTTTTTCGGCCGCCTGTAGTTTCTCCTCCACGCCAATGGTCTGGCCGGCCGTCAACGCCATCGTGGCCGACCTTACCCGCAACAGAGGTCTGGCGTCCAGCACCGACTCGGGCAGGGAGGCCAGCCACGCCAGGATGGCGTTTACTGCGCTGCGGGAATGCAAGGGCATCCCATTGCCCTCCATCAGGCGCTCGGCGCGCTCGACATCGTTGGCGGCAGTCGCATGGTGAAAAGCCTCGAATTCCAGACTGTTGTCTTCATACCACTGGCTGGCGCGGATGTGGTACTCGGCCACGTTGTCGCTCTGCTGCAGCCGCTGTCGGAGCAATCCGGCGAGAAGATGATGATAGCGGTACCAACGTCGCTCGTTGTCCAGGGGGACGATGAACAGGTTGGCATGTTCGAGATACTCCAGGGTAGCCTGGCCAGAAACAGAGGGCCTGGGCTGCCGGGTGGCATCCCCATGCAGAACGGCGTCACAAAGGGGTCCGCACATGCGGTCAAGGATGGAGGTGCGCAGCAGGAAGGCCTGGACGCTTTCAGGTTGCTGGCGCAAGACCTCCTCCACCAGATAATCCAGCACGAACTGGTGGCTGCCAGTGAAAGATCTGATAAAGCCGGCGATGTCTTGACGCCCCCTCATGGAGATCGCGGCCAACTGCAGGCCGGCAATCCAGCCCTCGGTGCGGGTTTCCAGCACGGCGATGTCTTCCGCCGAGATATCCAGGTCCATCACCTGGTGGAGAAACTCGGCGGCCTCGGCGGGGGTAAAGCGCAAGTCGGCGGCGCGCAGCTCGGTCAACTGGTTCCGAGCGCGCAGGCGGGCCAGGGGCAGGGCGGGATCCTCGCGGGTGGCGATGACCAAGTGCATCTGCGCTGGCAGGTGCTCGAGCAAAAAAGCGAGGGCGGCGTCGACGGACGTCGACACGTCAACCGCTGGAGCATCGATAACGTGATAGTCGTCCAGGACCAGGATAAAGCTGGCGGGGATGGCGGCGATCTCGTTGATCAGGGCTGTCAGAATGGCTTCGGTAGGAGGCGGCTGGGGGGACTGGAGCGCGCCCAACGCCCATTCCCCGATATTCGCCGCCACCCCTTCGGCCTGGCGCAGGGCCAGCGTTTGCAGAGCAGCGACGAGATACGTCAGAAAGCGCGCGGGGTCGCTGTCCCCTCCGTCGAGCGACAGCCAGGCGGCGCGAACCTTGGGTTCGAGTCGCTCGCAATCGGCGACCCATTCGCTGACCAGCGCGGTTTTCCCATAGCCGGCCGGGGCGGAGATGAGGGTCAGCTTGCGGGCAAATCCCGCGTCTTGGCGCAGCCCCTCATTTAGCCGCTCGATCAGGCGAGGCCGCCGGACGCTCTTGGGCCGTGGTGGCGGGATATACAGTTTCGTGGCCAGGATGGGTGTGGACATGGATCAACTCGTGTTCGGCGCGGCTCAAGGGGCTGCTGGCGGAGCCGCCGGACATGCCGGCGCCGTGAGTAGGCGCAGACTATCTCTGGGCGAGCCTAGGTGGCCAGATCGAAGGGCAGATCGCTGATATCGCGAAGCCGCCGGCCCTGGATGAGCGTCTGAAGCATATCCATCTGGTCCTCGTTGTCCACTTCTTTGATGGCTTGCTCCAGTTCGTATAACGCAAAGTGATATACGCAATCCAGATCGCCAGTGCCCAAAGCTAGCGAGGCAATGCGGGTGGGGAGAGGCTCGGCTGTAACGGCCAGGATATGGGGCAGACGACCTTTGCGGTTGCGAATCAAACAGTGATACTCGCTCACTGGTCTTGAGCCCACTTCAGCCGACACGTCTCCGACACAAAAGACCATGGCGTGGAGGGTCCACACTTCGCCTGCCGGCCCGCACAGACGGCGGCTGCAACTGCCTGGCGCAACCTTACCAACAAAGACCTCAGGTACAAGGTAGCGATCTGCAATGCTCCCAGATGGCTTGGAGTCGGCCTCATAGAGGCCCCCCAGGCTACCAAGGTACTCGCAGTCCCGGAATAGGCGCGCGTCTCTGGTAACAAGCCATCCGGCTGACGGCGGAATGAGTCGGTGGAGGGCTTCGTCCAGAAAAGCGCGAGTGAGTTCAGCGAGCCTACCCGGAGCCATCTCTCCAATAGGAGACTGAGGCGACCGAAAGTTATGGTAACTAACAAGCGCATCTACGAACCTCTGAGAAACCGAATCAGGTGGCAACTCCCGAGTCCACCACCTCAGCTCCCGCCCTAGATACTGCATACCTTGCAGGCGTTCTCGACTACGCAACCTCTCCGCGTTCACTGCCTTTCCTCCTGCGGCATAGCGAACTCTTGCTGCCTGCCCCGGCTAGCCCGGTCGCTCCTCGTTCAGTAGGATCGTGACACAGTTGGGTTCGACCTGGTAGCTGATCAATCTCACGGTTTTTTCCTCGACACGTTGACGTGCTTTCACATAGTCTAGCACATCGTCGGAAAACCGGCTAGCCACAAGCACGGTCTGGATCATCTCGTGATCACCACCGGCAAGCTTGCGCGCCAGCCAATCCTCATACCTCAGAACCTGGGCCAGATCCTGTTCTGTGGCTCTGTCTGCTTTCAGCTCAATGCAGGTGAATTTGTGGAGTACTTCGATGGAGTCAATCTGGGCTACGTGGGTCAGAAAGATATCCATGACCCTATTGAAGCTAGTGGGCACCAGATTCAGAAACTCGCGATAGTTTCCAAGCAAGCTTCTCAGTTCGCCACGAGCCAGAGCAGAAATGAACCAGGCATTCAGCCAACCTTCATACCGGACGCGGCCATTCGCGCTCGAGGAAAGGTCCACTCGGACATCTCGAGAGGTTGCCGGCGGGATATACGGCTCCAGCACTGGCTTCTCCGCTTCGCGACGGGGGTTGTTGCGAAGCAGCAATCGCAACAGCTCTCGGGCCTCATCCATCGTGATCTTGTTTTGGTTCTTCTTCTGCACAGGATTCAGGTCGAAGGTCCAGATACGCCCCTTGTCATGAAGATCAAGGATATCGGTCAGGGAGATGGGCCGGGGGAAATGTCCGAAATATGGCTCAAACGTAAAACGATATGGGTATGCCTGTTCCTGGTTACTCCACACTTGAGCTTCATCAAAGAAAGGGCCAGCTGTTACCTTCCAGAGGCCATAGACACCCTGGTTCTTCACATAGAAAAAGACGAGATCGCCGATCTCGATGGACAAGACGCCAGCAATGATCTCTGCTGTGTTCCACTCGAGGGATGGTGCTACACAGCCATACAGGCCCCGCCGGACACATATATCGAAATTGCCCTCTCCAACTAGAAAAATGTGCGCTCCCACGTTGTGCTTACCTCCAATAAGGCTCGTTCGTACCAGATCAGGCCAGCATCGCCTCCACCTCTTTGTGCCTCACCCTCCGCCACCACTTGAAGCCGAAGCGTTTGGTCTGGCAATAGTCCAGCGTGAAGGGCTTGATCGCCGTGCCGATCTCTTGCCCGCCGCTCATATAGTCGATGCTGGCGTTCACCACGTCATAACCCCGCTCCGCCGGATAGACGTTGCCGCTCAGGTCCACCCCATGGAACGGCCCCACATAGACATCCACATGCTCCACGCGGTCCACCGCCAGGTCGCGGTCGCCATAGATGATGATATCGCCGGGGAGCCACGGCTCATCCTCCTCCGGCTCGCGCAGGTAGGGGTGGTCGTCGCTAGGCCGGTAATAGTTGGCGGCATGGGTGGAGGTGTAGCCGATGCCGGTGGGGTCCTCCACCGTCCAGCCCAGGACGCTCGCCCCCGCCGCAACCAGGCAGATGGTCACCAGGTCGGCGCAGACGATGTCTTTGTAATGAAAGTGGTTGGGGTCGTTGAGGAAAAGGCGCCCCCAGGCCAGCTTGACCAGGTCGGGCGGCAGGCTGTCATAGACGGTCGCGTCGTCGCCCAGCATGCGCAGCGCCTGATCGATGAGCTTGCGCACCCCCTCCGCCGCGGTGGGATAGCCCGACCAATCGGAAACCATCGCCGGCCCAGCCCAGAGCAGCGCGATATCGTGGGCGGCGTCCGCGGCCAAGGTCACCACGGAGGTGTGGCGGTGGTAGCCCTCGGCCTCGGCGACGAGTTGATAGGTTCCCGGCCCCAACCCCTCGAAGCGGTAGCTCCCCTCGGCGTCGCTGCTGGCCGCCAGGTAATAGCGCGGCTCCGGGCCGTTCTCCGGCAGGAGGTAGGTCTTGGCCGCGCGTAAGAGGTAGCCATCGGCGGCGAGGTCGGGGTTGTGGGCCACCACCTGATCCTTGAACTCGGCCCAGGTGAGGCCTTGCACCGCGCCGGAGACGTGCTGCTCCCAGGCCTCCCAGCGATTGCCGGCGAACCCGGTCAGCGAGCGCGTCCAGGTGAGCCCCGGCGCGGCCACCACCAGCTCGGGCAGAAGGTAGCTTTTGGCGGCGCGAAAGAGGTAGCCGTCTTGGGCCAGCGCCGGGTTGCGCGCCGCCGCCTCTTCCTTGAACTCGTCCCAGGAGAGGGTGGTGACGCGCCCCTGGACGAACTGCTGCCAGCAGCCCCAACGGTTGCCGGCGAACCCGGTCAGCGGGCGGGTCCAGGCGATGGTGAGGGCCGCGGCCACCTCCTCGGCGGGGGCGGGCAGCAGGTAGGCTGTGCCGGGGCGAAAGACCATCCCCTCCTCCGCCAGGCGCGGGTTGCGCGCCACGACCTGCTCCCTGAACTCGTCCCAGGTGAGGCCGGCCACGTGGTTCATCACAAAGCGCTGCCAGCAGTTCCACCGCGAGCCGCGAAAGTCGCCCAAGTCCCGCGGCTCCCAGCGCACCTCGCCAGGCGGCTCCACGGCGGCGCGCTCCACGGCGCCCACATCATCCCGCGATCCATAGAGCTTGAGCCGGGCCGCCGGAAGCGGGGCCTGGCCCTGTCCGCGGATGGTCCCCGATAGGGTGATCGCCATCTTGCCTCCTGACCGCCTGTGCGCGGCGACGTGCCCCTGGATACGACCGCAGTATAGGACGGCGCCAGTGCAAAAGCAAACTTGGCATGGCCGCCAATGGTGCTATAATGAAAGCGCCGCCCGTTGCTCCAAGCCGGTCGGCGGGCCTGTGTGTGTGCGTCGTGGATGGGGGGGAACGCCGCAACGCCCTGTCCTATTCTGGCCCAGCCGGGGCGCTGGGCGATCCATCTGCCCGCGCGCAAGTCGATTGTTGAGGTTCAGATGGCTCAAGTTCTCCTGGCCGCCGACGAGCTTGGCTGCCTGCTGAGAATCGCGACGCTGCTACGCGCCAGCGAGTACGAGATCGAGATCTGCAACGAGGGCCCTCGCTTTGCCGAGATGGCGGAGCGCACCATGCCCGATCTCGGCGTGCTCTCGGCGACCCTGCCGCTGTGGGATGCCTTCGCCATCGGCAGGCAGCTCAAACAGAACCCCAGCACCAGCCACATCCCCCTGCTCATCCTCTCCCATTCCTGGGGCGAGATCGCCGCGCAGACGAAGGCCGGCCTACCCGAAGCCGCCGACGCTTTCATGGCCGAGCCCTGGGACGACCAGGCGCTGGCGCTGCGCATGCGCGAGCTGGAAGCGCTGGGGCGCATCCGCCGCACGCTCGTGCAGCGCGAGTTCGAGCTGGCCGCCCTGCGTCACGTCAGCCAGACGGTGGTCGGCGTCCCCGACCTGAGCGCGCTGTTGGACGCGGCCCTGGAGACCATCGTCCAGGTGCTGGGGTGCGATGCGGGCGCCATCTATCTCTACGACGCCAGCCGCGGCGCCCTCGACCTGTCCGTGGCCGAGGGGGTCGGCGACGACCTGGCGCGCCTGGTCCGGCGCATCCCCCTGGCCCCGGCCCTGGCGGACCTGGTCGCCAGCCGGGCGGGCGCCACCGTGGGCCCCACGGCCGATTTCCGCCACGATTTCATCCGGCCCGCCCTGGTCAGCGCGGGCTATGCGCAGGTCGGCACCGTGGCGCTGCTCGCCAATGGGCAGTTGATGGGCGTGGCCGCCTTTGCCGCCCGGGGGACGCAGCCCATCCCGGAGCGGCAGTTGCAGCTCGTCACCGCCATCGGGCAGCAGCTCGGCCTGGCGCTCAAGAGCGCCGCCCTCTATGACGAGCTCCAGCGAGAGCGGGACCTGGCCCAGAGCATGCTGGACACCATGGCCGAGGGGCTGCTGCTGCAAGACGAGCAGGGGCTGATCACCTTTGCCAACCCCGCCATGTGCCGCATCCTCGGCGCCGACGCCGCCCACCTCCGCGGCTCCAGCCTCTGCGACGTGGTGCTGCCCAGCGAAAAGGAGAGCGTGCGCGCCGAGCTGGCGCGCTGCGTGGCCGAGGGCGGCGGGCGCTTCGAGACGACCCTGCTCTCCCAGGATGGCCGCCCCATCCCGGTCCTGGTGAACGCCGCGCCGCTCTATGAAGACGGGCGCCTCCGCGGCGCGCTGGCGGCCTTTACCGACATTGCCGCGCTGAAAGAGGCCGAGCTGGCCTCCCGCGAGTCCGAGGAAAGGTACCGCGTGCTGGCCGAGGAATCGCCTTTTGGCATCCTCATGGTGCAGGGCCAGCAGGTCGTCTATGCCAACCGCCGCATCCGCGAGTGGTGGCCCCAGCCGCTCAGCCTGGAGGCCGCGCTGGCGCGCCTCCGCTCCGCCGAGCAGGCCGCCCTGAACGCCTGGCTCCGCGGCCACGAGGCAGGGGAGAGCCCCGACCCCATCGAGTTCCAGATTCAGCACCCCGTCACGGCGCTGGACCACTGGGTCGTCTTGCGGGGGAGCGCCGTGCGCTACGGCGGCCGCGAGGCCCTGCTGATCACCGTGGTGGACGTGACCGAGCAAAAGCGCGCGGACCAGGCTCTGCTGCGCACCGAGCGGCTGCGCGCCCTGGGACAGATGGCCGGCGGGATCGCCCACAACTTTAACAACATCCTGACCGGCATCCAGGGCTATCTGGACATGACGCGGCTGGACGCGGACCGCCCCGAGGCGCTCCGCGAGGACCTGCGCAACATCGAGCTGGGCACCCGGGACGCCGTGCAAGCGGTGCGGCGGATGCAATCGCTCTATCGCATCCTGGAGGATACCAGCGATTTCGTCCCCCTGCGCCTGGAGGCGCTGGTCGAGGAGGCCATCGCCTTCACGGCGCCGCGCTGGCGCGACGAGGCCAGCCTGCGCGGCGCGACGGTGCAGGTCGTCGCCGATCTGGCGGAGACGCCCGCGGTGCGCGGCAACGCCGGCGAGCTCCGCGAGGTGCTAACCAACCTGATCTTTAACGCCGTGGATGCCATGCCGCGGGGCGGGATCCTGCGCCTCGCCACCGCCGTGGAGGACCAGGTGGTCGCGCTGACGGTGGCGGACACGGGCATGGGCATGGACGAGCAGCAGCTCAGGCGCGTCTTTGAGCCCTTTTACACCACCAAGGGCGCCACCGGCAGCGGGCTGGGGCTCTCCATCTCGCAGCGGATCATCGAGCGGCACGGCGGGCGCATCTCGGTGCAAAGCCAGGTGGGCGCCGGCACGACCTTTGCGATTCGGCTGCCCATCGCGCCGGTCATCCCGGTGCCCATCGCGCCGGCTGCCGCGCCCCGCAGCCTGAGTAGCGGGAACCGCATCCTGGTGGTGGACGATGAAAAGGTCGTGCTCCAACTGCTGCAGCGGATGCTCGAGCGCCAGGAGCAAGTGGTGACCGTGGCGGCCTCCGGCGCCGAGGCCATCGCCCTGCTGGAGCGCGAGGAGTACGACCTATTGATCACCGACCTCGGGATGCCGGTCATCACCGGGGCGGAGGTGGCGCGGCGCGCTCGCGAGCTGCACCCCGGCCTGCCCATCGTGATGGCCACCGGCTGGGGCAACACCATCTCGCCGGAGCAGCTCGCCGAGCTGGGCGCGGCGGGCCTGCTGACCAAGCCCTTTTCCTACGAGCAGCTCGGCAGCTTGCTCGCCACGCTGTTGGTATAGGGGCCTAGCCGCAGCCCCCGCCGGCCACAGGCGCGGGGCGCGGAGGAGAAACAGGATGGCGCGGTACTATACCGCCTTCGAACCAGACCTCGGCTTTTACCCCAACTATTCCTTCGAAGTGGGCGATATCGACGGCGACGGCCGGAAGGAGCTGGCCGCCGTGAGCACCGATGGCAACTGGCTGCGGGTGCTCCGGCTGGACGGCTCGGTGGTGCTGGAGCGCCGGCTCAAGAACTATGGGCAGTGGGGCTCCGTCCCCTTGCTCTTCCTGGACCTCAACGGCGACGGGCGGCAGGAGCTGCTCGTGCCGGACGGCCCAGCGGGGAGCGCCAGCGTCATCGCCCTCAACGCCGAGAACGAGGTGGTGCGCCAGGTCCGGCTGGACGGCGCCTCGGCCGATGATTACGGCGTGGCGGTGCCGCTCTTGTCCAAGTTCCGCCGCGACCCCGAGGGGCGCATCGGGATCAGCGTCGCCCTGGCGGGCGGCCAGGTGGTGGCGCTGGACCGCCAGTTTCGCGTCCTGTGGACCCAGGACGGCTTCCGTCACGATTTCGGCCACGACTTTTTCAATGGTGACGCCAACGGCGATGGGCAGGACGAGATCGTCTTTTGCACCGTGGACCACATCAACCGGCGCGGGCCCGAGGTGCAGGGCGAGTTGGTCATCCTTCGCGCCGATGGCTCGCTCTACTTCCGGCGCCCCGTCCGCCAGTTCTACGACGACACCCATTTCGACGACGTGGCCGTGGTGGACATGCGCGGCACGGGCGAGCGCGAGATCCTGGTGGAGAAGGGCATCCTCTTTAACCTGCGCGGCCAGGTGATCTGGGACATCTCGGACCAATTCCAGCATGGCCAATGGATCGCCACGCTGCCCAACCCAACGGGGCCGGGGATGCTGGCCTTCATCTCGGAGCTGTGGAGCACCGAGGGCCGCAGCAAGCTCATCGGCCCCAACGGGCAGACCCTGTGGGAGCTGACCAAGGACCGCATCACCCGCCTGCATCGCGCGCGGCTCCCCGGCGGCGCCGTGCTCCCCACCCGCGCCCACGCCGTGGATTGGTTCAAGGACGGGCAGTACGAGATCGTCCTGGGCGAGCAGGTCGCCGTGCCCACCGGGCGCGCCTGCTACGAGGACGTCACCATCGGGCTCAAGCTCTCCTTCTTTGACCTGCAGGGCCGAGTCCTGGCCACCCTGCCCTTCCAGAATACCTGCCTGAACGGTTTCTGGTACAATGGCGAGGTCCGCTCCCGCGTCACCGACATGGACAACGACGGCGCGCGCGAGTGGGTCTTTCCGCGCCAGGACGGCAAGGTCATGATCATCAAGAAGGAGCGCTAGGGGCATGATCCCGATACACGTCGCCTTTACCATGGACTGCGAGCGGATCGCCGCCGAATCCCCGCCCGGCGGCCCGGCAAGTTGGGAGCTGAGCGAGCGGGCCATCCGCGGCTACTCGGAGCGCCTGCTGGAGCGCGGGCACCGGCCCACCCTCTTTCTGATGCCCGAGTGCGCGCAGCGCCACGCCGACCTCTTGGGCCGCCTGGCCGAGCGCGGCGTCGAGTTGGGGCTGCACGTCCACCCCCAAAGCCTGCTGGATCACCGCTACCAGGGCTACCTGGGCGAGTATGGCGCCGAGTTGCAGCGCGAGATCTTGGCGCTGGCCGCGGCGCTGGTCAAGTCCGCCACGGGCGTGCGGCCCACCTCCTTCCGGCCAGGCAACTTTTCCGCCAGCGACGACACCTACTCGGCGCTCTATGACCTGGGCTTTCGCCAGGGCTCCGTCTCGGACCCGGGGCGCTGCTCGCCGCAGTATGCCGCCATGTGGCAGGGCGCTTGCCCCGACCCGCATTACGTCAACCCGGC
>JAAYEA010000027.1 GCA_012689325.1 Chloroflexota bacterium
CCTCGATCACTGAAAGGTTGGCCGTGGTCAGGTTGGCCACGTAGAGGCGGCCATCCAGCAGCGCCAGCGCCACGGGGCCGCGCCCCGCGCCGGGCAGCTCGCGCAGGGCGATCCGGCCCGCCACGGTAGGCCCGCTGAACGGTGAGAGCGATGTGGGCGAGGGCGCAGGCAGAGTGGCCGTGGGCTTGGGCGCGGCGGTAGGAGGCGGGGGGGTCTCCGTGGGCGCAAGCGGGGCGTTGGTGGAGGTCGCGGCAGGCGCAGCGGTCGCCAGGGGAGTAGCGGTCGCGGGCTCGGGCAGCGGGGTCGGCGCGACCTCCGCCGCGGGCTCCCGGCAAGCCGCCAGCAGTAAAAGGGCTGCCACCAGCCACGGTATCATCTTGCTGGACATCCCACCACCCCTCATCAAGCGGGGCGCACCAACACCTTGAGCGCGCCCTGGGTCCCGGCCCGCGCAAAGGCGGCCAGCCCATCCTCCAAGCGAAACTGCGAATCGATGAGCCCCGTCACATCCACCAGGCGGCGCTGCAACAGGCGCAACGCCGGGGCGAACGGGCCGCAGCGCGAGCCGACGAGCGTGATCTCGTCCACCACCAGGCCGGTCAGGTCGGCCTCGATGCGCCCATGGTAGGTGCTCTTGAGCATCAGCCTGCCGCGCGGGCGCAGCATGGAGCGGGCCAAGGCAAACCCCTCGGGATGGCCGGTGCAATCCACGACGCAATCGGCGCGCAGGTCCGCGGCCTCGGCGGCCAAGCGGGTCTCTATACCCAGACGCTGCAACTGCGCCAGTTTGCTCCCGTGCCGGCCCACACCAACCAAGTCGCAGCCCGTCAGGGCCAGCACCTGCGCCACCAAGAGCCCCAACTTGCCATCGCCCACCACGATAACGCGCTCGGTGGGCCGGATGTGGGCCTGCTCGGGGATCTCCAGGGCCGCCGCCAGCGGCTCGACAAAGACCGCCTCCTCGTCGCTGACCCCCGCGGGGACAGGATGCAGGCAATGGACCGGCAGCGTGCAATACTCGGCCAGGGCGCCATCCCGCCCCGCGATGCCCAGCGTGGTCCGGTGGGGGCAATGCGTCGGCGCGCCCGACCGGCAAGTGTCGCACACGCCACAATAGGCGTTGATCTCGCCCACCACCCGCTGGCCGACCCAGGCGGGATCCGCGGCCTCGGCCACCTCGCCGACGAATTCGTGGCCGAGCACGCCTCGAAAGCCCATATAGCCCCGCACGATCTCCAAATCGGTGTTGCAGATGCCGGCCAGGCGCACCTTGATCAGCGCTTCCCCCTCCGCGGGGATCGGGAGGGGCTGCTCCCGCAGGTTCAGCCGCCCGCCGTCGAATGCCAACGCCAACATGTCCACCTCCGCGGGCGCTCCTATAGCCGCGCCAGGTCCTCGAGCACCCGGCGAAACTCGTCCATGGTCGCCGTGGTCACGACGCGATCGGGCAGGTAGGGGCAGGGCGCAGAGTCGCGCGTCGAGATATCAAAGGTGCCGATCCGCTGCGCCAGGCCAGTGATCTCGACCTTGTCAAAGCCGATCAGCGGGCGCAGGATGGGCTTGGGCACGCCATACGAGATCGCCTCCAGGCTCGGCAGCGTCTGGCTGGCCACCTGCCCCAGGTTCTCCCCCGTGACGATGGCGTTGGCGTGGTGCTCCACGGCGAGCTCGGCGGCCTTGGCCATGAGCGTCCGCTTGCAAAAGATGCAAGTCCAGCGCTCGGCGCCGATCCGTTGCAATTTGCGATAGGTCTCGCCGAACGCCTCCTCCTGGTTGATGACGATGGGCCGGATGCGCCAGCCGTGCGACCAGGAAGCAAGCTGCTGGCAATTCTCCAGCGCCTTGTTGGTCTCCACCTCGCTTTGGCTCAGGTGCACCGGGATGATGACGCAGCCGCGTTTCATCATCATCCAGGCCGCCACGGGCGAATCGATGCCGCCCGAGATGAGGGCCACCGCCCGCCCGCCAGTGCCCAGAGGTAGCCCGCCCGGCCCCGCAAACGTCTGTCCATAGACCCGCGCGCCCTCGGGCCGGACCTCGACGCCCACGGTCAGGTCCGCGGCATCGGAGAGGTCCACCCGGCCGCCCAACGTCTTGTGGATCCGGTCGCCCACCAGGCGCTTGAGCTCCGGCGAGATGATCGGGAAGGTCTTGTCAGCGCGGCTGGCCAGGACGCGGAACGACCGCGAGGGCGAGTGCCCGGCCTCGCGCGCCACGGCCAAGGCGGCCTCGCAGATCGCCTCGAACTCGGCCGGCGCCGCCACCGCCGGGCTGAACGAGACGACGCCAAAAACAGTGCGCAGCCCCTCCAGAGCCTGCTGCACCTGCTCTGTGTGCACATAGATGCGACCGTGCACCGTCTCGATCGTATGCGGAATATCGCGGCCCTGCAAGCAGGCGTGGATATTGCTGCGCAATTGCTTGATAAAGCTCGGGCGGTTCGCGCCCTTGAGCGCGATCTCGCCGTATCGCACCAGAATCAGGCCCATCTTGGTCTCCTCAAAAGACAAGCCCGGCACGCGCCGGGCTTGTCCATCATGAACGTTGTTCGGCAGCGGCTAGCCGGCTGGTTGGCGCAGCCCGATGACCTCGTACACCGGGATCGGGCGGCTGATGCCCTTGAGCTCAGCCTGGCCCAGCGGCCTCGTCTCCACCACATCCCGGACCTCGTCCAAGGTCTCCTGGGTGATCAGTATCCGGGTGCCGTGCTCTTTGTTCAGCCCCTCGACCCGCGAAGCGATCACCACCGGCGGCCCGATCACGGTCAGCTCCATGCGCTTTTCGGAGCCGATATTGCCCACCGCCACCCAGCCCGTATTCATCCCGATCCCCACGTCAAAGGCAGGCAGGCCGCGGCGCTGCCAGGAAGCCCGCAGCTCGTCCACCCGGCGGATGATCTCAATGGCGGCGCGACAAGCATCCTCGGCGCCCTTGGGCGTGGCGAAGGGGATGCCAAAGAAGGCCAGCAATTGATCCCCGGCGAACTCGTCGATGGCCCCCTGGTACTCGAAGATGACGTCCGTCACTTCGCGAAAATACTCGTTCAGCAGCAGGACCATGATCTCGGGGGGCGTGCGCTCCACCAGGCCCGAGAAATCCCGGATGTCGATGAACAGGATGGTGGCGCGCCACCGGTCGCCGATGAGCTCCTGCAGGCCACCCCGGCCCAGCACGGCGCGGACCACATTGGGGGAGACGTAGCGCTGCAGGTTGGCCCCGATACGCTCTTCCTCGCGGATGCGTCGCTGCAGGCGGTTGTTCTCGATGGCGATGGCCATCTGCGTGGCGATGGCCAGGGCCAGCTTTTCGTCGCTGGCGGTGAAATAGCTGCCCTGCGCCTTGTTCACCAAGACCATCGCGCCCACCAGCCGAGCGGTGGTAAAGAGGGGGACGTGCAGCAGGGAATCCAGCTCAATGGGGTCGGCGGCGGAGCCGTAAAGATGCTCGTCGCGCACGGACACCAGCATTTGCGCGCGGTTTTGGGCGATGGTCTGGCCGATGGTCCCCTCGCCGATGCGCAGCCGCTTGCCCCTGAGCCCCAGGTCGCTGCCCCACCCCCTGGCGACCTGAACGACCAGTTGCATGCCGTCGGCGGCCCGCTCATCCAACAGTGCGATGACTCCCCCGCCTGCTTCCGTGGAAGCCACAGCTCTCTCGAGCATCTGGGCGGCGATCTCGTCGATGGGCATGTCCGAGATAATGGACTCGCCCATCTCGTAAAGGAGGTTCAGCTCCTCATAGCGGAGCAGCATCTCGGTCGCCAGGCCGTCCAGCTCTTGATCCTTGCGGACCTGCGCCTGGACCAGGTGCTGCAGCCAGTCCATGCTCGCCAGGAGGCGCGCGTCGCCGCCGGCGCCCGCCCCTTCGTCCAGGCGCCCAACGAGCACGGCGGCCCTGGAGCCCTGCAACGAGATCGAGGCCGCGGCGATCCCCCGGCCGCGGGGATCGACCTGGCACGAAGCGCCATCGGGAGGCAGATCGAACCGGGCCGTCTTCCACCCCGCGCCGAGCTCGGCATCCCCGGCCAATAGCGCCCCATCCTCACCCAGCAAACATACATGCAGGCCACAAAGCATGGTGAGGCCCTGCAACAGGTTATCGAGGTTCTGAGTGTCTAGACTCGTCTGGGCCTCGAAACCGTGGTTGTCCACTTGGCGCTCCTTGGCCTACACGCTTTCCAGGACTTCTTCGATGTGCTGCTGCAGAGCCTTGGGACTAAACGGCTTGGTGACGAACTTGGCCACTCCCGCCTCCATGGCGCTGCGCTTAGCCCGCTCGTCTCCGCGCGCCGTGAGCATGATCACCGGCACCTGCGCTCCGGAAGGGGTGTTCCTCAGCTCTCGGCACAGCTCGAACCCGTTCATATCCGGCATGGCGATATCCAGAATATACAGGTCGAACGGCGTCTTGGCATTGGCAGCCAGCGCCTCGAGGGCGCTAAAGGCCAAAACCACCTCGTACCCCTGGCGCATCAGCACTTTTTTGACCAGGTAGCCGATATGCGGTTCGTCGTCCACCACCAAGATCGCCTTGCCCATCTGGCTCACCTAGAGATCTCGTCTGCTAAGCAGCCTGCGCCCGCCGCCCCCGCTTGAAGAGCGAAGCCAACTCGCCCGTCTCCCAGACCACCAGCAAGGGGACGGCGTTGAACAACGACGAATAAGTGCCGACCAAGAACCCGATCAGCATGGTCAACACAAAGTGCTTGATGGTCGCCCCGCCAAAGAAGAGGATCGCCACCAGGATGAACATGGCGTTCAGTTGGGTAGCCAAGGAACGGTGCAGCGTCTCCAGCAGGCTGCGGTTGACCACGGTCTCGAAGGGCTCGCCGCGCCGCTTGGGGATATTCTCGCGGATGCGGTCGAACACGACGATGCTATCCGAGACGGAAAAGCCGATCACCGTCAGAATCGCCGTCAAGAACAGCGAGTCGACCTCCCAGCCAAACAGCAGCCCCCACAGGGCGAAAAAGCCGACCGAGATCCAGACGTTGTTGAGCATGGCCGCGATGGCGCAAACCCCATAGCGGAACGAGTTGGGCACCTTGCGAAAGGTAAAGGCGATAAAGGCCAGGATAAAGATGGAGGCCACCGCCACGGCGATGATCGCCCCGCGGGTGACTTGCTGACCGATGGTCGGCCCCACGGAATCGAAACGCAGCTCGGTCACCTCGCCGAACTTGGCGCGCAGCTCGCCCTCGATGGTCGCCTTCAGGTCCGCATCGAGCTCCTTGGAGCGGATGATCACATCGCTGCCGTCACCCACCGACTGCACGGACGTATTCGCCAGATCGCGCGCGACAAAGACCTCGCGGACCTCTCCAGGCTCCACGGGTTGCGCGAAGCGCAGCTCCAGCAACGACCCGCCGGTGAAATCGATGGATAGCCGCACCGGCGTGCCAAAGCGGACGGTGGAGATGATCATCACCACCAGGGAGAGCACAATCAGCAAAGCAGAGATCGCCAGAAAAATACGGCGTTTGCCAATGATATCCAGCATCCAAGCCTCCATCATATGATACGGCAGTGGGATTCAGCCGGCACCTGCTAGATGCCGAGCAGCCATTTCTTGTTGAGCAGGGACTCGCCCGACAGGTGATAGACGGTCCTGAGAAAGGTGCGCGTGATGGTGATGGCGGAGAACATGCTGACCGCCACGCCCAAGAACAACGTCACGGCGAAGCCCTTGACGATGCTGGCTCCCAGGGTGTTGCCAAAAACCCACAGCACGGCGCAGGTAATGAACACCGCCAGGTTAGAGTCCCAGATGGCCGTCCAGGCGCGGTCGAACCCGGCCTCGATGGCGCGTCCCAGGGTGCGCCCCCGCCGCAATTCCTCTTTGATCCGCTCAAAGATGAGGATATTGGCGTCCACCGCCGTGCCCACGGAGAGCAAAAAGCCCGCGATGCCAGGGAGCGTCAGGGTCACCGGGATCGCCTTGAACAGCGCAAAGGTGATCAGCGCATAGATGAGGAGGGCCAGGTCGGCGACCAGGCCGGGAAGCCGATAGTAGGCCAACATAAAGATCAGCACGATCACCAGGCCGATGGTGCCCGCGCGGATGCTGCGCTGCACCGAATCCTGTCCCAGGGTCGCGCCGACCGAGCGCTGCTCGATGATCTTGAGCGGGACGGGCAGAGCGCCGTATTTGAGCTGCAGCACGATGCTGCGAACGGTATCGAGGGTAAAGTCGCCGGTGATGCGAGCTTGGCCATCCGGGATGGCGCTCTGGATCTGGGGCGACGAGATAATCGTCTGGTCCATGGCGATGGCCAGGTACTTGCCGATGCTCTGGCTGGTGTATTCCTTGAAAATGGCGGACCCCTCGTCGTTGAACACGAGGTCGATCTCGGGGCGGCCGCGCTCATCGAAACCGATCTCGGCGCTCTGGAGGTGACGCCCGGTCAGGATAGTGGGGTAGATCATCTCTTGCGGCTGGGGCGCTGCCGTGGGCTCGGGCGAAGCGGTCGCCGTGACGCCCGCCGCCGTGGCCGTCGGCTCGACGGTCGGCTGCGCCGTCGGCGTGGGCATCTCGCCCAAGATACCCGCCTCTTTGTAGCTGGTCTTGATCTGCGTGCCTACGAGCAGCGGCGTGAAAGAAGCGTCCACGAACTCGAGCAGGCCGGTCTGCCGGAAGGTGGCGATGGCCATCTCGGGATCGGCGATGCCCGGCAGCTCAACCGAGATGCGCGTCGTGCCCACCGCCTGCACGTTCGGCTCCGTCACGCCCAAGCCGTTCACGCGGCTCTCGATGATGCCCTTGGCGGCTTCCATGGCGTCAGCGCTGACCGTCTCGCCCGGCGCCAGGTCCGCTTCCAGGATAACGTTCATCCCGCCCTGCAGGTCCAGGCCCTGACGCACCTTGAACTCGCGGTCGATTTGCAGCGAGCCCAGCTTGATATGGAGGCCGGGGTTGGTGGGCCAATCGATCCAGGCCGTCACCGCAACGATGACCAAGATTAGGACCAGAAGAACCACATCACGACGCTGCATGAAATCGCTTTCCTCCTGGCAGAGAATTGTACAACGCTCCGCACGGTTGGGCCGGAAGCTACCGCTTGCCCAGGCTGGGAACCTCGAGTGGAAATTATAACCCCGACCCGCTTATCTGTCAACTGAAAGGAATGCTAAAACCCGCCGGCAAACCTCCTCCGGCGCCAGGTCGTCCGTCAACAGATAGCAGTCGCAGTGCTGGCGGGCATGGGCCAGGCGGCTCTGTTGCGCCTCCCACAGGAACTGCGGCCAGCCGGGCCGGTCGCGCCGGCGCGTGACCGCCAGGCTGACGTCCAAATAGATCAGGATATCCGGAGAGCGGCGCCGCCACAGGTCAGGCACGCCGGAATGCTCTTGCGCCGGCTCGCGCACCTCGTAGCCCAGCTCGCGCAAGCGCCGCCCTAGCGTCGTCTTGCCCGAGGCGCACGGCCCCACGATGGCAAGGCGAAGCGGCGGCTCCTTTTCCCGCCCCTCCGGATCCTGCAGTCAGCCCATTATGCCTTTTGCCCCCAACGCTGCCAATGCACCACCTCGTCCAGCGTCTTTTTGGGCTTGTCGCCCGGCCATTCCTCCGGCACGCCCACCGGGATGAAAGTCAGGATGCGCCGGTCCTGGGGGATGCCCAGCCATGCCTTGAACTGCTCCTCGCGGGCCAGCATGCCCCCCTCGAACCAGCACGTGCCATAGCCCAGGTCCGTGGCGGCCAGCAGGATGTTCTCCGCCGCCGCGGAGCCATCCTCCATCCACCAACGTGAGGCGGGGTCCACCACCAGCACGATGATCGCTCCGGCCCGCCCCAGCCAGGCTGAGGTCTGCGCGGCGATCTCTTGGATCAAAGCGCCTTCGGTCACGATCATAAAGTCCCAGGGCTGCTTGTTGTGGCCGCTCGCCGCCTGCCGCCCCGCGTCCACCATGCGGATCAAGTCCTCGCGCGGCACCGCCGCGCCGGTAAAGCGCCTGACGCTCCTGCGCTTCTTGATGGCTTCCAAGGTCTGCATTTCATCCTCCTCACGCGCCGGCGGCCGGCGAAATCGAACCTGGCAATGGGTGCGCCGCCAGGTGGGCGGGGATCTCGGCCACGCTGGGCAGCACGGCATCGGGCCGCGCCTCGGCGAAATAGTCGGCGGGGCGGCCATCGTTCAGGATGCCGATGGTCCACGCCCCCACCGCATGGCCCGCCTGCACGTCCATGGGGTGGTCCCCCACCATCAGCAGCCGCTCCGGCGAGGCGCCCAGCGCTCGCATCGCGACCAGCAGATGCTCCGGGTCCGGCTTGACCCGCGCCACGTCATCGCGGGTCAGCAAGATATCGTATTCGAGCGGATCGCGCGCCAGGATCGCTTCCACCGCCACGCGGCAGTTCCGCGTGACGATGCCGACCTTGACGCCGCTGGATCGCAGGTCGCGCAACAGCTCGCTCGCCCCCGGAAAGACGTAGGACTGCCGGGCGGCCTCCACCTCCACGTCGATGATCGCCTGCTGGGCGCTGCTCAGGAAAGCCTCGGCCCGCTCGCGGTCCCGCGCCAGCAGCTCGCCATACGCCCGCTCCATGAACTCGAGGGTGTAGCGCGTCTGGTGGCGCGCGATATCGATGCCGGCGGCGGCCGCCAGCTCGACCACGCGCCGGCGCATCTCGGCAAAGTCGATCACCTGGTACACCAGCGTCCCGTCGAAATCGAACAATACGGCCTGCAGATCGGCCAGGCCCAATCCAGCTTGTGACATATCACCCTCTGATCAGGATTTGAGAACGAGCTCGGGTATCTGTTCGGGGTGCGCGGCCACTCGCACGCCCGCTTGTTGCAGCGCCTCGATCTTGCTTTGGGCCGTGCCCTGCCCGCCCGAGATGATGGCCCCGGCATGGCCCATCCGCTGATCGGGCGGCGCCGATTGCCCGGCGACAAAGGCCACCACCGGCTTGTGCACCTCGCTGCGGATGAACGCGGCAGCCTGCTCCTCGTCCGTCCCGCCGATCTCGCCGATGAGCACGATGGCCCGGGTCTCGGCGTCGCGCTCGAACAGCGCCAGGATGTCGACGAAACTGGAGCCCACGATGGGGTCGCCGCCGATGCCGACGCAGGTCGATTGCCCCAGGCCCCGCTGCGTCAACGCCCAGACCACCTCGTAGGTCAGGGTGCCGCTGCGCGAGACCACCCCCACAGGGCCAGGGAGATGGATGTGCGCCGGCATGATCCCCACCTTGGCCCTGCCCGGCGAGATCAGCCCCGGCCCGTTGGGCCCCAGCAACCGGGCGCCCTTGGCGGCCACGTACCGCGCCGCCTGGAGCATATCCAGCACCGGTATCCCCTCGGTGATGCACACGATGAGGCCCAGCCCGGCGTCGGCAGCCTCGTAGAGGGCGTCCAGCGCCTGGCGCGCGGGCACATAGATGATGGAGGCGTTGGCGCCGGTCTCGCGGGCCGCTTGCGCCACCGTGTCATAGACCGGCACGCCCGCCACCGTCTGGCCGCCCTTGCCCGGGGTGCAGCCCGCCACAACCCGCGTGCCATAGGCCAGCATCTGCGCCGTGTGAAACGCCCCCTCGCGCCCGGTGATCCCCTGCACCAGCAGGCGGGTGTCCCGATCCACCAGGATGCTCATGGCTGGCCTCCCGCCGGACGGGCCAGCGACACGGCCAGCCGCGCCGCCTCGCTCAGGGAATGGGCCGTCAGCACCTGCGCCTGGCCCAGGATGCGCTGCCCTTCCTCCTGGTTGGTGCCCACCAAGCGTGCCACGATGGGCACGCGGGGCCGCAGCTCGCGCAGCGCCGCCACAATCCCCTCCGCTACCTCGTCGCAACGGGTGATCCCGCCGAAAATGTTGATCAGCACCGCGCGGACCTGCGGGTCGGCCAGGATGATGCGCAGCGCGGCGAGCACCCGCTCCGCCCGGGCGCCGCCGCCGATGTCGGCAAAGTTGGCCGGGGCGCTGCCGTAGAGCCGCGTGATGTCCATGGTCGCCATGGCCAGCCCCGCGCCGTTGACCATGCAGCCGATCTCGCCCGTCAGCTTGATATAGCTCAGGCCCTGTTCGCGGGCCAGCGCTTGATAGGGCTCCTCGCCCTCTTGGCCCCAGGCCGCCAGCTCGGGCTGCCGGTAGAGGGCATTGTCGTCCACCACGATCTTGGCATCGGCGGCCACCAGCCGGCCATCCACCGTGAGCGCCAGGGGGTTGATCTCCGCCAGCGTGGCGTCGCACTCGTGCAGGCAACGATACAAGCCCTCCGCCAGCCCCGCAAAGGCGGCGCCAAGCTCCGCCGGGAGGTGCGCGGCGTGGGCGGCCTGGCGGATGTGGTGGCCGCGCAGGCCGACAAAGGGGTCCAGGGGGATGCGGGCCAGGCTGGCCGGGCGCAGCCGTCCCACCTCCTCGATATCGACGCCGCCCTCCGCGCAAGAGATGAGAACCAGGCAGCGCTGGGCGCGATCGAGCGCCACGCTCAAGTACAACTCCCGCGCGATCTCGAGCGCCTGCTCCACCAGGACCTGGCGCACCGGCAGCCCCTTGAGCGTGCTGCCCAGCAGCGCCCGCGCCGCCGCTTCAGCCTCGGCGGGCGTCTCGGCCAGCTTGATGCCGCCGGCCTTGCCGCGCCCGCCCACGCTCACCTGCGCCTTGACCACCACGCGGCCCAGCCGCGCGGCCACCTCGCGCGCCGCTTCCGGCGTGGCCGCGACTTGGCCGCTCGGCGCCGGCACGCCACGCTGCGCCAGCAGTTCTTTGGCCTGGTATTCCAGCAAACGCAAAGGGGCCACCTCCCTTGGCCAGGAGCCTCTCCTCCCAGCCCTAATGCTCGCCATTATAGCCGGTTATGGCGGATCGGGCCAATGCTTTTCCCGTCGATATCCAAGGCTTTGACAAGAAGGCGAGCTTGTGTTAGTATAGGGCGCATTGCAGGAACCTTTGACGTATCAGCAACGCAGCCTAGATACCTATAAGGAGGATGGCATGGTAAGCGGCAAGGAGGAAAAAGCCCTGCTGGACCGCAAGCTCCGCATGGGCATGGTTGGAGGCGGGCGCGATGCCTTTATCGGCGCCGTGCATCGCCGGGCCGCCATCATGGACGGCGGCGTCGAGTTGGTGGCCGGGTGCTTTTCCTCGACCCCCGAAAAGTCCAAGGCCTCCGGGCGCGATCTGCTGCTCGCCGATGACCGCGTCTATGGCTCCTTTCAAGAGATGGCCGCCCAAGAGGCCAAACTGCCGCTGGGCGAGCGCATCGATTTCGTCAGCATCGTCACGCCCAACCACATGCACTTTCCGGCGGCGAAAGCCTTCCTGGAGGCAGGGATCAACGTCGTCTGCGACAAGCCGATGACCATGTCCTCCGCCGAGGCCAACGCCCTGCGCAAGCTGGTGGAGCAAAGCGGCGCGGTCTTTGCCCTGAGCCACAACTATACCGGGTATCCGATGGTCAAGCAGGCCCGCTACATGGTGCAAAACGGTATGCTGGGCAAGCTCCAGCGGGTGGTCGTCGAGTATCCGCAGGGCTGGCTCCTGACCAAGGTCGAGGACGCCGGCAGCAAGCAGGCCGCCTGGCGCACCGACCCCAAGCGCGCGGGCATCGCCGGCTGCCTGGGCGACATCGGCTCCCATTGCGAGAACCTGGCCGCCTAC
>JAAYEA010000234.1 GCA_012689325.1 Chloroflexota bacterium
CGCCGCGCTTGACAATCGCCCCACCCTAGTTATGATGGGGCCTCAAGAACGGAGGCAAGCCCAGTGACCCACAACCCCTTTTACCCGTTTCGCTCCCGCCGGTCCAACGTGTGGGCCGCGCGGGGCCTGGTCGCCGCCAGCCAGCCGCTGGCCGCCCAGGCCGGCCTGCAAACCTTGTTGCAGGGCGGCAACGCCGTGGACGCCGCCGTCGCCGTCGCCGCTACGCTCAACGTCGTGGAGCCCATGTCCACCGGCATCGGCGGCGACCTCTTTGCGCTGGTCTGGATCGCCCGCGAGCGCAAGCTCTACGCCCTCAACGCCTCGGGCCGCGCCCCCGCCGCCGCCACCGTGGAGCGCCTGCGCGGGCTGGGGCACACGACCATGCCCGAGACGGGGATGCTCCCCGTCACCGTGCCCGGCGCGGCCAGCGGCTGGGATGCGCTGGTGCGGCGGTTCGGGCGGCTGCCCCTGAGCGAGGTGCTGGCCCCGGCCGCCCACTTCGCCGAGGCGGGCTTTCCCGTCAGCGAGGTGATCGCCGAGGGGTGGGGCCGCTCGCTGCCCCGGCTGCACACCCACCCCGCCACCGCCCGCAATTACCTCATCGACGGGCGCGCCCCCGCCGCCGGCGAGCTCTTTCGCCAGCCCGACCTGGCGCGCACGCTGCGGCTGGTGGGCGCGCAGGGCGCCGAGGCCTTTTACCGCGGCGAGCTCGCCCGGCAGATCGCCGACTTTTCCCAGGCCAACGGCGGGCTCCTGGCGCTGGAGGACCTGGCCGCGCACGCCCCCGCCTGGGTGGAGCCGATCTCCACCGAGTACCACGGCGTGCGCCTTTACGAGTGCCCGCCCAACGGCCAGGGGATCGTCGCGCTGATGGCGCTCAACCTGCTGCGCGGCTTTGACCTGCAGGCGCTGGGGCACAACTCGCCCGCCTATCTGCACCTGCTGGTGGAGGCGCTCAAATCCGCCTTTGCCGACGCCCATTACCACGTCACCGACCCGGCCCATTACCCCGTGCCGGTGGAGCGGCTCCTCTCCGCCGAGTACGCCGACCGCCGCCGCGCCGAGATCGACCCCCAGCGCGCCGCCGTGGGGCTGCGCTCCGGGCTCCCCAAGCAGAGCGACACGGTCTATCTCACCGCCGTGGACGAGGAGCGCAACGCCGTCTCGCTGATCAACAGCCTGTTCCACGGCTGGGGGTCGGGGATGGTGGTGGAGGGGACGGGGATCGCGCTGCAGAACCGGGGCTTTGGCTTTTCGCTGGACCCGGCGCACCCCAACGCCATCGCCCCGCGCAAGCGCCCCTATCACACCATCATCCCGGCCATGGCGCTGGGCGCCGATGGCCAGCCGCTCTATTCCTACGGCGTGATGGGCGGGCACATGCAGCCGCAGGGCCACGTGCAGGTGCTGCTCAACCTGGTGGACTTTGGGATGTCGCCACAGGAGGCGCTGGACCAGCCGCGGGTCTATTGGCCCGAGGGGATGCGGGTGATGCTGGAGCCGCAGTTGGGCGAGGAGACGCGCCAGGCGCTCTTGGCGCTGGGCCACGACGTGGTCCCGCTGGGCGAGCCGGCGATGGGGCTCTTTGGCGGCGGGCAGGTCATCCGCATCGACCCGGCCAGCGGCCTGCTCTGCGGCGGCTCCGAGCCCCGCAAAGACGGCTGCGCCGTGGGGTATTAGGAGACTCACCACAGAGACACAGAGGGCACAGAGAAAAGAAGGATATGGGACACGGATAAACACAGATTTCCGGATGATGGAATTCCCAATCTGTGTGATCTGTGAAATCTGTGTACCATTTCCTCTGCGGATTGCACCACAGAGGCGCAGAGAACGCCGAGAGAAAAGGGTATGGGACGCAGATAAACACAGATTTCCGGATTATGGAATTCCTAATCTGTGTGATCTGCGTATATCTGCGTCCTATTCTCCGCGCCCTCTGCGTCTCTGCGGTGGATTATGTCACGTATAAGGAGGGGACCATGGCCGATAGCGTGCTGGCGCAGTTGGGGCTCGGGGGACGGGCCGCCGTGGTGACGGGCGCGGGGCAGGGGCTGGGGCGCGGGATGGCGCTGGCGCTGGCCCAGGCGGGCGCCGACGTGGCCGCGCTGGACCTCAACCTCGCCACCGCCGAGGGCGTCGCCGCCGAGATCGCCGCGCTGGGCCGCCGCGCGCTGGCCCTGCGCGCCGACGTGAGCCAGGCCGACCAGGTGCAGGCCGCCGCCGACGCGGTCATCGCCGCCTGGGGCCGCGCCGATATCCTGGTCAACAACGCCGGCATCAGTTGCCACGACCCCAGCGCCGAGATGGCCCTGGCCGATTGGCGGCGCGTGCTGGACGTCAACCTCACCGGCGTGTTCATCGGCTGCCAGGTCTTTGGCCGCCACATGCTGGCCCGCGGCAGCGGCCGCATCATCAACATCGCCTCCATGTCCGCGCTGATCGTCAACCGGGGCGTGCCGCAGGCGCCCTATTACGCCTCCAAGGCCGGCGTGGTCATGCTCACCAAGGCGCTGGCCGCCGAGTGGGCCCCGCGCGTCCGCGTCAACGCCATCGCGCCGGGGTACATGCGCACCCCGCTCAACGAGGGCTTTTTGGCCGACCCGCAGCGCGCCGCCGAATGGACCACCACCACCCCCGCCGGCCGCGTCGGCGAGCCCGCCGACCTGGGCGGCGCGGTGGTCTATCTCGCCTCGGACGCCTCCAGTTTCGTCACCGGCCACGTCCTGGTGGTGGACGGCGGGTTCACCCTCTGGTAAGCGGGCCAAGACGACAAAAGGGGCATGACGGATCACCGTCATGCCCCTGGTTCGTTTCGCTGCGGCGCGCCGTTAGCCCTGCGCGTCCTTTTTCTTGCGGGACTTGGCCTTGGGCTTGGCCTCCGCGGGCTTTTCCTCGGCCTTGGAAGCGTCCGCGGCCTTGGAAGCGTCCGCGGCCTTGGAAGCGTCCGCGGCCTTGGAAGCGTCAGCGGCCTTGGAAGCGTCAGCGGCCTTGGAAGCGTCAGCGGCGGTGTCCGGCGGCGGCGCCTCGACGGCGGGGACGTCCTCGGCCTTGGGCTGGGCCTTTTGCCGCTTGGCCAGCGCCTCTTCCAGCTTGCGCTGCATCTCTTCCATCTGCTTCTGGCGGGCGGGCAGTGGCGGCCAGCCGCCGGGGATGTCAAAGCGCGGGCCGATGACAAAGGTGTTCATGGCCATAAAGAACATCGGCAGCCACCACTCGAAATCCTCCACCGTGGCGCCCTGGCCGATCAGCAGGTACTGCCGCTGGCCCTTGTAGACGAGCTGGACCCACCGCTTGCGCGTCTGGCCGTCCTCGGTGAAGGTCAGGCGGGCGTCCAGGATGATCAGCGAGCCGGTGACGGACTCTTCCTGCGACTCGATCTTGCAATCCGGCAGCGCCTGCAGGCCCGAGATGAACCCTTCCGTCAGCACGGGCAGGTCTTCCTTGGTCACTTCCATGCCCAGGTCGCGCGGCTGCACCGAATAGGTGGTCAGGGGGTCGGAATCCTGGGGCGAGATGATGATGCCGGGGCGGCCATCGGCGAACTGGAAGCGATTCCAGCGGGTCTCGTGCCAGAAGGAAAAGTCCCAGTCCAGGTCGTAAAACAGCTTCATCCCCAGCCAAATGGGATTTCCTTTGCGTTGCTCTTGCTCTGCCAAGTTGCTCCTCCTTGAACGTGATCTGGAAAGCCAAGGGCTATTATACCAGTTTCTCGCCAGGTGACAAGAACGCGCCGCGCGGCGATGCAGGGCTTGCGCCAAGTCCTTGCGGGCGACAAAAAACACGCCCCATCCGTGGAGGCCGAGGCTTTAGCCGGGTCAAGAACGCGCCGAGCGCCAGCCCGGGGCTTTTGCCAGGTTCGTGGAGGCAGCGAAGAGTGGCGCTCCGCTCCGTGGAGGTCGAGGCTTTAGCCGGACCTGCGGCAGACCCGGCTAAAGCCTCGACCTCCAGGACCAGCCTCCATGCCTTCTTCATCGCCGAGCGGGGCGCCAATTGCCCCTGCTGGTCAGGCGTGTTATAATGCCAGCGTCCGTGTCCCATGGAGCTGCCCCTAGCCGAAGGAGGCTTGCAGAGATGACCGTCAACCCGCTCGCGATTCGACGCAAAATCCTGGGGATCGCCCTGCGCCAGGCGCGCATGGCCCGCCAGCGCACCCCCCAGGAGCTGGCCGACCTGCTGGGGCGCGCCCCCGAGCAGATCGCCGAGGTGGAGCGTGGCGCGCGCGACCTCTCGCTCCCCGAGCTGGAGGCCGTCGCCGGCTACCTGCAGACCAGCGCCGAGGACCTGCTGGCCGGCCGCGCCCCCGCCGAGACGCCCGAGGCCCCGTCCGTGGCCAGCGCCGCCGAGGCCCGCCGCCTCCGCGACAGGATCGTCGGCGCCACGCTGCGCAAGGCCCGCGCCGAGTCGGGCCGCTCCCTGGAGGAGCTCGCCCAGCTCGGTGAGGTTTCGGCGGAGCAGCTCGCCGGCTATGAGCGCGGCGCGCAGGCGCCCTCGCTCTGGGAGATGGAGCGGCTCGCCGCCGGCCTGGGGCTCCATTTCCCCACCCTGGCCCCGCTCCCCGCGCCCCAAGCGGCTCCTGCCGCGACGCCTGCCGCGACGCCCGAAGCGGCTCCTGCCGCGCCGCCCGCCGCCTTTGCCGCCGACGCGAGCAACGCGCCCTTCCTGCGGCTGGCCCTAGCGCTGAGCCGCCTCCCCGCCGAGAGCCGCCGGGCGCTCGCCGAGGCGCTGCTGGCCACCGTCGAGCCCTCCCAGGGAGCCGATCATGACAACGGCTGATCCCGTCCTGCTGGAGCAAGAGGGGCTCGCCTGCGACGCCGCCGGCGACGCCGCCCGCGCGCTGGAGTGCTTTCGCCAGGCGCACCAGCTCTACGCCGAGCGCGGCGACGTGCGCGAGATGAGCGAGATGCTCAACGACATCGGCGTGGTCCACTACCGCCAGCGCCGCTGGGCCGAGGCGGAGGCCGCGCTGCGCGAGGCGATCGAGGCCGCCGGGCCCGACCACCCCGACAAGCAGGCGCAGGCCTGGGGCAACCTGGGGAGCCTGCTGGCTCGCCAGGGCCGCGCCGCCGAGGCCGAGGAGGCCTATAACCGCGCCGTGGCGCTCTTTCGCCAGGTCGGCGACGCCGACAAGGCCGAGGCCACGCTCAAGGCGCTCAGCGACCTGTCGCTGCGGCGCGGCGGCTGGGCCGAGTCGGTGCTGCACCACGAGCGCCGCCTGGCCGCCGTCCCCGCCCCCAACCTCTGGCAGCGCTTCCAGGCGCGCCTGATCCGGCTGCTCAAGCGGCTGGGAGGGATGTGACCATGCGAGCCGGACAGCCCGCCGCCCCGGACATCGACGCCTACATCGCGCGCTTTGCGCCCGAGGTCCAGGAGATCCTGCGCCGGGTTCGGGCCGTCATCCGGGAGGCCGCCCCCGACGCCACGGAGGCGATCAAGTACGAGATCCCCACCTTTGTCCTCCACGGCAACCTGGTGCATTTCGCCGCCTTCACGAACCACCTCGGCTTTTACCCCACGCCGGCGGGGATCGAGGCGTTCCAGGAAGAGCTGGCCCCCTACGCGGCCGGCAAGGGGACGATCCGCTTCCCGCTGGACCAGCCGATCCCCTACGACCTGATTCGCCGGGTGGTGGAGCAGCGGGTGAAGGAGAGCCTCGCCAGCGCCGAGGCGAAGAAGCGCAAGAAATGAAAAAGAGCCACCCCCGCGGGGGTGGCTCTTCTGGTTTCGGAATGGCCCGGCTTACGCCTCGGCCTCGTGGGCCTTCTTGGCCTTTTCCACGATGGCCGCGGTCTGCAGCGACGGGACCTGCTCGTAGCGCGTGAACTCCATGCTAAAGAAACCGCGGCCCTGGGTCATGGCGCGCAGGTTGGTGGAGTAGCGCTGCATCTCGGCCAGCGGCGCCTGCGCCGTGATGATGCTGTTGCCCTTCTCCTGGTCCATGCCCTGCACCCGCGCGCGGCGGGTGTTCAGGTCGCCCAGCACGTCGCCCATGAACTGCTCCGGCACCACGATCCGCACGTTCATGATGGGCTCCAGCAACACGGGGTTGGCCGATTCCATCACCTTGCGGAAGCCCAACTGCGCCGCCAACTGGAAGGCGATATCCGACGAGTCCACCGGGTGGTACGACCCATCGTACAGCGCGATCTTGACGTCGGTCACGGGATAGCCCGCCAGCACGCCAGACTGGATGGCGGACTGCAGGCCCTTTTCCACCGAGGGGATATAGTTCTTGGGCACCGAACCGCCAAAGACCTCGTTGGCGAACTCGTAGCCCGAGCCCGCCGGCAGGGGGTCGACCCGCAGCCACACATCGCCGAACTGGCCGCGGCCGCCGGTCTGCTTCTTGTGGCGGCCCTGGGCCGAGGCGGACCTGGTGACGGTCTCGCGATACGGCACCTGAGGCACGTCGGTGACCACCTGGACGCCGAACTTGCGGGCCAGCCGGCGCACGGCGATATCCACGTGGGACTCGCCCATGGCCGCCACGATCATCTCGCCGGTATCTTGCTCGCGGCGCAGCCGGACCGTGGGGTCCTCGTCCACCAGGCGGGCCAGGGCGTTGCTCATGCGGTCCAGGTCGGCCTTGGTCTTGGGCGCGATGGAGGCCTCAAAGATCGGGCTGGGGTAGCTGATCCCCGCGAGCACCAGGGGGTGGGCGCGGTCGCAGAGGGTGTCGCCGGTGGAGGTGACGCCCAGCTTGGTCACGATGCCCAGGTCGCCCGCGGTGATGGCGTCCGTGGTGATCTGCTCCTTGCCGCGCAGGTAATAGAGCTGTCCCACGCGCTCTTCTTCCGACTTGACCGAGTTAAAGACGCGGCTATCGGAGGCCAGGATGCCGCTGGCCACGCGGAAGAAGGTCATCTTGCCCACAAAGGGGTCGGCCAGGGTCTTGAAGACGATGGCGGTCAGCGGCGCATCGGGGGCCACCTTGAGCGCCTCGACCTCGCCGGTGGCGGGGTTGGTCGCCTTGACTTCCTGGCCCGCGGGGGAGGGGAGGTAGGCGGTCATGGCGTCCAGCAGCGGCTTGACGCCGATGCTGAGCGTGGCCGACCCGCAAAAGACCGGCACGAACGACCCATTGGCGACGCCCTTGCGGATGCCCAACTGGATCTCGTCGGCGGTCAGCTCTTCGCCGTCCAGGTACTTCATCACCAGCTCGTCGTCGCTCTCCGCCGCCGCCTCGATGGCCTCTTGGCGGAGCTCTTCGGCCCGCGCGCGCAGGTCGGCGGGGATGGCCGCCGCCTCGCCCGAGGCGCCGGTGTAGGCCTTTTGCGCCAGCACGTCCACCACGCCGGCGAACGCGGCCTGGGAGCCGATGGGCAGCATCAGGGGGATCAGCTTCTGGTCGAACTTTTGGCGCATGTGCTCCAGCGTGCGGTCAAAGCTGGCGTTTTCGCGGTCCATCTTGTTGATGAACACCATGCGCGGGAGTTTTTGCTCATCAGCGTATTGCCAGGTCAGCTCGGTGCCCACCTCCACGCCGGAGGCGGCGCAGATGACGGAGACCATGCTATCGGCGACGCGGAGCGCGCCCTTGACCTCGCCCACAAAGTCGGTGTAGCCCGGCGTGTCCAGCACGTTGACCTTGCGGTCGTTCCATTCGCACGGGACGATGGACGTGTTCACCGACATCTTGCGCTCTTGCTCTTCCGGGTCATAGTCGGAGACGGTGGTGCCGTCCTCGACGCGCCCGAGCCGGTTGATCGCCCCCGTGGCGAACAGCATCGCCTCGGTGAGCGTGGTCTTGCCCGAGCTGCCGTGGCCGACGAGGCTCACGTTGACAAGTTGCCCGGTCTCGTACTTTTTCATGAACCTGAACCCTCCCTTAAGCGGCCTGATTGAGCGCATCGGCGCGCGTCAACCGGAATATTATAGCCCAGATCGGCGGTTCGGTCAAAACGGAGCAGGGGGGTAGGGGGGATCTCCTTCCGATTGTCACCCTGGCCTTTCCGTGCTAGAATACCCCCGTTAGCAGATCATCACGGGAGGATACGAAATGGCAACTGATCAAGGTCCCATCCGGGTAGGCATCGCCGGGCTCGGCCGCAGCGGCTGGAACATCCACGCGCGCCTCATGGAGCCGCTGGTGGACAAGTACCGCGTCGTCGCCGTCTGCGACCTCATCGCCGCCCGCCGCGAGGAGGCCGAGGAGCGCCTCGATTGCCGCAGCTATGAGCGCTACGAGGACATGCTGCTGGACAAGCAGGTCGAGCTGGTGGTGGTGGCGCTGCCCAGCCAGCTTCACCCCTCCTACACCATCCAGGCGCTGCAAGCGGGCAAGCACGCCATCTCGGAAAAGCCCATGGCCACCCGCCTCGCCGATTTCGACGCCATGGTCGCCGCCGCCCAAAAGGCCAACCGCACCCTCTCCGCCTTCCAGAACCGGCGCTATGCCCAGGATTTCGTCCAGGTCAAGCGCGTCATCGACTCGGGCGTGCTGGGGCGCATCGTGCTCATCCGCCTGGCCTGGCAGAGCTACGGCCGGCGTTGGGACTGGCAGACGCAGACCCAGTACCGCGGCGGCACGCTGAATAACACCTGCCCGCACGCGCTGGACCAGGTGTTGCAGCTCTACAACGGCGTCATCCCCGAGGTCTCGATGCACATGGAGCGCACCCTCACCCTGGGCGACGCCAACGACCACATCAAGTTCATCTTTAAGGCGCCCGACGCCCCCATGATCGACCTGGAGGTCACCTCCTGCTGCGCCCTGCCGCAGGACGACTGGCTGGTGATGGGCACCCATGGCACCCTCTCCGGCAACAGCCGCACCATGAAGTGGAAGTACCTCAACCCCGCCGACCTGCCCGCGCGCGAGGTGGACGTCCGCTCCACGCCGGACCGCAGCTACAACCGCGAGGATTACCACTGGACCGAGGAGACCTGGGACATCAAGGAGAGCAAGGACCCCGGCCAGGTCGGGTACTATCTCGACCTCTACGAGACGCTCCGCAACGGCGGGCCGCTTTCCGTGACGCCGACCAGCATCCGGCCGCAGGTCGCCATCCTGGA
>JAAYEA010000235.1 GCA_012689325.1 Chloroflexota bacterium
ACGAGCATAGCTTTCTAAATCGTGTAGCATCCTGGCTCCTTGATACAGCCACGGATGACTTCGGGTTTGCGCTTGAGTCGCTCCACTGCTTGCTCCAACTCGGAGCGTAGGCGAGTCAGATCATGACAGACCAAGTTCCGCAACTCAACACGTTTCAGGTAACTCCAGATCCCCTCATCCGGGTTCAGCTCGGGAGCATAGCCTGGCAGTTGCTCCAACCACAGACGGGCCGCGGCCCCACCGCTGAGGAAGTCTTTCACGGCACGGCTACGGTGTGTCGGGATGCCGTCCCAGACGACCAAGAGCTTCCCGGGCACTTGGTCCAACAACTGCTGCAAGAAGGAGACGACATCTGCGCCTCTGAAAGCGTGCCCCTGGATGCTCAGGTACAACTCCCCTGTGGGAGTGATGGCGCTGATCGCGGAGAGGTGATCCCAGGTCAGCCACTCCTTCAGGATGGGGGTCTCTCCGCGAGGAGCCCACGTGCGTACCACCGAAGGCAAGGGGCGGAAGCCCGACTCGTCCACGAACAGGCAAGTCCGGCCCTCGGCTACGGCTTTTTTTCAACTTCCGGCCAGCGCTCCTCTTTCCAGGCGCGGATCGCTTCCTCGTCCCGCTGCTTGGCCCGCCGGGCAGGTTTCTGCAGGCTCCAACCACAGGCTCGCAGAATCCGTCCCACATGCGACTCGTCGTATGTCACCCCGAACTCTCGCCGGATGACCTCCGCTACCCGCGCTCGCGTCCACACGGCCCCGCTGAATTCATACGCCTCCGCCCCTTTGGCCAGCAAGCCCGGCAGTTGGGCACGCTGCGCGGCAGTCAGGCGCGGCGCAGACCCGGGGGCCACACGGCGGCGCAGGCTTTCCACGCCCTCCGCGCGGGCGCGTTTCAGCCATTGGCTCACCGCCCCTGCGGTCACGCCGAGGGCTTCGGCGATATCCTTCTGCTTCCAGCCCTGTTGCTTGAGCTCCCACGCGCGGAAGCGACGCGCCTCGAAACTACTATCGCTCTTGCGCAAACGGTATTGGCCCATGCGGTTGATGCTACCCCAGATGACCAAGTTTAACAAACGACGCACGTGTCATTAAATCTGCGTTTGCTAGAGGCCATGCCAGGATGTCGCAGCTGAGGCTAATTCGAGAATATCCCATCCGCTGACGAATCAGCGTGTGCTCCCTGGCACTCGTCTCCTTGCCGCTTGTGGGATTCCTCCACCTGCAAGTAGGAAGAAGTGTCTGTTCAGAATACTCATACCCGTCAGCAGACACCGTCGGTCACACCGCTGAGCAGATAACACCAAGGACAGGCGGCTCTAGTCACAAGGCTAGTTCGTCGTAGATCGCATCCATCTTCGCTGCCATGATGGGCCAGCTGTAGCTAGCCTCAACCATCGCTCGTCCCGCCTCACCGAGCTGCATGCATTTGCGCGGAGACCCCAGAAGATCCAATACACATTCCGCAAATTCCTCTGGCTCATCGGCCAAAAGGATATTCTCGCCGTGGCGCACCGGGAGGCCCTCCGCTCCCAAGTTGGTGGATACGATCGCCTTGCTGGAGGCCCATGCCTCGAGGATCTTGTTGCGAATCCCGCTACCTAGCCGAAGCGGCACCACGACAACCGCAGCCTGAGCCAGGTAGGGCCTGACATCGCTCACCAGACCTGTCACGACAACGCTTGGGTCGTTCTTCAGAGCGAGAACCTCCGGAGGAGGGCCGTAGCCTACTACGTAGAAACGGATACCCGGCTCTCGCGCTCGCACCAACGGCAGGATAGCGTGATAGAAATGCAGAACCGCATCCACATTTGCGGCATAGTCCATGCTTCCCACAAAGACAAGGCTAGGCGAAGAGGGCGGCTCTGTCGATGGGCGAAAGTACCGCGTGTCCACACCGTTGGGAATCACAGACACCCGCGCCTCTGGGCACACCCTCAGCACTCGGGTCCGATCCTCCTCTGTCGCGGTGGTGCACAAGTCAAAGCCAGGGATCGTTCTCCGCTCCAGAGCTAGAGTCTTCTTCCATTCGGCCCAGGCCGCAAAGCGCTCGGTCCACTTTGCCTTCTTCTGATATACGAGTTGCTCGTATGCAGAGAGGATATCCTGCATATCCAGCAGGGTAGCAGCGTCGGTCTCTGGCAGGAATCGCGCCATGTACGCCTGATGGACTTGGATGATGTCAAAACGCTGGCCCTCGATCACCTCCCGAACCCGGGCGCGGAAGGCGGCGGACTCTGGGTACCGTCCACGTCTGGGAGAGGAATCTAATAGCGTGTGCGTCCAGGCATTCGCCCGCCAATACCATGCTGACCTCTGCGGCATGACAGGCTGCGGCAAAGATACGGTCTCCAGGCGCTGCACAAAGGGCCTGAGATCATCCATCCGCTGTGCATCCACCGGGTAGGCATACGAGACAACGGAGAACTCGTGCCTGCACGACAGCTCGCGGATAAGCCCCCACTGGCGAATCCCGCCGCCAATGCGGCTGGGCAACCGCTCCACAATGACCAGGATTTTCACCCGACTCCTTTGCGGCGTGGCGGACAGAGAGCATAAGCCGCCGAACGGACTCCCACCGAGAGCAGCCCGCGATTGCGCCACCAATGCGAGTCCCGCGCGAGCGCCAGCAGAACATGGCCGGGGACCTTTCCGTATTCTCCCTGCTGATAGCGGTCAAAGGCCGTAGTGGCAGCAAGAAGCGCATGCGCCTCACGAACCGAGTAGGCAGGCAGACCCGCCACCGCCAGGAGATTCACGGCTTCTCTCATGAACGCCTTGGCGTCGACGACCCAGGAACTGAGCGCAAAGGAAGCCAGAGATTGCAGAAACCTGGGCGGATCAGAGCCTGCCAAGCTTGGATCGGCAGCGACAGCCTGCGCCAGGCTCGCCGCGGCCTCGCTGCCCAGCCCGCCCGCCAGCGCCCGTGCCGCAATGTTGAGATATATGTTGCCATACGCTCGCGAACGCAGGCGCTTTAGCGGTTCAGACACATCCAGCCGGGCATAGAACTTGTCCAGCATGTGCACCATCCCGAGCTTCATCTGATGGACATCGCGCACCATGTTTTGCCCATGAATGCGATACAGGCAAACCGATTGGCGCAACCAGCCCATGCGACATCCGGCATGAGATAGGCGCAGCCACAGGTCCCAGTCCTCCACATAGCGCATTTCCTCATCAAATAGCCCAACGCGCTCCAACCACTCACGGCGAACCACCACCGAATTGGGGACAAACGGGCAGTGGCATAGCCAATCGCTTGTCTCCAGATGTGAGTTCTGCTGCCAGGGTTTGACCTCGCGCAGGAACCGGAGATCTCGATCTACCTCCTGGTACCCCGCCGCTAGCAGGCCAAGATTAGGCCGTTCTTGCAGCACTTCGAGTTGGGCCTGCAGTTTATGCGCCAGAAAGAGATCATCCGAGTCAAGGAAAGCGATATAGTTGCCTTGTGCGGCCCGTATGCCCGTATTGCGCGCTCCAGGCAGCCCCTTGTTATCCTCGTACACATAATGGATTCTGGGGTCACCAAACCCGCCCATGAGTCGTCGCGTGTCATCCGTGGAACCATCATCCACGACCACCAACTCCCAATCCGCACAAGTCTGAGCAAGTACGCTCTGGATCGCGTCGCCCAGCATGTGGGCCCTATTGTAGGTGGGGATGATCACGCTGATCAGGGGGGCCGCCGACCGCATCTGTTATCTCCTGATCGCTTTCAACAGGATAACCGAGATGGCGATAAGGAAGGCCGGAAAAACGCCCCAGCCCAACGCCCGGAACGTGTCACGAGTGCTATCTTCAGAGGAGTAACCACTGGGCAAACGCTCGGACCTCGCGACCAGAGAGGATGGCGCAGCCATAGTGCCGAGGCTTGCTGTAGCGAGAGGTGCATTGGCATGGGATACGCGAGGATCAGGCAGTGCTTGAGGCAACTGGGAAGATATTTCTATCTGACCGAAGGCATACCAGACGGAATTGGGCTCACCTTCGTAGACCCGGTTCCACACCACGTGTAGCTGATTGCCCAAGTTGACCGCTAGCCGCATATTCTCGGCCCAACTGGGCGGCGTTGAGAGCGGTGTGGAGGCCGACCACATGCCGTCAACCCATTGCGCATGCCAGGGCTGCATCAGCGTCACGCTGTGGAGCGTGCCAACGCTGTCAAAAGCCATGTCGTTCCATCCAGCCCGGCCCACGCCCTTGATCTCTGGGAACAGCAACGCCGGTTCAGACCAAGTATCCCCCCCATCGAGCGACCAGACGTGGTTCCGCTCAACCGTCGGGGCGCCATCCCATATGAGATGAACTTCTTGCTCGCCCCTGCATTCCACGTCTATAAGGATGGGCCCATAGCCCTCCGACGGATATCGCTCCGGATCCGCCTGGTCGATGATACGGACACGCCACTGAATGCCCCCATCGTCCGAGCGAGCATACACCACGCGATGTCCAGGCCATGGGAGAACGGACCAGACCACATGAACGCGATCCAGTGCATCGACAGCCAGGCGAGGATAAAGGGAGTACTCGCTCCGCGCCAGCGCAGGATCGGCAAACTCGGAGCGCGTGGGCCACGTCAGGCCGGAATTGTCCGACCTGAGGACGACGATGCCGCCAGTCTCCGCCGAGGCATACGCCGCATAGAGGCGGCCCTGATGATCAGCGACGAGCGCAATGGTCTCTCCTAATGATCCCACATCCACCAATCGCGGGTCCGACCAAGCGCCCGCGGTCTCTGCACAGCAAGCCGGAGCGCGCGAGTGATAGAGCGTTCCGTGCGCGCCTCCCGTGTTCCATAGTGCATGCAGATAGCCATCTGGCGTAACCGCCAATTCGGGACGCTCCGCGGCCTCGTTGACTCGGGGCGACGTCAGCACATCCGCTGGCGCAGTCCAGTTCTGGCCATCCCAGCGCTGGTAATAGAGCGTATCGCCGCCTGTCGCAAGCGGCGGCTCGAGAGTATACTGGCTCCACATGACGTGCACATTTCCCGCGGCATCCGCGATAACGACGGGCGAACTCGTGCGATCAGCGCTAGAGAAGCGGATCGGCTCTGACCACTGTATCTGACCCCTGCTCTCCGCTCGCGCGGGAATCGCCACGCTCGAAAACAGAATCAGGAGCAGAAGGCTCTGCACGAACCGCCGGATATTCATGTTCGCGTCTCACCTGATCGAGAAGAAGCGGGCAGGATACCAACGTGGAGCCGCCCACGCCAGAAGGACCTGATCCGAGATGCAAGTCGGGCTCCCAAAAAGGCTTCCATCGCTCTCGACCACACACCCGCGTTACTTAACCAGCGAGGATCGTACCAGATGCCCGCCAGCCAGTGTCTGCGCACATGGCCGGACGTTTGCTCGGCTACAGAGGCGAACAGCAGGCGCATATGATAGCGTGCGGCAATGCATCGCCAGAGGGAGAGAGCTGAGGGCCCGGGCAGCGCCTTCACCAGCGCCTCGCGCAAGAGCTCGATCCGCTGCCAAGAATCTGCCATTGCCTCGGCCGAAAGGCTCCAGGTTTCGAGAATGCGGGTTGCCAGCGCCTCTCGGCTGCCGTAGGGCCAGGCCGAACCAGCACAAGCTAGCGCGAAATGTTTAGCCGCGTCCCCTGGTCTGCCAGCAAAGACGTACTCCAGCGCTGCTTTCACATGCAGCCGGCGGAAAAGCTCCTGGCGTTCATCCTCAGTCAAGACCTCCCCCAGCGCGTCCCAACTGCGCAACCATTCAATCGTTTCCAGGAAAAAGAGATAGCCCTGCGCGACCGACTTGCTGGTGGAATGGTAGCGGAAATTGCCTATCGTACCAGGCACATAGCGCATCTCGCCAAGCACCCCCAGGCGCACCCATAGCTCATGGTCCATGGTATAGTGGAGTCTTTCATTGACCCCGCCGGAGGCCGAGAGAGCGGAGGCGCGTATGAATGTCGACTGCTGGGGGATTTGATTATCGTCCAGGAGCAAGCTGCGCGGGGAACAGACGCCGGCTTTCCAAGTGCGCATGTATTCGCTCATATCGGTGACGAGGCGGCAATCGCCATATACCAACACCGCTTCCGGATGCATCGCAAGCTCCAAGACAGGAGCGCCCATGATACCCGGCTGGTAATAGTCATCCGAGTTCAGCCAGGCCACAGTCTCCCCCGTCGCCCGTGCCCAGCCCTTGTTAATGGCATGACTTTGCCCGCGATCCTTCTCGCTGGCCCAGTACGCCAGCCAGGGCTCGTACTTGCGGATGATCTTCACGCTGCCATCGGTGCTGCCGCCATCGATAATGAGATACTCCAGATCTGGGTAGCCCTGCAGGAGAACCGAGCGGATCGTCTCCTCTAGGAACGGGGCCTGATTATAGGACGGCGTGATGATGCTCACCCGCGGCCAGGGAGAGCCATCCGGCATCGTGTCGGGCAGACTGGAGACCTCTTCGGTCCAGGGCCAGCCGGCCCGGCCGGGCGGCGGAGGAGGAAGTTCAGCTAGTGTCGGACAACGCATCTCGCGAGTCTCTGCTCCTAACACCTTGCTCTCAGATCCATTTCATCGATACCCGAAGCCCTACGAAGTACCTCCTCGAGAGGGTTCTTCTGTTTCTTCTCCCAAGCAAGATAGGCAGCGTGAGGGGTGGAAGCTGAACCCTTCGACAGATGGTGCATAGCTTTGCTCCACGAGTCCCAATCATCCTCGACTACCTCAACACCGGGTGGGAGATCCAGAGCATACGTCGGATGACGGGACACAATGACAGGAATGCCACAGTAGGAGAGTTCAGGCAAGCGGGTCAATGCGCCGAAACCCATTATCTGGGGAACCAACACGGCCTGTACAGTCGACAGGCGCTGATCCAGTTCCTCCTGCTGAACCCAGCCACGGAATTCCATCCCCTCAACCGCCACACCCGCCGGGAGTAGACGATCTGTCCCCGATCCCGCAACCAGAACCCGCGAGCCACGTGGCAAGCCATACTGCTGGACACATCTCACAAACCAGGAGAACGACTCGCGGGTTGTGCTATGCCCAGCGCTTCCCAGCATGAGGAACAGGCCTGGTTCTGGGTTGGTCTCCGCTCTAGCCACCCGCACCTGATCAAGGATTCGCCTGATATCTCCTACGGGGTGATATGGATAGTAGTGCGCGGGCATACCCAACCCCCCTGCTAGACCAGCTTCCACCCGAGAAATGAAGAGGCAGCAATCGGCCTGTGAGAGCACACCCATCTCCTCTGCAAAGGCCAAGGATATGTGTCGCAGTATCCGTCGCTCCAGTCGGAGAGGTAGCACTCTATCGAAAGCTTCCAGGTTCTGTGGGCAAAGGATCGTGTAGACACCATATCGCTTGTTGATTGACAGCAGGCTCGCAAAACCTGGATCTTCGACTACGGCAACTGCTTGGCCTGCGAGACCAGATACTAAATGCTCGTAGTGGTTCAAGAACGCGGGATCACCGTACATGTTCGCCAGCGAACTGGGCTCGGCCAGCACTTCAAGAGGATCCTCCGCGAAAAGACACCGCCATGCCTGACGCACACGACTAAGCTTGGGCCACAAGCCTCGCGAACGCATCAGCTTCACCGCTTGGCGCAGAGGCGATATGCGACGCATCCGGCGCCTGACGGACGCCAACATAGATATCCCCATACCCGTTGGTCGTCGTCCCGCCGCCCCAGCTCCACTCTTCCAATCCATCCAGTTCGACTGAACCACGTTCTCTGGCCCCACCAGGCGACCGAGATCTTCGAGCACTTGATAGCTTCGATGATTTCCACCATCGCCAACTGGACTGGGCCTGAAATGAGAGATCAGGATGACTTTCATTCAACTCATCTCGCGCTAGATCACCCAGGCGGCGTAAACGCCCCATGTATGGCATCTTCTGGGATATCCCCTGAACTCAGCACGCCACTATCGGAAGTGAGTGCCCAGTGCATTGCCGGAATCTGGAACACACCATCGTGCTCATTTAGCCCTATGCCTATAACCTGGAAATAGCCGAACTGTTCCCAAACATAGGGCTGTGTCTGCTCCAAGGCGTCTCCCAGATGGCCTGCGCCCCACGGCCAGACAAGAACGTGGATCTCGTAGAGCCCAGGAATGAGGCGCAATGGAGGTAGCCGTCCGTACAGATGACACTCACCCTCAATATACTCGATCTTGAAACCGTCATGCCAGTTGCTGTAGCTGCATATCTTGACGCCGTCACTGCGTCTGACGCCGAGCTGGATCGCAGGAGCACACACCTTCTCGTGCGCCAGAAGGTCAATACGGACGCTCGGAGCCTCTCCAAACCGGAGGGTTCGTGTCAGAGTCCCGTCCTCAGCATACATCGCGAAGCCAGTTATCCTTACAGGAACCTGGCTACACTCCTCGATATTCAGGTCTTTCGCTTGCAGTGCTTGCCTCGGACTCTCGTTCTGCGCCAGACGCTGGAACTCTTCGATCACGGAGATGGGATTGCCTTTCGCCACCACTTGGCCGCCATCCATCAGGACCGCAACTCTACATGCCCCCTGAATCGCGGCCATGTTGTGAGAGATAAACAGGATAGTTACCCCCCCTTCCGTTAGGTGTTGCATGCGCTGCAGACATTTGCGCTGAAACATCATGTCGCCCACTGCCAGCACTTCGTCCACCAACAGCACCTCGGGCTCCAGGTGGGCGGCCACGGCGAAGGCCAGCCGAACGTACATGCCACTGGAGTAGCGCTTAACGGGAGTATCCAGGAATCGCTCGACCTCGGAGAAGGCGACGATCTCGTCGAAGCGACGGGCGATGTCTGCTCGCTTCATCCCCAGGGTAGCACCGCTGAGATAGATATTGTCGCGGCCAGTGAGCTCGGGGTGAAAACCGGTGCCCACCTCCAGTAGGGAGGCGACGCGGCCGTGTATCTCGGCGCGGCCCGTGGTTGGCTCGGTGATGCGAGACAGGATCTTGAGCAGTGTGGACTTGCCAGCCCCGTTGCGGCCGATGACACCCATTGCCTCGCCGCGCTTGACCTCGAAGGAGACATCCTTTAGGGCCCAGAACGTCTCCTCTTCCCGGCGGTCGTCGCCGCGCAAGCGTTCCCACGGCGCGCGCAGCCCGGCCATCAGGGCGTCGCGGAGGGTGTCGCGGCGCTCCCTGGCGCGGCCGATGCGGTACATCTTGCCCAGATTCTCCACGCGAATGGCGATATCTGACATGGGCTCCTTACACGGCTGTAGGCGCGAACTACCTACCAGGAAGGCGCGCGCCGGATGACGATCTGGAAAGCGCCCTCGACAGGTTTGCTGGCTACCAGGATCAGGTAGCCGCCCCCGCCCGCGCCGGAGAGCTTCCAGCCCAGGGCGCGATCGCGGCACTCGGCGATGGCGGCGGCGACCGTGTGATTCAGCATGTGGGGAAACATGGCCACCTGCGCCTCGAATGACGCGCGCACGCTGCTGCCCAAGCCAGCGAGGTCGCGTGAAAGCAATGCCTCCCAGCAGTGGCCCGTCGCCTCGGCCAGCGCCTGCGCCCCAGCGGGGGAGATGTGCGTGTCGCTCAACACGTCGAACTCGGGACCGCGCGGCCCTAGGGGCAGCAAGTAGAGCGCGCGCTCAACAAACCGCAGCGTCTCCTCATCGTGGACGCTCTCGATCTGGCCTGGCCAGTACTCACCCATATAGTAGGCCTTGTTCAGGCCGGGATAGACGATGCCGATGGCGTCCTGCGAGCCAGAGATGTGGGGCGTGCCAGGCGGGTTGTCGCAACAAAAGAGCACCCTGGCGAGATGCGCCGGGTCGCCGGCGGGGAGTCGATTGCCCCAGAGCTCGAGCGCCGCGCGGCGCGTGCTGGTGGCCATGCCGCTGCGGTCGTTGAACTCGATGGTTGGCTCAATCGAGATCGTGATCACGGCTCCAGGGTGGTGCCTGGAGACGAAGGGCTGGTCAAGCCAGCCACCGGCAAGATCGATGCGATAGGGCAGCCGATCCACCTGGCGCAGGGCGGTGGTGGAGCGACGGGGCAAGTTCGCGTGGGGCTCGCGCTTGAGCACCACGTACTCGATGCCCAGTTCCTCGCATAGCTGGCGCTTGGCGGGGACGTTGCCATCCTCGTTGACGACAAAGACGCCCGGGCGAAGCGCACGGAGCTCGTCCTCAAAGTCCAGGATGCCGGAGCCGTGGGAGATGAAGGCTTCCTTGACACAACCCAAGGACTGTACCATGAACAGGCGCTCGTCCTCGGTATTGACAGGCAACCGGCCCTTTAGCTCATAGACGGTCTTGTCCGAGCCAAGGGCGACGTAGAGATCGCCGTAAGCGGCGGCAGCCTTGAAGAAAGCCACGTGCCCACTGTGAAGCAGGTCGAAACACCCGCTGACAAAGGCTTTTCTAGCCATAGATCCTACCATTGGCTTCTACACTATATCCGCAAAGGTCCGCTCGGTATGCCGAAAGAATATCGCGCCGCTGACCAGCACCACCAGCGCGATGCCGATGGAGGCGACAAAGAGCGGCCCCGGCGGCTGAGCGTCGGCCAGGCGCTGGCCCAATAGCGCCCAGCGAAAGCCCTCCACCACGCCCGTCATGGGGTTCAGCGCCATCAGCCAGCGGAAGCGCTCAGGGATCAGCGTGCTGCCATAGATCACCGGCGTGACGTACATCCAGATCTGGATCAGGTAGGGGATGAGATAGTTGATGTCGCGAAAGCGGACGTTGAGCGCCGCCAGCCACAGCCCAAAGCCCAGCGCCGTGGCCATAGCCAGGAGCAGCAACGCGGGCAGGAGAAGCGTCGCCCAGGTCGGGGCGATGCCGAAATAGGCCATCATGACGATGAGCACCAAGAAGGCGATGGCGAAATCCAGCAGGCCGGAGAGCACCCCCGAGATGGGGATGATCAAGCGCGGGAAATAGATCTTGGTGATGAGGTGCGCACTGTTCACCACGCTGGTGGACGAGCGGCTCAGCGACGAGGCGAAATAGTTCCAGGGCAACAGCGCCGCATAGGCAAAGATCGGATACGGCACCTCCCCCGAGGGGACCTGCAGCAGCGTGCCAAAGAGGAAGGAAAAGACCACCATGCTCACCACCGGCTGCAGCACCACCCACAGCACGCCCAGCGCCGTCTGCTTGTAGCGCACCTTGACGTCGCGCCAGACCAGAAAGCCCAGCAGCTCGCGGTACTCCCACACCGCCCGCAGTTGGAGCGAGAGCCAGCCCCGCGACGGCTCGATCACCACCGTGGGAATGGCGGATTGCGGATTGGGGATTGCGAATTCAGGATTTCGCATTTCGCAATCCCCCATTCGTCATCTCCTGGCGGCGCTGCTTGGCGGTGCGGCCCGCCGCAGCAAAGATGGCGAGAAGCTCGCCCGATTCGCGCAGGAGCCACTCGATCTCGGAGGGATCGCCCAAGCCCGCTTCGTGAAGCAACTGCAGCCAATACTGCGTCTCGCTTGCCTCCTTCTCGACGATGCCCAGCTTGTGGATGAAATCGTTGTGCGACTCGGCGCGGTTGGCCTCACGATAGTTGGCCCCGATGGCGGTGCCTGAGCGCAAGAGCTGGCGGCCGAGCACGTCGGCGACAGGGGACTTGGACAGCGCCGACATCAAACGGATCACCCGCAGCGCAAAACCCTTGGTGCGCTCCTCCAGTTCGGCCCTATTCACCACAACGCCCAGTCCACACTTCGCAATCCCAAATCCGCAATTCGCAATTCGAAATCCCCAATTCTTCCCTACCTCTTCTTCCCCCACCACAGCCGTGCCGCCACCACCGCCGCCACGATCCCTCCTGCCAGCAGGCCGGCGATGGGCACCGCCGCGGGGATCTCGGTCATGCCGCCAGTGGAGAGGGTCTGCCCCACCGGCAGATCCCCGCGCAGCGTGGGCGACGGAGAAGGGCTAGGCAAGACCGTGGGCGTGGGCAAGGGGGTCAACGTCGGCGCGGGCGCCACCTCGACCTGCGGCACGGCGCACTGGGTGACCCAGACCCGCTGCCCGGTGGCCGTGGCGGCGCGGAAGGCCACGCTCACCCGGCCCTGGGCCGACTGCACCAGCAGCCCCAGCCCGGCAGGGACTTGGCCGCCCACCTCCAGCCGGTAGGTCTCCACGGCGCTCCACTGCCCGCCATCCCAGGCGGCATAGAGCAGCGCCGGCTCGCCCACATCATCCTGGCCGATCCCCGCCAGATGCAACGCCCCGGCGCCATCCCCCGCCGGGCTCAGCGGCCCGGGGACGTTGCGCCAGCCGCGCACCTGCGCCGGCCGCGACCAACCCTGTCCGCCATCGGTCGACCACTGCTGCCAGGCCTCGCCGCTGCCCGCCGCGCTCCACAGCAGGTGCACCTGCCCGGTCCCGGTCGCGGCCAGGCGCGGCCAATCGTAAGCACCCTCCACGACCTGCAGCGCCTCGGTCCACGTGGAGCCCTGATCGGTCGAACGGGCATAATAGACGCCCAGCGGCGACAGGGGGCCCGGCAGCGCCGCCTGGGTCCAGGCCACGTGCACGACGCCCTGCGCATCCACCGCCAGCGCCGGATGCGCGGCCATGGCCCAGCCCGCCGCTTCGGCGTCAAAGACGGCCGCCGCGTCGGACCAACTCACGCCGCCATCGGCAGAGCGGGTGTAATATATGCCGCGCCGCTCGTTCAGCGGCACCGCATAGACGACGTGCAGGACGCCATAGGCATCGGCAACGATGGCCGGCGACGCGCCCACCGCGCTAGGCGCGGGCAACACCAGGGGCTCGCTCCAGCCGCCCGACCCATAAGCCTCGCGGGCCTCGGCGCGGCTGTAGAGGATCTCCCCGTCCCGCCCACCGCTCCAGACCGCATGCAGCATGTCGCCCACCGCGGCCAGGGCTGGCGTGGAGGCCTGCCCATCGCTGGCGCTCCAGATCTCTGCCGGGCGGCTGGCCAGGGTCCCCTCACCCGCCGCAGGGTCCCAACGGAGGTAGTCCAGCGCGACCGTTACACCCGCGGCGCTTGTGGCGCGGCTCCAGAGCAGGTGGATGCGCCCCTCGCTGTCCGCCGCCATCGCCGGCGTCCCCGGCCAGGCGCCCTCTTCGGAGAGGCTGATCGGCGCCGACCAGGCCGGCGGCTCGGCCCAGACGAGCTGCAAGACCCCCGCGGGCCCGCGCGCGGCCCAGATGTCGCCCCCCGCCGCCGTGCCCACCAATAGCGGGGCGTCGCCCAGCGCCACATCCAGCGCCTCCAGGCTGCGCTGGCGATCCAACTCGGGATCGGTGAAGCGCAGGCTGACCTGCTTGGGCTCCGACCAACGCTGCCCATCCCAGCCGGCCAGGGTCAGCGCCGCCGTGCCCCGCCCGCCGATGAGCAACGCCTGATCGCCCGAGGATGCGAGCTCCAGGCCCTGGGCGCAGGCACGGAAGCCCTCCAGCACCCGCTGGCGCTCGCTCCAGGTCTCGCCGACGTCGCCAGACACCACCTGATAGAGGGTGCAGGCGGCGACGCGCGCATCCTCCCAGATGAGGATCACTTGCCCCGGCCGCGCCGCGACCCACAAGCTGCGGGCCTGCCAGTTGCGATCGGGGGTGGCCTGCGGCTCGCTCCAGGTCTCGCCGCCGTCGGTAGAAACGGCCAGCCAGCTGCGCTCCAGGCGCGGCTCGTCCCAAACCGCATAGATATGCCCCTCGCCGTCGGCCGCCAGCCGGACATGGGCCTGCTCGGCGGTCAAGGCGCGAAAGTAGAAGGACTCGTAGAGCGCCAGCGGCGCGGACCAGGTCTCGCCGCGATCGGTCGAGCGGGTGTAATAGACGCCCGCGGGCTGTCCCTCGCTATGCTGCGCCCGAACGTAGGCCAGGTGCAACTCGCCCGCTGGATCGGCGATCACCTCATAGGCGACGGCCGACTCGGCGACCAGGGCGGCAACCCTCCATTGCGAGTGGCCGACCTCCAGCGCGCTATGCAGGAGCGGCATGGCCCCCGTCCCGGGGTCGGCAGCGCCCAGCCACCAGGCGTGGGCCCAGCCCTTTCCATCGTCGGTGATCCGGGGCATCTGGCCCACCGGCGCCAACTCGGTCCCATCCCGCGCCGTCCGCTCCACCATGATGGGGCTGGACAGCGGCGCGCGCCACTCGTCCACATCCCAGCGCGTCGTCAGCAGGCCATCGAAGCGGTCCCACCAAAAGACCTGCGGCCCGCCCGGCCCCTGCACCACGGCCGGCTGCGCCGCGGTCCCCGAATGCGAGAGGTTGACCGGCGCCTCCCAGGCCGCCTCGCCCTGCGCCGAGACGACCGCCCCTGGCGGCAGCTGCCCGACCACGGGCAGGCCGCAGAGGACCGCCGCCAACGCCACGGCCACGATCGCGCCCCATTTGGTTTTCAAATCGGCTGTATCCACCCTTTGGCCATCCAACCTTCTCACGGCGCGCTGTCCCTGCCCGCCGTCAATAATCTGTAGGCCTCCGCGGCGTAGGCCGCCCGCTGCGGGTCGTCCAGGACCTGGTACTGGTAGGTGGCCTGCGCCTGGAGGCGCCAATCGGCCCAGACCAGGCCGCGCACCACCTCGGCGGCCTCTGCGATTCGGCCCTGCGCCACCAGCGCGTCCCCGTAGACCAGCCGGGTCACGCGGTCGCGCTGCCCCGCCTCCCAGGCCGCCTGGGCCTGCGCCAGCGCCGCGCCATAGTCGGCGCGATCGAACGCCACGTGCGACCAGCGGGTGCGGGCCGATGCTTGCGTTACGTCAAGTTCCAGCGCCCGCTCGAAGAACCCCAGGGCCTCGTCCAGGTCCACCTGCTGCCGCACCCGATCCAGCGTCAGGGTGGCGAACTGCTTGTGCTCGTAGAGCCCCAACTCGGTCCGCGTCTGGCTCACCACCCCCAGGTTGGCGTACCCAGCCGCCAGCAGCGGCCGCCCGCGCCAGGCCAGCAGGGCCAGCAAGAGCGCCGCGGGGATGGCC
>JAAYEA010000236.1 GCA_012689325.1 Chloroflexota bacterium
GCCCCTGGCGCGTAGAGATAGGTGAACGGGGCGAGCGTCGCCCGCGTTCGTTGGCGGCTGCGAGGTCGCCGCGCCGGCGGCTGATCCGGCGGGGAGAATCCACGATGAGGACCATTGCGTTCCCGATCTTTACCCTGCGCCCCTACGAGCGGGGTATCCAGGAGACGCTGGGCAAGTACTCGCGTTTCGTCATGCCCGGGCTGGGCTTTCAGCTCCCGATCCTGCAGATCGTGCGGGTGCGCGACGTCCGCGAGCACACCATGGACATCAAGCCCCAGTCGGTGATCACCAAGGACAACGTGGAGATCATGGTGGACGGGATCATGTGGGTGCGCCCGCGCACCGACGAGGATTCGATCAAGCGGACCTTTTACAACATCGATGACTGGAAGCGCGCCGTGACCCAGCTCGCCATGACCAACCTCAGGCAAGAGTTCGGCCACCTGACGCTGGACGAGAGCCTGGTGGCCCGCGAGTCCATCGCCAGCAACCTGCGAGAGGTGCTGAACTCGTTCACCGAGGAGTGGGGCTTGCAGGTGAGCAAGGTGGAGATTATGCTCATCGACCCGCCGGAGGACATCAAGCGGGCGATGCACAAGCAAAAGACCGCCGAGCAGGAGCGGCGGGCCATGCGCCTGCTGGCCACCGGCGAGTTCGAGGCCGCGGAGCAGCAGAAACTGGCCCGCATCCAGCGCGCCGAGGGCGAGCGGGAGGCGGCGATCAAGGTGGCCGAGGGCAAGGCCGAGGCGATCCGGCTGGTGAACGAGGCGGCGGAGACCTATTTCAAGGGCAACGCCCAGACCCTCAAGCAGATGGAGATGACGGAGGGGGCGCTGCGCCACAACGCCAAGGTGGTCATCACCGAGCACGGCATCACGCCCACGCTGCTCTTGGGCGACCTGCCGGTGGGCGCGGCGCCGGCCGTGGTCTCTGCCGCGGAGGCCGGGGAACCTGCCGCCGCTGAGGGCGAGCAGGCGTAGCTGGGACCAGGGCTTGAGCATAGCCTTCAGTCGCCTTGGCGCGTCGCCCCGCACGGCGACGAGTCACCGTGCTACTCGGCAGCGCCCGATAGAATCGGGCTTGTGGGGCCACCGTGGCGTGAGATCCGAAGCCTGATAGCATCAGGCGCAGCCCTGTAGCTCGGCGATTGATCGCCGAGCGCGACTTTGCATAGACCCTGCTGATCGCCGTGCGGGACTTGACATAGCGCGAGGGATGCGCTATATTGGTCTTGGGAATGACAGAGGCAAAGGAGGCATACCGATGTCCGAATATCGGGTCAAGCAGCGCCGCCGTCCGGACCTGGTGACGCTCATCGCCATCTATCATCTGCTGGTGGCGGCGCTGTGGCTGCTAGGCGTGCTGGCTGTGGGCTTCGGCCTGGTGGTGGCGCTCCTGGAGGCGACGGGCACGGACGCGATCATCGCGCCGCTGGTGCTGGGGCTGGTGATGCTGGTCTTTCTGGCGTTCTGCGCGGTGAACGTCGCGACCAGCCTGGGGCTCTTTGCGCTCAAGAACTGGGCGCGCTGGCTGGCGCTGGTCCTCGGCATCCTCGCGTTGCCCAAGCTGCCCATCGGGACGGTGGTGGGCGCCATCGAGATCTGGTACCTGTTGACGCCGGAGGCCCAAGAGGCCTTTGGCGCCGAGTGAGCCCGCTGGCGCGGGCCTGAGTCACGCTGAAAGGAGCGGTTAACATGGCAGAGCAAGCGGTTCTCAAGAAACGTCCCGACATGGTGACGGTGATCGGCATCTATCAATTCGTGAGCGCGGCGCTTTTCCTGCTGGGGGCGCTCGCGGTGGGCATCGGCCTGGTGGCGGTGGTGCTGAGCGCGGTGGGGGAAGACCTGATCATCGGCAGCTCGATCCTGGGCGTGATCATCGCCGTCCTGGTGGTCATCGCCATCGTCCATGTGGTGGTGGGCTGGGGGCTGCTGGCGCAAAAGAACTGGGCCCGCTGGACGGCCGTGGTCCTGGCGGCCTTGGGGCTCTTTAACGTCCCCGTCGGCACCGTCATCGGCGGGCTGATCATCTGGTATCTGCTGACGCCGGAGGCCAAAGAGGCCTTCGAGGCCGAAGTCTAGAGAACCAAGGGCCTCCGAGCCAAGCTCGGGGGCCCTTTTCTTTGCCGCTCAGATCCGCGCGGCGAGCCAGGCCTCCACGTCGCGGAGGACCTGGTCGCGCTCCGGCTCGTTGAACACCTCGTGATAGCACCCCTCGTACACCCGGCTGGTCTTGTCCGCCGAGCTGGCGCCCTCGTAGAGCAGGCGCGCGCCCCCCGGATCCACGAGCCGGTCGTCGGCGCCCTGCAGCACGAGGAAGGGGAGGTCGATCTTGTGCACCTCCGCCGTCACCCGCTGCATGGCTCGCAGCATCTCGGCGGCCAGCCGGGCGGGGGTCTTGGTGTGGTGGACCAGCGGGTCATTGACATAAGCCTCGACCACCGCCGGGTCGCGGCAGATGCCGGCGGCGTCCAGCGCCAGCACGCCCGCCTTGGGAGCGACCTTGGAGAGGACCTTGCCCATGACGATGGTGGCGGGCGAGATGTTGTCGGCCACCTTGATGGCTGGCGCCGAGATGATCGCGCCGCGGTAGCCGTCCCGCTCGTCCAGCAGGTGATAGGTGGCGATGAGGCCGCCCATGCTGTGGCCGAGGAGGAAGAGCGGCGTGCCGGGCTGCCAGCCCTTGATCATCTCGCGATAGATGGCCACCGTGCCGGTGAAATCCTCAAAGCGCTCCACCATCTCGCGCGCGCCGTCGGACTTGCCGTGGCCCAGATGGTCGAGGCCATAGATCGCGTAACCCAGCGGGACCAGGTGGTTGACCACGTTCATGTAGCGCCCGGAATGCTCGCCCAGCCCGTGGACGACCAGGATCGCCGCCTTGGGCTCGCCCTCCGGCAGCCAGGCCTGATAGTAGATGCGGGCGCCGCGCGCGCCCCGGAACTCGCCCTCGATGTGCTGCACAGTGCTCCTTTGCCGTTGCGTGATATAAAGAACGGGCCAGCGCGTGTCCCGGCGCTGGCGGTCCCGCCTTGACCGGCGGGGTAATCCATGCTACACTCTCGACGCTTCGCACCGCTACGCTTGGAGGTCTCATGTCCCCTGCGCGCCGTCGTATCAATGCCTACCACTCGCCCTACACCTACTATGGCGGCATCGCCGCCGCGCTGGGGCTGGTCGCCTTTCTCGCGCTCTATTACGGCACCACCTGGAACCCCTACGGCGCCTGGGTGGCCGCCTGGAGCGGCGTGACGCTCCTTTTCTACGGCTATGACAAGTGGCAGGCCGTCTCGAACGGGCGGCGCGTGCCCAAGCTGGTGCTGCACGCCCTGGCGCTGGCCGGCGGGTTCCTCGGCGGCTGGGCCGGGATGGTCGTCTTCCGCCACAAGGTGCGCCAGGGCGAGTTCTGGCTGGTGCTCATCCTGGCGACGCTGGTCCACGCGGGTCTCGTCTACGTGTGGTTTGTGGGGTAGGCGACCCTACCCCAGCTCGTCCACGTTGCCCACGAGAGATTGCACGTTGAGCGGGAGCTTGTTAAAGCACTCCACCCGCTTGCCGAACTTGCCCAGGGTGTTTTCCACCACCACGTAGTCCATCCCCGGGATCACCACGTCGTCCCAGTGGTCGCCCACGCCGCGGATGGCGACGTCGAGCATGGTGACGATCTGGCGGCCCAGCGGCGCCTCGGAATCGAGGGTGATCGCCCCGTAGAACTCTTGACATTCGGTGTAGCCGCCGTTGTGGGTGCCGGTGTAGGGCTTTTGCTGCTCCAGGGCGACGGGCCGGCCCAGGCGCTCGGCCACCTCGTCGGCGCGGAAGCGGAAATAGTCCACCAGCGCCTGCTCCTGCACCCGGGCGGGGAGATTTTCGGCGGCGACGCGGCAATAGGCGTCATAGCCGACGCGATAGGCCTCCTCCACCAGGTCGAACCAGAAGCGCTGCTCGGGCGTGACCAGCGCGGGGCGGGGCACGGCGATGGCCGAGCGGCGGATGCACGAGTTGAGCCCGTCGCGCTTGGGGGCCACGCCCAGGTGGACATAATCGCCCGCGGCGATGGGGCGGTTGAGCGCCTTGCCGATGAGGGTGCGGCAGGCGACGTTGGACCCCACCATGATGTCCCAGCCGTTCTCCTCCGCGCCCAGCTCCTTGCCCACGAAATAGCCCCAACTCGCCACCTGCGTCTCCAGCAGGCCAGGCCGCAGCACCGCCAGCATGGCGCGCATCATGGCGTCGGCGATGGCGTTGGCGTCGCGAATGAGCCGCATCTCGGCGTCGGATTTCTCATACTTGATGCGGAAGTAGAGCTCTTGGGCGTCCACCACGTTCTCGGCGCCGACGAGGCGCTCCAGGTAGCGCACCACGGCGTCCGGGACCACCTGGCGGGGGGTGAGCAGGCCGATGCGGCGCACCGGGCCGCCCGCCGCGGCGGACAGCACGTCCTCCAGCCGCTCGGCGTTGATGGGGTACTTTTCGTCGGCGAGCTGCAAGAGCTCGGCCTTGTGGACCTTGGCCCCCGCGCGGGGCGCGAGCTGCTCGGCGACGTAGCCGCCCTCCAGCCCGGCGATGATGTGAAAGCCGGTGGCGCCGAGGGCCCCGGCCACCTGCTCGATGCTGACGTTGGTGTTGCCGCCCAGGTAGGGGACGTCGCCGTCATAATGCTCGTCGGAAAAGACGAACCCCACCTGGAGATCGCGCCGGGCCAGCTCTTGCTGCACCAGCCGCTGGCGGCGAATGTACTCGCGCGTCGGCACGGCCAAGTCCTTGTCCACCGTATCGTAACGCTCCAGCACGCGCAAGACCTTGTCGAA
>JAAYEA010000028.1 GCA_012689325.1 Chloroflexota bacterium
CGCGCCGCGATGCGCACCTGGAGCTGGGTCAGGGCGAACATGTTCATGTAGGCGGCCTTGTAGGCGTCGTTGGAGCGAAAGCGCACGTTGGTGTTCAACACCCACGCGCCCGTCTCGTCCGGCAGCACGCGGCACCAGACGCTCTGCAAGCAGGCGGGGTCATAGCAATCGTTGTCCTCCCAGACCTTCCAGGTGATCGCCTGGGCGCGGCGGGAGTGCGGCGTGCGCGCCAGTTTCGCCGCCAGCAGCTCGATCTGGTCAATCATCGGCCCGCCGGGAAAGCCGTAGGCGCAGAGCCGCTGGTGATAGGTGTACTCCCAGCGGGTGTCGGTGGGATCGGCGGCGGCGTCGCGCACGCAGTGGTCCTTGATCCCGTCCAGCACCTCCAGCGTGTACTCTTGCAGGTCCTCCAGCCCGCCGGGGATGTCCCGGTGGATCATCGGCTCGGCCAGGGGATCGCGCACGACGATGGTCATGCTGCAATCCTTGCTGGGCGGGTCGCCGGGCTTGTCGTACTCGGTGAGGATGTCGCAGCCGCCCTGGTGCAGCGCCGCCAGCGAGCGCTCCCAGGCCTCCGCCAGCCCCTGCCCTTCCACCATCAACACCGGGATATTGCCGTTCATCGGTCGCCTCCGTTCGAGCTTGCGGGTAGGATAGCGGAAACCGCCGGGATGTCAACTCGGCCGCCGGGAAAAACAAAGCGCGCGCCACGCCAGCGCATGGTGCGCGCCAATGGTCGAGCCCGGCCAGCCGGGCTAAAAGTGCCAGAAGCTATGCTGGTCCAGCACAAAGATGGTGGCCGCCCCGATCCGGACCTCGGGCTGGCCGGAGAGGATGCGCAACACGCCGGGGGCGCGCTGGCGGTGCTCCTGGGTATTCGCCTTGAAAACCTCGAGGATCTCGGGGACGTCTTCCGCTTCGGCGCCGACAAAGATCGTCGCGTTGCCCTCGTGCAAAAAGCCTCCGGTCGTGCTCATGCGCGTCGCGCGATGGCCCGCGCGCATCAGCCCCTCCATCACCCGGTCCGCATCGTCCCGGTGGACGATAGCAATCAATAGCTTCACTAGGCACCTCCCGCATCCCGCGTGGCATTCCCCCTCGGCATGTTCCCATTATAACCGCATAATGCTATTTTCGTCAAGGGGCCGCCTCGCAATTTCGCCATTGCCGGCGCTGCCGCTCGCCTCCGTTTTTGCTCTGGCCCACTCGGTGGTATGATGTGCCTCGGAATCGCCGCGGGGCGGGGAGGTGACCGTGCAAGACTTGACGCTGGCTCTGGTGCAACAAGATAGCCCGGTGGGGCGCAAGCGCGAGAACCTGGAGCGCACCATCGGCTGGGTCCGCCAGGCTGCCCAGCAAGGGGCGCAGCTCGTCTGCCTGCCCGAGCTGGGCCTCACCGGCCACGCCGGCGATCCCGCCATGGTGCGGGAGGCCGAGCCCGTGCCCGACGGCGACTGCGTCCAGGCCCTCTTGGGCGTGGCCCGCGAGCTGGACATCGCCATTTGCGCCGGCATCGCCGAGGACGACCGCGGCATCCACTACAATACCCAGTTCATCGTCGTGCCCGAGGGTTACATCGGCAAGCAGCGCAAGGTCCACCTCTCCGGCGACGAGTATTTCTACTTTCGGCACGGCACCAGCCTGCCCGTCTTTGAGCTGCCCTTCGCCCGCGTCGGCATCATCATCTGCTACGACAACCACTTTCCCGAGCTGGCGCGCTGCCTGGCCGTGGACGGCGCAGAGTTGCTGCTGGCCCCCCACGCCGCGCGCTTTGGCGCCTGGCCGGAGGACCTCGCCGCCCGGCAGCAAGCGGTGGCGCGCAACAAGGCGATGTGGCGGATGCTCCACGGCTGCCGTGCCTACGATAACGGCGTCTATGTCGGCGTCTGCAACGACGCCGGGCGCTCGGCGCTCGAGCTAACGGGCGTCGAGGCCAACCACGCCGGCGGCTGCCTGGTCGTCGACCCCACCGGCGCGGTGGTGGCCGAGTCGCAGAGCCTGGACATCGCGGAAGAGATGATCGTGGTGTCGCTGGAGGCCGACGCGGTGGCCCGGCCGCGCCGCGGCAAGTGCTTCAACCTGCAAACCCGCCGTCCCGAGGTCTATGGCGCGCTGACGCGAAGGACGGACTGATTTCGCCCGGAGGTGACATGTCCAATAGCAGCATTTCCCTGCACGGCCTTTTCCCCCCCATCTGCACGCCCTTCCTGGCGGATGAGGAGGTGGCCTATGACGCCCTGCGCGCCAACCTGGCCCGCTGGAACGCCACCGACCTGGCCGGTTATGTGGTCCTCGGCTCCAACGGCGAGGCCTCCTACCTCACCGAGGCGGAAAAGCTCCGCGTCCTGGAGGTCTCCCGCGAGGCCATCCCCGCGGGCAAGCTGCTGATCGCCGGCACGGCCTGCGAGTCCACCCGCGAGACGATCCACCTCACGCGCCAGGCCGCCAGCCTGGGCGCCGATGCGGCCATCGTCGTCACCCCCAACTATTACGACGACAAGATGACCGACGCGGCGCTGGTCCACCATTACCACGCCGTGGCCGAATCTTCGCCCATCCCGGTCATCCTCTACAACGTGCCCAAGTTCACCCACGTGGATATGGCCGCCGGGACGGTGGCCCGCTGCGCCCAGCACCCCAACATCATTGGCATCAAGGACTCGGGTGGAAACATCACCAAGATCGCCGACATCATCCGGCTCTGCCCGCCCGGCTTTCAACTGCTCGCCGGGTCGGCGGGGTTCCTCTATGCGGCGCTGGCGGTGGGCGCGGTGGGCGGCGTGGTGGCCCTGGCCAACATCGCCCCGCGGCAATGCATCGAGATTCAGCGGCTCTGGGAGACGCGCCGCCTGGACGAGGCCGCCGAGCTGCAGCGGCGCCTGATCCCCGTGAACACGGCCATCACCGCCACCTACGGCGTGGCCGGGCTCAAGGCCGCGCTGGACATGCTGGGCTACTATGGCGGCGCGGTGCGCTCGCCCCTGCTCCCCTCCAGCGTGGCCGACCAGGCCGCGCTGCGCCAGATTCTCGCCGACGGAGGTCTCCTCTAGGTGCCCTACACCCCACGCAACCTCAGCGCAACGCCTGCGCGGGCGCGCCCATGTCGCTAGGACGCACGCCGCGGCCCGAGGCCGGGCCGGCCTTTGACGAGTACCTCCGCAACGTCACCGAGACCGGCGAGGTGCGCGCCGGGCGGCCTTTGCCGCTGGGCGTCCACCTCGCCGGCGATGGCGCCAATTTCGCCATCTTTTCCCGGCATGCCACCTGCCTGATCCTGGAGTTCTACCAGCAGCCCCAGGATGTGTCGCCCTATCGCACGATCCGGCTGGAACCCGACCGCCACCGCAGCGGCGACGTCTGGCACGTCTGGGTGCAGGGCGTCCGGCCCGGCCAGCTCTACGCCTACCGCGCCGAGGGGCCCTATCGCCCCCGCGAGGGACACCGCTTCAACCCCCATCGCCTCTTGCTGGACCCCTACGCCACCTCCGTCACCCGGTTGGATGGCTGGGACTTTGGTCCGGCGCGCGGCTATGACATCGCCTCGCCTGAGCGGGACCTCTCCTTCTCCGTGCGCGACGACGCGGCGGTCACGCCCAAATGCGTCTTTACCGACAACGGCTTTGCCTGGGAGGGCGACCGCCCCCTGCAGCGCCCCTGGTCCGAGACGGTGATCTATGAGGCCCACGTGCGCGGCCTCACCATCCACCCCAGCGCCGGGGTGAGCTGCCCGGGAACCTACCGCGGCCTGACGGAAAAGATCCCCTACCTGCGTTCCCTCGGCGTCACCGCCGTGGAGCTGATGCCCGTCCAAGAGTTCAACGCAAACGAGCTGATCCTGCGCGACCCCTTCACCGGTCAGCGGCTCAAGAACTATTGGGGGTATAGCCCCGTGGCCTTTTTCGCGCCCAAGGCGGCCTATGCTTGCACCGGCGGCGCGGGCCAGCAGGTGCTCGAGTTCCGCGAGATGGTCAAGGCGCTGCACCGCGCCGGGATCGAAGTCATCCTCGACGTGGTCTTTAACCACACCGCCGAGGGCAACGAGGAGGGCCCCACCCTCTCCTTCCGCGGCCTGGATAACAGCATCTATTACATGCTCGCCGACGACCGCCGCGGCTACCGCGACTATACCGGCACCGGCAACTCGGTGAACGCCAACCACCCGGTGGTCCGCGACCTGATCATGAGCGCGCTGCGGCATTGGGTGGTCGAGATGCACGTGGACGGCTTTCGCTTCGACCTGGCCTCGGTGCTGGGGCGCGATAGCCAGGGCAACCTCCTGCCCGAGCCCCCGCTGCTGGAGCACATCGCCGAGGACCCCCTCCTCCGCCAGGTCAAGATCATCGCCGAGGCCTGGGACGCCGCCGGGGCCTATCAGGTCGGCAACTTTTCCCAGGCGCGCTGGGCCGAATGGAACGGCCGCTTCCGCGACGATGTGCGCCGCTTTTGGCGCGGCGACGAGGGGATGGTGGGCCAACTGGCCAGCCGCCTCTGCGGCAGCTC
>JAAYEA010000237.1 GCA_012689325.1 Chloroflexota bacterium
CGAGGAGATCGACCGCGCCATCGAGCAGGTGAACGGCCGCCTCTCGCACCCGGAACAGGTGAAGGGGTGGGCCATCCTGCCGGGGAGCCTCTCCGTGGAGGGCGGGCACCTGACGCCCAACCTGAAGCTGAAGCGGCAGGTTGTGGCTCAGCAGTTCGCGGCCATCCTGGACGCCCTCTATCGGGGTGAGAGCGGGTTGGGGGGCGCGCTGCACATCGGCCGGGCGCTACGGGAGGGGGCCGCGTGAACCTGGTCGGGGCCGCGCTGGAGCGCCGCGCGCCGGGCTGGGCCAGGCGCTGGGCCCTGAGGGCGCTCTTTCGGGCCACCGCGCGGGCGTTCGACCGCCCGTTGCCGTCGCTGGCGGGGCTCTCCGCCGACCAGCGCCTGCTCCGGTACGCGGAGCGGACGCGGGACTGGGCGGGCGAGCTGCTGCGGGATGGCGGCGATCCGGCCGCCGTTCAGGCGCGCCTCTATCGCAACGCGCTCCGGCTGGGCCAGGCCTGCCGATGGCTGTGCGGCCTCCGCGGCCAGCGCGACGCCCTGGCCATGGGGCGCCTCCTCTATCGCTGGCTGGAGATCGATTTCCGGGCGGACGGCGAGGCGATCCTCATCCGCCGCTGCTACTTTAGCCGTCTCTATTCGAGCGACATCTGCCAGGTTATGTCGGCGCTGGATCGGGGGCTGCTCGCCGGGCTCTCGGGCGGCCGGCAACTGGCTTTTTCCGAGCGGATCACCGAGGGGCGGCCTGGCTGCCGGGCGCGCCTGACGCGGGAGGATGGGCGCGGATGAAACGAGCGATCGTGGTGGGGAGCGGCGCGGGCGGCGCCACCGTGGCCAAAGAGCTGCAAGGGCGCTTCCAGGTAACCGTCCTGGAGGCGGGCGGGGCCTTCCGACCTTGCGCCCTGCCCTTGCCCGCCGTCGAGGGCATCCGCAAGACGGGGCTCCTCTTCGACGAGCGCGAGATGTCCCTGGTCTTTCCCGCGCTCCAGATTCGCAAGACGCCCGAGATGGTGCTGGTCAACGGACGGGGCCTGGGCGGCACGACCACGATCTGCACCGGCAACGCCCTCCGCATGGACCAGGACCTGCGCGCCCTGGGCATCGACCTGGACGCCGAGTTCCAGGAGGTCTACGCCGAGATCCCCGTGACGACCGTGCACCAGCGGCGCTGGCGCAAGCCAACGCGGCGGCTCTTTGAGGTCTGCCGCGAGCTGGCGCTCGACCCGCAGCCCACGCCCAAGATGGGGGACTATACGCGGTGCGTCGGCTGCGGACGGTGCGTCCTTGGCTGCCCGCATGGGGCCAAGTGGGACAGCCGCCAGTTCCTGCACGTGGCGCAGGAGCGGGGCGCCCAGGTGATCGCCAACTGCCGGGCCGAGCGCGTGGTGATGGAGGATGGGCGCGCCACCGGCGTGATCGCGCGGCGGGGGCTCTCTCGCCGCTTTTACCCCGCCGACCTGGTGGTCCTCGCCGCCGGCGGGTTCGCCACGCCCGTCATCCTGCAAAACTCGGGCATCCCCTGCGAGCCGCGGCTGTTCGTGGACCCGGTGCTGTGCGTGGGCATCGAATACGAAGGCGCCGCCCAGCAGAGGGAGATCGAGATGCCGTTTGTCATGCAGCGGCCGCACTATATGCTCTCGCCCTACTTTGACTATGTGAGCTTTCTCTTTAACCCTGCCTGGCGGCGCCCCGCGCGAGATATCCTGGCGCTCATGATCAAGCTCGCCGACTCGCCCGCGGGGGCGGTGTTGCCCCAGGAGATCGCCAAGCCGCTCACCGACGTGGACAAACGGCGCCTGGGCGAGGCCGTGGAGGAGTGCCAGGAGATCCTCCGCCGCTTCAGCGGCCAGCCGGTCCAGCCGTTCTTGGGGACCATCAACGCCGGGCACCCCGGCGGGGCGCTGCCGCTGACCGAGCAGGAGGCCCAGTCGTTCCACCACCGCCGCCTGCCCGGCAACCTCTATGTCGCCGACGCCACCCTTTTGCCGCAAGCGCTGGGCAACCCGCCGATCCTCACCATCATCGCCCTGGCCAAGCGGGTCAGCCGCTTGTGCGCGCAGATGGCGGCCTAGCGCCCCCGCCTATTCTACCGCCCAGCGGATCGGCTGGCCGTCAATGCGCGCCGAGAGCACCCCCAGCCCGGAGCCAAAGGGCGCCGCGCCGTCGACGGCGTAGGGGTTGAAGGGGACCGTGGGCCAGACAAAGCGGGCGCCCGGCGGCAGCGTGATGCGGCAGCCCGCCACCTCCAGCCACTCGCCCAGGTGCGGCGCCTCCCATTGCAGCGCCGCCTCGCCCAGCGTGGCCTCCAGGCCGGCGGCGGAGCGGACCACCTGCCCGGCCTTGGCCTGCACGATGAGCTGCTGCAGGGCGGGCCCGCCCTCGGCGCTGGCGGTGATGATCGCCCGGCCGTCGGCGAAAGCGAGCTGCAACAGGCAGCGGATGCCCCCATACTCCAGGGCCACGCCGCTGCGGTCGGGGAGCAGCGCGCCCCTCTCCGGCATCAAGCGCCCGTTCGCCACAAAGCTCGACCACTCGGCTTGGTCCTTCGAGTTGCCGCCCCCGAGGAGCAGCCCCAGATCGTCGCGCCAGAGCGAGAGGAACGCCTGCCGGTCCTGCCCCCACCGGCTGGCCACCGGCGGGCAAGCGAAGGCGCTCAGGCAGCCGAACCAGCCCCCCTCGCGGCAGACCAGCGCCCAATCCTCGTAGGGCTCGCGGAAGGCGGGCCGGTCCAGGTTGATGGGCGCCTCGTCGCCGGGGATCAGGTGCAGCACGATGCTGGCCAGGGATCCGCCCTGAAGGCTGGTGATGTCGCGCTTGGGATCGAACTGCTCCGCCCAGTGGCGCACCAGCCGCCGCCCCTGGGGCGTGGCCGAAAAGCCGACCCAGCCCATGGCGCTGAGGCGCTCGTGATAGTGGACCCGGCCGTCCACCGTCTCCACCGGCGCGCCGCTGGGGTAGGTGAAGGCCTGATGGAAGCGGGTGGCCGCCTCCAGCGCCGGGAGCAAGGAGTCGTCGCCGGAGAAACGGTAATAGAGCCCCAGTCCGTGGACGTAGACATAATTGTAGGTGGTGCTGGGGCCGCCATGCTCGGCCCAGTAGCCGCCGGGCTGTTGGGCCGCCAGCACCGCCCGGGTCATGGCCGTCCCGGCCTCCTGCCAATCCGCGCGGCCCAAGATCTGCCCGGCGCGGTAACAGCTCATCCCCTTCCAGCAGGGGATATTGTGCACCCGCAGGTTGCTGATCTCGCGGGCCTGGCCGTCGTGCGCCAGCGTTAGCCCCTCCTCCCAGCGCTGGCGGCGCGCGGCGTCCATTTCGTCGCGCAGCAGCGCATAGGTCTCCAGCCAGGCATAGTTGGTCCAGGGCATGTAGGTCGGCCCCCAGCGGCTCCCGTCCACCTTCAGGAACTCGACCTGCCCATCGGGGTACTGGAAATCGCGGACCGCGTCGCCGCCGCGCAGGGCCATCTCCAGGATGGCGCGGTCGCCCTGGTAGGGCGTGCCGGGCGTCGTATAGAGCAGCGCCAGCGGATAGATGATGTCCTGGTTGATCACGCACCAGCCGATGTCCTCGGGCTTGGCGCCGGGCGCCAGCGGGCCATCCGGCTCGCTGATGAACCGGCCGGTTCGCTCCTGATAGGCGGGCAACCGCGCCGCCACCCCCTCGGCCATGGCCTGCAACATCCGATCCCTGACGCCGCTGGGCGCTATGTCTTTCATGTTTTCGAGTCTCCTCGTCATCGTGATGCGATCTTGGGTGTCCGCAAGCCCGCATGGTAGCCCTAACGGGGCGGGTGTCAAATCCCCGCCGGCGGCGCCAGGGACCGGACGCCAGGGACCGAGGTCCCTGGCTCAAGCTGGCAAGTCCCTGAGGGGACTTGACATACTCAGCCGGCGAATTCGATTCGCCGGCAGGGCTCACGCTGGCAAGTCCCCTACGGCACGGAATGCCGGTGGGACCTGCCAGCTTCCCCTGGTATTTGCGCCTTGGCCGCGCCGTGGTATATTGGGGCCAACCCATTCCGCGGGCAGCCCTGCGGCGGCCCGTGGCGTCACTCATTGGATCGAATCCAACTCACGGGGATCACACCACGAGCATCAGGAGGCAATGATATGAGCAAGGTTAGGTTGGGCATCATCGGGGTCGGCACCCAGGGCGGCTTTTACGCCAACCTGCTGACCGGGCAGAGCAGCTTTCCGGGCGCGCCCGCCAGCAAGTCCGAAAGGATCGAGCTGGGCGCGCTGTGCGATACCGATCCCGCCGTCAAGGCGCGCTGCGCGGAGCGCTATCCCGGCGTGCCGTTTTACGACGACTGGAAAGAGATGGTCACCAGCGGCAAGGTGGATGCCGTCGTGACCACCGTGCCGCACTATTACCACCCCGAGATGGCGATCTATGCGCTGGGGCATGGGGTGCACGCGCTGGTGGACAAGCCCGCGGGCGTCTATACCAAGCAGGTGCGCCAGATGAACGAGTTCGCCGCCACCAAGCCCGAGCTCACCTTTGCCATCATGTTCAACCAGCGGACCAACAAGCTCTACCAGCGGCTGCGCGAGATCATCGCCTCGGGCGAGATGGGCAAGATCCGCCGCACCAACTGGATCATCAACTCGTGGTGGCGCCCGCAGAGCTATTACGACCAGAGCGCCTGGCGCGCCACCTGGGGCGGGGAGGGCGGCGGCGTGCTGGTCAACCAAGCGCCGCACCAGCTCGACCTCTGGCAGTGGATGTGCGGCATGCCCAAAAAGATCGTGTCGAAGATCATCTATGGCGCCCACCGCAACATCGCCGTCGATAACGACGTCACCGTGATCGCCGATTACGGCAACGGCGCCACCGGCGTCTTTATCACCTGCACCCATGACGTGCTCGGCACCGACCGGCTAGAGATCGACCTGGACGGCGGCAAGATCGTGGTGGATGAGAGCAAGGCGGCCACCGTCTATCGCCTGCGCAAGCCGGAAGGCGTCATGAACACCACCATGAGCATGGGTGAGGTGGGCCGGCTGGTGCGCGGCGGCAACGTGGAGGAGGTCTACACCACCGAGACCATCCAGAACACCGATGGCTGGGGCGTGCAGCACGGGACCGTGCTGGAAAACTTTGCCGCCCATATCCTGGAGGGCACGCCGCTCATCGCGCCCGGGTCCGATGGCATCAATGGCGTGATGCTCGCCAACGCCATCCTGCTCTCGAGCTGGCTGGGCAAAGAGGTCGAGATCCCCGTGGACGAGGACCTCTACCTGGCCGAGCTGAACAAACGGATCGCCGCGGAAGGCAAATACCCCACGCGGTAGCGCCACGCTTTGCCCGGGGGACGGCAGACCACCCGAACAACGAAAAGAGGAGAAAAAGGACATGAAAAAGGGCATGATCGGCGTGATCATGATGATGTACGTCCGCAAGGTCGAAGAGCTGGGCGCCTATGCGGTGCTGCAAAAGCTCTCCGAGCTGGGGATCCACTGCGTCGAGATTTCGCAGATCCCCATGACGCCGGAGAACGTGGCCGCCATGAAAAAGGCCTGCGCCGATTTCGACATCAAGGTGGCGGCCTGCTCGGCGGCGCTGGAGCCGATGGGCCAGGGCCGCGGCGGCGACGCGTTGAGCACCGATTTCGACAAGATCGTGGCCGACTGCAAGGCGCTGGACTGCAACTTTTTGCGCATCGGCATGCTGCCCATGACCTA
>JAAYEA010000238.1 GCA_012689325.1 Chloroflexota bacterium
GCTCACGGCTTCACCCAGGTGCTGATGCAGGTCTACGCTCACGCCTGCTCCTGGAGCGAGGGGCAGCCCCACCGCCTCGTCCCGCCGCCGCGCTACCCCTGGCTTGGCGACAACCAGCGCCCCCAACACGCGCAGATGAACCCGCCCTTCTGGCAGCATCTCGACGCCCTGATCGCCGCCATGCAGAGCCTGGGCATCGTGGCGCACCTGATGATCCAGGTGCACAGCAAGCAGGTGAACTGGCCGCCGCTGGGGAGCGCCGACGACGACCGCTACTGGCGCTACGTCCTGGCTCGTTACCAGGCCTACGGCAACGTCATCTGGGACTTGAGCAAGGAAGCCTGGAAGGTTGCCGACCCTGGCTATTGGGAGGGGCGCGGAGCGTTGGTGCGCCGCCTGGATGCCTACAACCACCTGCTCACTGCCCACGATATCGCCCTGGAGGCGGGGGATCTGCTGGCCGACCAGCACCACGAGAGCTTTCACGCCCACATCTTGCATCAGCGCGCCAAGCGCGCCTGGCCGGTGATGAACGTGGAATACGGCTACGAGCCGGGGCCGATCCCGACCTATCCCATGATCACGCTCCCCGACGAGATGCGCTGCCGCACCTGGGAGATCCTCACCGCCGGGGGATATCCCGTGTTCTACTATGCTGACACCGCCTGGGATGTCTTTGAGCTCAGCACCCAGCCGGAGGGCTATCAGGCGTTCCAGATCGCGCGCCAGGTCATGGAAGAGCTCCCCTTTTGGGAGATGGAGCCGCATGACCACCTGGTGGATCGCGGCTACTGCCTAGCCAAGCCCGGAGCCGCCTATCTCATCTATCTGCCCGAGGGCGGGCGCGTGTTGCTGGACGCCCCCGAGGCGCCGCACGACGCGCGACCACGGGCCACCTGGATCAACCCGCGCACCGGGCAGCACCTGCTGGCAGGCCCCATCCGATCCGGGCTGAACAGCTTTTGCGCACCGCTCTGCTTCGGCCCCGGAGACGCGCTGCTAGTGATCCGCTAGTCCTGAAGCCAGCGCTTCATCCAGGGGATCGCCAGCGTGCCATGCCACTGATGCGCGCCCACGAATAGGTCGTGTACCAGCCGGTCGGACGAACCCAACAGCGCATAGGCTCCCGCGGTGATCTCGACCTGCTCCTTGGCGTTGGCAATGCCCCGCTGGCCGTTCAGGCCGTCCAGCGTGCCCGTCTCGATGAGCAGCGGGCGCGGGGCGATCAGCGCGCCGATATCGCCCATATCCGCCGCCTCCCAGAGGTGCGGCACATAGTTGCACGAGCAGTTGCCGTTCAGCCGCAGGAGCGAGTCCTTGTAGCCGTAATAGTACCCGCTGATCACCACCGCCTTGACCCGGTCATCTAGCGCGGCGAACCACAACGTTTGCAGCCCCCCGCCGGATAGCCCGCCGCAGCCCAAACGATCCGCGTCGCAGTCCGGCCGCGTGGCGACATAGTCGGCCAAGCGCACCAAGTCCCAGGTCCACATGCCGGTGATGGTCTGGCCCAGGGGAATGGCCATGTGGTTAATCAGGTTGCACGAGCCGCCCAACAGCAGGGTGGGGTCCATCCCCTGACGAGCCAGCTCGCGCCGCTCGCCAAAGCCCCGCGCATCCGGGCACAAGACCACGAACCCCGCGCGCACGAACTGCACGCCATAGTCGTAATTGTGTTTCTGAATGGTCTCCGCCAGGTCGGGCAGATCGCGCCGCGCGGCCACGGAGAGCTTGCCCCCGCCGCCGTGCCCGTGCGGGGCGATCACCACGGGCCGCCGCTCGCCCTCGACCAGGTCGGCGGGGATCAGCACATACATGGGCATGATCACGCCAGGCTCTACCTGCAAGAGCACCCGCTCCCGGATGTACCCGTCCATCACCTCGCGGGCCGTGACGCGTGCCGCTGGATCGCAGGCGACCATGGTATCGAGTCCAATCAACTGGCGCAGCCGGGCGCGGAGCGCTTGCTTCCAAGCCGCGTGCTCCTCCAGCGACTTGGCCCTAAAGCCAAGCTGCCGCGCCAGCGCGTCGTAGCGCTCCAGCATGTGATCCAGCACGGTGTAATAGCGCCCATCGGGAACAACCTCTCGCTCGGACACATTTCCCTCCTGGATAACGAAATCGCCACCCATTATACGTCGGATGGCGATGAAGGACCAGTGATCGGCACGCGCAAGCCAAGGGAGCGCCGGAGCAGCGGCGCGCGCCCTCCCTCCCCAAGGTCCCTATGTTCGGATCAGGCCGACACCCAGAAAAAGGATCACCAGCGCCGCGATAGCCAACCAGATGAGCGGCTCCATGATCGCCTCCCCCGCACCTGCCGAAGGAAACCCGCACAGGTAGTATGGGGCGACTGCATTAAAATCCCATTAACAACACGCCCTATTCCCATGACAGGATGTTCATCTGGTGCTCAAGGCTGAGACTGGTGGTCCTGTCGCAGCGCGTAGGCGTTGCCCGCCTCGTCGGTGATCAGGATGCCGCCCTGGAAGAGCTGCCAGGTGGCCGTGTAGGGAGTCTCGGCCTGGGTGGCCCAGCCCATGGCCGTGTCTGGGCCGCGCAGGTACTCGCGCCAGACCTTGCCAAAGCCGCGCACCGGCTGCTGCAGCCCCACGGGTGCGGCCAGCGTCGGGTCATAGGCCGGCTGATCCTCGCGCCAGGTATCCTCGACATCGATCCAGTAGCCGCTCTCGAACATCGCATAGATGCGCCCTTGGTCCGCCCGCCAGAACATGCGCCCGTGCTCGAAAGCCTGCGTCGCGGCCTGGCCGCTCTGCGCCTCGGCCACCGGGCAGCCCAGCGCCTCGGCCAAGGTCAGCGCCTCAGCCACGAACCCCTCCCATGGCGCGATGGCGCACGCTGGCGCCGGTGTGGGCGTCGCCGCCTCCGCCGTGGGCGGCGGGGGCGGTGAGGGCGGCAGCGTGGGCGATGGCCGAGGTTCCGCCACCGGCCGCCAGCTCAGAGTCTCCGCCACGGCGATGGTCAGGTTGCCCTGCTGGTCGCCGAAAGCCAGTTGGTGGCCGCCGTCCGGCTGGGGAAGGAGCGCTACCGCTCTCCACAGACGCTCATAGTCTTCTAGCCCCGCGGGATTCCGCGCCAGCTCCCAGGTCGCGCCGCCATCTTGCGAGCGATAGACCGCGTTGCCCCCATAGGCATAGACCGCGCCCTGCTCCGGGAATCCTGGCGCGGTCAGGACATCGAGCAGGTAATCGGTCTCGGGCAGCTGCAGCGCCGTCGTCCAGCTCTCGCCACCGTCCCGCGTCAGCTCCACGGTGCGCGCGGTCGGCCCCAGGCGCGCGCGCACCTGCGCCTTGTCGGCGCCCCAGATCGCCTCTGGCTCCGGCAATGCGGGCGCATCGGGCGCGCTATCGGCGCGCTGCGCCGCCAGTTCCCAATGCGCGCCGCGGTCCCGGGAGCGGTAGAGCGACACCCCACTCTCCATGGTGGGGGCGAGCCGCGCGTACCGGGCATAGGCCAGCGCCTCGCCGTCCTGGGCCCATTGGGGCGAGAGGACGACCCGCTCCACCCGCAAGTGATCCAGCCCGCTCCACAACCGTTCCCAGTGCGCGCCGGCATCGGTCGACCGCAGCACACCATATCCTGTCCCGTTGTAGGTGAACGCCGTGGCATAGATAGTATGGTCTCGGGCATAGTCGGGCGAGAAGACGAGCCGCCTGTTTGGCACGCTATGGGTGAGCCCCATCGAGTCGTCGGCGACCAGCCGCCAGGTGCGCCCGCCATCGGCGGAGCGCGCGAGGCCCTTGTCCGTGTCCAGGAACAAGGTCAGGTCCCGGGCATAGTCGGGCGAGGGATAGATGCCGCGGATGCCCGCCAGCCGCTCGACCGGCTGCTCTGGGACGCCTGGCTGGGGCTGCCCGCCGCGGTCCCGAAGGATGATCAGGCGGGAGCCCTCGATGGCATAGAGCCACCCCCGGTCCCGATCCACCGTGTGGAAGCAGTACCAGGGGACCGTGCCCAGCGGGGCCCAGGTCTCCATGTCCAGCGCCAGCAGCGCCCGGTCGAACTGGTCGGAATAGATGACGCCAGCCTCGGGCAGGACCAGCCGCGCGCTCAGCCCGTCCACCCAGCGCAACACGTTCTCGGTGCCCGCCTCGCGCGCCACCAGGTTCAGATGATAGGCATAGCGGGAGTAGCTGGTCGTGTCATAGATCACGCCGTCCACGGGCAGACTCACCTGGAACTTGCCCGCACACGTTGCCCCGGCGGCCACCGGATAGGTCCTCGGCTCCAGCGTACGCAGTGAGTAAAAGCGCGGCGGCGGATAGGTTCCCCAGCCCTTGCCTGCCGACAGGACCGTCACGTCGGCAATCAGGAGATCGAGCTCGGGATAGACGTACACGTCTCGGGCCGCCCGGCACCCGTTGCACCCGCGCAGGGGCTGCTCGCCGATGTCTGGGGTCAGCTCGCCGCCGGCCTGCAGCCGTTCGCCGTCGTAGATGAATACGGTATAGTCGGTTATGTAAATCTCGTTTCGCCGCGGGTTATAGGCAGGTATGCCGCCCTGGGGGATCGTCGCGATCTCGCGCAGGCTGTCGGCGTCTAGCACGCGCACCGTCGCGCCAGGCTCCGCTTCCGCGCCCAGCCAAGAGGAAGCCGGGTATCCCACAAAGGCCCGCCCACGCTCCTGGTCCAGGGCGATCCGCTCGCCGCCCGTGATGACCTGCGTCACCCGTAGCGTCGAGGTATCGAGCACCGCGATTCGGCGCTGCCCCTCGTCCACCGGCACGTAGAGCCGGCCCCGCGCTTCGTCCAGCACCAGCGGCTTGCCGCGGCCGGCGACCGCCTCGCCCAAGAGCGCGTGCGTCTGCCGCTCCAGCACCCGCACGCGCCCCGTCGAGTCGCTGACGTAAGCGCGCTCGCCCGCCAGCAGGATGTCGCGGACCTCCACGCCCACGGTGATCTCGCCCGCGCGCGCCAGCGTCCTCTCCTCCAGCACCGCCAGCAGATGGTTCGTCGAGTCGGGCAGATAGAGCCGGCCCCGCGCTGGGTCGTGAAGGGCCCAGTTCCCGTAGCCATGCCCCAGCTCGTACCGCGCCTTGACCGCGGACATCGGGTCCAGCAGCGCCATGCACGCCCCCCGGGAAGACGAGCTGACGATGTAGCGGCCCTCCGGCGAGGCGCCGACCAACACCGGCCAGCCAGCCGAGGTATCCAGCAGCACCCTCTCGCCCACCAACTCCCCGTCGTCCGCGCGCACGGCCTGCAGCCACGTCCTCAGATCGCCATCCTGATACGCCTGCGCCTGGGCATGGAGCAGCCCGCCCACAGCATCCAGGGCCAGCCCCACCGACTCGAGCGAGAGCCCCTGGCCCACAGGTTGCGCCCAGACCAGCGAGAGGTCGTCGGCGGCATAGGCGCGCAGCTCCCCGCCCAACGAGATGTACAGGCGGCGAGCTCCCTCGTCCAGCAACATCTGCTGGCGAGGGGCATTCACCCCATAGGGCACGGTATCGAGCAGCGCCAGGCTGCGCGCCTCATACACCTGCAGCTTGTCGGAAAGCGACAGCAGCAGCCGCTTGCGCGCCGGGTCGGCCTGCAAGAGGACGGTGGAATAGGCTTGTTGGCCTAGCTCGGCTTCCGCCGCCACCCCCAGGTCTCCCGCGCGCAGCGCCGAGAGGATGGTCTTGCCCTGATCGTCCCAGTGGGTGAGGTAGACAAAGCCGCCGCCGGCGGCCATGCTCCCCGCGGAATAGCCCGAGATCGGCGTCATCGCCTCGACCTGCAAGGTCTCGGCGCTCACCCGCGCCACCCCGTAACCCTGGGGTGCGTTCCCGCCCAGAGCCCCCATCACCCACATGGTGCGCGATTCCGGATCCAGCGTCGCCCCGATGGGAGACAGGAGATTGCCATGCGGCAACGCCAAGTCCAGCTCCGCCGCAACGCTGATCAGGCGCCCCTCCGCCGTTGGGCTGGCCGTGGGCAAGGACGTGGCTGTGGCCGTCGGGATCGCCGTGGGCCGGGCTTCTGGTTGGAGCGCGGCAGTGGCAGGGGCCGCGACCAAGGCCGTGGGGGATGCAGGGCGAGTCGCCGCCTGGAGTGGCGTGGAGGTCTCGGGCGCGCTGGCGACGGCCAGGGTGTGGGTCGGCGTGACCTCCCCGACCCGTCGTCGCTCCTCGCACCCCAGGCTGGCGCACAGGAGCGCCACCAACCCGAGGGTAACTAGCCATCTTGTGATGCGCATCTCGATCCTCCCGCGCGGTCGGCCAGCGGCGATGTTCTGCGCCGCCCGCTCGCGCGCTTGTATAGGCTGATTGACGACCGGCAGGCAATGGTGTAAAATGGCACAGCTTGCGTTCGCATGGCGTCTCTCCAGCTTGTGCTCAGCCGCTTGCCCCACGAGCCGCGCGCATCCCATGCACAAGAGGAGTGCGAATCATGAACCAAC
>JAAYEA010000239.1 GCA_012689325.1 Chloroflexota bacterium
AGCCTGCCCGCCAGCAGCGCCAGCAGCAGCCCTATTCCAAAGCCCAAGATCACCGCCGAACCCTCGCGATACGGCCTAAAGGAGATCAGTCCCATGCTCGGTGCACATCCTCTCGCCAGGCTAGGCGCGGCAGCCGCTTGCCCCGCGCGCACCACCTCATTCTAGCGCATCCGCCCGCTCCTGTCATCGCCCGCATAGATGGTTCGGCGTACAACATAAGGATGATCCGATCCACCTGCCCCCTGAACGGGCGGGCCAGGGGGATTCCCCTAACTCGCCGCCGGCGGAATCTCCGCGGGCTGGGGCTCGGCTTTGCGCCCAAAGTGCGACAGCTCTTCCTGCGCCCGGCGCTGCAGCTCGCGGAACTTGTCGCTCACCTGCTCCAGCTTGGCCGTCACCTGCGCGTCCGGCTGCAGGCCCTCGATCTCGCGCTGATAGCTCGCCACCATCGCCGTCATGGCAAAGGCGTCGCCCACCGCCACTTTGACCAGATAGGCCAACAGCAGCGTGGCGATGATGCTCCATCCCGCCACGGTGGGCGAGATCGCCGAGAGCAGCGCGCTGATCGGCGCCGAGAAGAGCAGCATGACCAACAGGAAGGGGATATAGCTCAAGAGCATCAGCGCCACCGCGTTGAGCAGTAGCGGTTTCCAGACCATGCCATAGAGCACCACCCCATCCCGGGCGTTGGCCCAGACGGAGCCCTCCTTGCGCCAGAAGGTCCGCGCCAGGATCGCCTCATCCACGTAGCTCAGCGCGAAGCGGATCACCCGATTGATCATGTTGGCGAGGGAGCGCAAGGCGTCGATGGGCAGGAACGCTGCGATCGAATAGACAGCGCCGGTAAAGGCGCGGATCACGCCCTCCACCAACTCGTCCACCACGAACATGATGCTGGCCTCACCAAAGCGCTCCTGCACGCGATCCTTGCCCCATTGGAGCTGGTTCGCGCCCGCTGGAAGCTCGCCCCGAGACAGCAGCTCAGCCACCACCGCCACGTGTGCCGCCTTGACCAGGTAGAGGACGTACTTTTTCGCGAGGCTATAGAGCGGCACGGTGCCGCCCAGTGCCACCAGAAAGAGGATCACGCCCAGAAAGGGCACGGCCTTGCCCACCAGGAAGGCGAGCCCGCCCGCGATGCCCAGGTAGATCATCGCCACCAGCCAAAAGACCACGTAGACGCCCAGCCGCACCAACAGGATCGGCATGGTGCGCAAGGTGAGGTTGAAGGCCTCCTTGAGTCGCAGAGATTGCAGGTTCATGGGTACCCTCCTGCCCCGCCAGGGGCTCTGGTCAAAAGACCCGTTGTGGCATTATAGCTCCGCTGTGGCTGGCTGTCATATGTCCTAGATCACAGCGTAGGCCGAATGCTGTACTTGGCCTCCACGCCGGGCGCACCAGGAGCGACGGGAAAAGGGGACCATCCACGTATCACGAACCATCTCTTCGGGCGATGACGGACGCGGGCTGATCAGCTACACTGGTGGCAGCACGAACGAAAAGCAAAGGAGAGCAAGATGAAAGCCAAGTTACTGACCCTGACCGTCCTCGTTAGCTTGAGCGTGTTGCTGATCAGCGGCTGCGCCCGGCTGACCAGCGTCGAGGCCGCCTCCCCATTCCAGGGGCAAGATGGCTGGTCCGCGAGCGCGCCCCACGTGCCCGGCCTCAACCAGGGCTACCTCAAGCTGGCCGCGGCTCCGGCAGCGGAGGAGAGCACTTGGCCCGCCACCCCGCCGCAGATCCCCGGCTACAACGCGCCCTACCCGCAATAACCGCCGAGCCTACGGGGGTGTTGAGCAAGGTGCCGCGCGACGGGCTCGCCGTGGCCGCCACCATCGCCTTGGTCGCCAGCGCCGTCTGGCGCTTTGGCCGGGAAGAGCGGTAGCTATCGTCAGCGGCGCGAAAAAGCGCTCCGCCGGGATCCCCGGCGGAGCGCTTGTGCGTTACCCCTCGCGGCGAGCCGCGCGGCTCATGGGAAGATGCCCCGCGAGCGCAACGCGGTGGCCACACGGTCCACGGCCAGCATCAGCGCGCCCAGGCGCATCGGCACCGCCATGGTCTGGCTCATCTCCCACACCTGGTTAAAGCTGTTGACCATGATCGCCCGCAGCCGCTGGTTGACCTCCTCTTCCTCCCAGAAGAGCACCTGCAAGTCCTGCACCCACTCCAGGTAGCTCACCACCACGCCGCCGGCGTTGGCGAGGATATCGGGCACGATGATCACGCCCCGGGCGTTGAGGATCGCGTCCGCCTCACGGGTGGTGGGGCCATTGGCCGCCTCCACGATCATCTTGGCGCGGATATCCGCGGCGTTATCGGCGCGGATCTGGTGCTCCAGCGCGGCGGGGATCAGCACATCTGTCTCGCAAGTGAGCAGTTCGGCGTTGCTGATGGCCGTCGCCCCCGGCTCGGTATAGCCCTCCAGCAGGTGGCCCGGATGCCGCGCCACGTGCTGATTGATCGCCGGGATATCCAGCCCCTGGGGGTTATAGAGGCCGCCGCTGACGTCGCTCACCCCCACAATCTTGCAGCCCATGCCGTGAAGGGTGGTGGCGGCATTGGACCCCACGTTGCCGTATCCCTGCACGGCGACGGAGGTCTCGGCCAGCCCGCGGCCCTGCCGCTTGAGCAGCTCGCTCGTGACCAGGGCCACGCCGCGGCCCGTCGCCGCCACGCGCCCCGCCGAGCCGCCCAAGTGGATCGGCTTGCCCGTGACGCTGGCCAGCACCGTCTGCCCCTGCATCATCGAGATGGTGTCCACGATCCAGGCCATGGTCTGCGCGTTGGTGTTCACGTCCGGCGCAGGGATATCGCGGGTGGGGCCGATGATCGGCATGATCTGGGTGGTGAAGCGGCGGGTGAGCCGGGCCAGCTCGGTCTGCGAGAGCTGGCGGGGATCGCATTGCACGCCGCCCTTGGCGCCGCCGTAGGGGATGTTGACCACCGCGCACTTCCAGGTCATCAGCATCGCCAGCGCCCGCACCTCGCTCAGGCTCACGTCGGGGTGGTAGCGGATGCCGCCCTTGCACGGGCCGCGCACGCTGGAGTGCTGGATGCGGTAGCCGGTAAAGACCTTGACCTGCCCGTCGTCCATTACCACCGGCACGGCCACGGTCAGCTCGCGCTCCGGGTGCCGCAGCACGGCGTGGATCCCCGGGTCGAGGTTCAGGCGCTGGGCCACGTCGTCCAATTCGGCCAGCACCGTATCCCACAAGTCACGCCGCGTCGCCTCGCTGGCCGTCGTTGGCGCCCGCGGCTCCTCAATGTTTCCGCGATTCACAGGATCCCTCCTACAAGGTGCTATGATACGGGATTATAGTAGCACCCTAGTCCGCGCCATGCAAAAATCAAGGCCGGGCTGATGGGCCCGGCCTCGTGTTGGTCACCGGGTCGCCGCTATGGCTGCCGGCCGGGGCGCCCTCCGCCGAAGCCGCCCATCCCCGCGGAGCCGTAGGTGGTGATGATGCTCGAGATCGTCAGGCTGGCGGCCTGGCTGCCGCCGCTGTGGGCGCCGCCGCTGTAGAGCCCGTCGGTTGCGCTGCCGGTCGCCTTGCCGCCGATCGAGATGGTATAGGTCTCGCCCTTTTGCAGGTCCGGCGAGGAGAACACCACCGATTGGTAGGGCTTGGTCGGTGCAAAGGTCAGCACTTGCTTGCCATCCTGGCTCTGGATGTGCACCAGAGCGCCCGCCGCCTGGGCCGAGTTCAGATTGGCCATCAGCGCATATTGGGTCGAGCTGGCGTCCGGAGCCTGCGCCATGCCGGCGCTGCCCACCGCGAGCAGGAAGCCGCCGGTCATCTGGAACCCGGCATGGTCCAGCGCGCCGTTGCCGTTCGAGGTGGGCCCGTTGACGATGGCCGTCCCCCCGCTCATCTTGATGGTCCCGTTCGAGTCCAGGCCATCGCCCTGGGCGTCCACCGCCAGATACCCGCCCGCGATCTCCAGATACTGCCCGCTGGAGGTGTTGAACATCCCCTGGCCCGGCCGCCCGCCCATGGCCGACCCGTCCGCCCCGCCGGCGACGTTGAGTCCGTCATCGCTCGCGGCCACGTGGATGTTGCCGTCATGGATGACGATAATGGCGCTCTCCAGCCCCTCGTAGGACTTGGCGATGGCGATGGCGCCGCCATTGATCTCCAGCTTGGTATCGGCGTGGACGCCGTCGTCGCCCGAGGCGATGGTGATCTCGCCGCCGTTGATCGTCACGGTCCCATTTGAATGGATCGCGTCATCCGACGAGTCGATCACCAGGACGCCCCCGTCGATGGTCACGCTGGCGACGCCCTTGAGCCCCTTGGCGCTAGGAGTATCCGCGGTCGCGGCGGCCGCCCGCCCCCACATGCCGCCGCGGTTCTGGCTGCTGTTGGCGCTCCCGCCGCCGGTCGAGATGGCGATATAGCCGCCGCTGATGGTCAGGTCCGTCTCGGCCTGGATCCCGTCCAGCCCCGCCGTGATCTGGAGCGTGCCGCTCTCGATGGCGACGAAACCCCGCTCCGGGTCCGCGTCGTTGCTGGACTGGATGCCATCGCCGCCCGCCTGGATGGCGATGGTGGCGTCCTTGATGGTCACCTCGTCCTTGCCGCGCAGCCCATCGCCGACGGCGTTGACGGTGATATTCCCCGCCGTGATCTTGAGGCTGTCCTTGCTGGCGATGCCGTGGTCATGGTTGGCGTTCACCACCAGCGCGCCGTTGCCGTTGATGGTAAGGTCCTCCTTGCTAAAGATCGCGGCGTTGGGCTCGTCCTCCCCCTCCGCCAGCGCATACGACTCACTATCGGTCACGGTGTTCTGCGTGCCATCGGCCAGCGTCAGGGTCACCTTCTCCGCGCTGATGATATAGATCGGCGCGCTATTCGCGCAGGCGATGTCCACCCCACTCAGCAGGACCTTGACCTTGTCCGTATCGGGGGCCTGCACGATGAGCTGCCCGTCCCGCAGGGCGCCGCTGAGGCGATACGCCCCGCCCGCCGTGATGGTGACCGTGCCGCCGCTCACCGCCACGCCCGGGCCAGCGACCTGGATCGCCTCACCCAAGGCGATGGTGGTGGCCTCCTCGAAATCCGACAGGTCGGTTGCCACCGGCTCGACCGCCGGCAACGAGGTGGCGGTCGCTGGGGCCCCCGTCGTCCCGACGGTCGCCGTCGCCCCCACGGTCGCCGCCGCCTCCACGGTCGCCGTCGTCCCCACAGTCGCCGCCGCATCCACCACCGCCTGGTAAGCCGAGACGGTGGGCGCGCCCCCCGCCTGTGAGCCACCGCTTGCACCGGCGCAACCGGACAGGATCAGCGCCGGAATCAGTATCGTCACAAACAACCTGTTCATCGAAATCCCTTTCCCGAATCCCTTCTCACTCGTCGTCGTCGCCGTTGGTCACATCGCTCATCGCGCCGACGGTGGCCAGGCCCCGCGGGGCATCATAGTAGACCCGGAGCTGCGCCGAGTCGCGCAAAAAGTCCAGCCGCCCGATCTCGACCCGCTTCACCGGCAGCCCCGTCCGCAGGCGCAGGTCCGCCAGCAGCTCGTCGCGTTGCGAGGGCTGGATCAGGTCGATCCGGTCATAGTTGATGCGGCTGGAGGCCTCGAACTGAAACCCCCATCCCCGCTCCAGCACGCACATCAGCGCCGTGACGGTGGCGTTGGCCAGGACCAGCGGCCACACGGCCCCATCCGCGCTCAGGGTCGAGTTCACCACGGGCAGGGCAATGATGATAAAGAGATAGGTCATCTCGCGGATGGGCAGCGGGTCGGTGCGGTAGCGCAGCACCGAAAAGATGGCGAACAGGCCGAACCCCACGCCCACGCCCAGCTCGGTGGTGGCGAGCAGCGCGATCACGAAATAGATGATGGTGTTGAACGCCAGAAAGGTCAAGACATACTTTTTCTCGTGTGTGTGCGGGTAATAGATGAACCGCACGATCAAGATGGCGACGACCAGGTTGATCGCCGCGCCCAAGGCAAACCTGACGAATTCGCTATCCACGGCGCCCACCTCGCATGATGTG
>JAAYEA010000240.1 GCA_012689325.1 Chloroflexota bacterium
CGGCTTGCCGGCGCGGGCGGAACCGCTATAATGGGGCATCTCGTGCGGGCAAGGAGGAGCGATGGTCTCCATTCTCGACCTCAACATCTGGAACTATAACGAACCGTGGGCCAAACGCCGCGAGGGCATCACTCGCACCATCCGCGAGGCCGCCCCCGACCTGGTCACCCTGCAAGAGGTGACCTACCTGACCAAGTACGCGCAAGACCCCCACACCCAGGCGGACCAGATCGCGGCGCGGCTGGAGGGGTATCGGTGCGTCTGGCAGCCCGCCGAGTACTTTGTCGACCAGCCCCGCGACGCCGTCCGCTGGGAGGGCGTGGCGATCTTGAGCCGGCTGCCCATCATCGACCTGCGCCACCTCTGGGTGCCCCGCGATCTCGAGGATGTTCGCGATTCGTACCAGCGCGTCGTGCTGGGCGCGCGCGTGTTGACCTCCACCGGGCCGTTCTGGATCTTTACCACGCACCTCTCGCTCACCTGGCACGCGCCGGAGCGCACCATCCTCGCGGTCTATCGGTTTGTGCAAGAGACGGCCGCGGGGGAGCCCTTTGCGATCACCGGCGACTTTAACGCCCATCCCGATCACCCGTGGATCCGCTTCCTGGTCGGCCAGGAGACGCTGGAGGGACAGACCGGCGCTTGGGTGGATGCGTGGGCCGCGGCCCATCCCGGCGATCCAGGATACACCGCCGTCGCCTGGGAGCCTTACGAGCGAATCGACTACGTCTTGGTGCCGGACGCTGGGATGGTGCGCCGGATCACCATCGCCGCCAACCGGCCCGACGCGGAAGGCATCTATCCTTCCGATCACCTGGGGTTATACGCCGAACTGCTTTGGTAGCGCATCCTGACGATCACGATGCGGCCTTGCCGCCAAGGAGGAACCATGGTCTCTATCTTGGACCTGAACATCTGGAACTATAACGAGCCGTGGACCAAGCGTCGCGAGGGGATCGCCCGCACCATCCGCGAGGCCTCGCCCGACCTGGTGGCGCTGCAGGAGGTGCGGTACTCCAGCCGGTATCCGGAGAGCCCGCACCATCAGGCGGACCAGATCGCCGCGCATCTGGAAGGCTATCAAATGGTCTGGCAACCGGCCATGTACTACACGAGCGAGTCGCCGCAGGTCAGCCACTGGGAGGGGCTGGCCATCCTGAGCCGGTTGCCCGTGGTGGATCGGCGGATGGTCTGGCTCGCGCGAGATCGGGAGGACGCGCGAGACGAGCATCAGCGCATCGTGCTGGGCGCGCGCGTGCTGGCCGCGGAGGGCCCCTTCTGGCTCTTCACCACGCACCTCTCGCTCAGCGCCAAGGCGCGCGAGCGGACCGTCGTCGAGGTCCTGCGGTTCGCGCGGGACACGGCGGCGGGGGAACCCTTTGCCCTCACCGGCGACCTGAATGCGGAGCCCCACGAGCTCCCGATCCGCTTTCTGCGGGGTGAGGAGAGGATGGAGCGGCGCACCAGCAACCTGTTCGACGCCTGGACCGTGGCGCACGGCGCTGAGCCCGGGTATACGTACTCGGCGTGGGAGCCCGTCAAGCGCATCGACTATATGTTGGTGCCCGAAGCCAGCATGGTGCGCCACATCGCCATCGCCGCCGACAAGCCGGACGCCGAAGGCGTCTACCCCTCCGACCACCTGGGGCTCTATGCCGAGCTGACCTGGTGAGCAGACGATCCCGCGCCGCGCAACTTGCCGCTTTGGCGGAGGGATGCTATAATGCGCCGAGATTGCCCACCCTGGCGGCGATATCTGCGCCGCTGACATCCTAGGAGAGACAACCATGCGCTTCAGCAAATGGCTCATCGTCGTCCTGTTGCTCGCCGCCACGCTCATTTCGGCGTGCGGGCAGGACACGCCCACCGCCGTCCCCGCCGCGCCTACGCAGGCCGGGACGCAAATCTCGATCCCCGACGTCAGCAAGCAAGCGAGCCAGCCGGACACTCCCGTGGCGGCAGCGACGCCTGCCGATAACGCCAAGAGGACGCCTTATCCGGCCCCCACCCAACCGGCGGAAGCGGCCACGGCCTATCCGGCCCCCACGGACGGGCAGGCGCTGCTGAACGAGCGCTGCGTGCAGTGTCACGGCGTGGATCGCGTCACGCGAGCGAAAAAGACCCAGGAGCAGTGGAAAGTCACCGTTGACGCGATGATCGCCAAGGGCGCCAAGCTCACCCCGGAAGAGGCCCAGGCGCTCGTCAAGTATCTTGCCGAGACGTTCAAGTAAACCAGAGAAAGGCCCAACATGGTAGAGATACCTTTTCGTCAGGTCCACCTGGACTTTCACACCTCGCCCTGGATCAAGGGCATCGGGCTCGACTTTGACCCGCGCGAGTTCGTCGCCATGCTCAAGGAAGCGCGAGTCAACTCGATCACCATCTTTGCCCGCGACCATCACGGCATGTCTTATTACCCCTCCCAGGTCGGCGTGTTTCACCCCGAGCTACAACGCGACCTGATGGGCGAGATGCTGGAAGCGCTGCACTCGGCGGGCATCCGCGCGCCGATCTATGTGAGCGTGGGCTGGGACGAGTATGCCGCCGCGACCCACGCCGAGTGGCGCCAGGTGGACCCCCGCACGGGCAAGTTCCACGGAGCGGGCCCTCGCGAGGCGGGCTGGAAGTGGCTTTGCATCAACACCGAGTATCGCCACTACCTGCTGGCCCAGGTGCGCGAGATCTGCCGCAAGTACAAGCCCATCGACGGCTTTTTCTTTGACATCGTCCGGCAGGTCGCGCCGGGGTGCGTCTGCAACAACTGCGTGCGGGACATGCAAGAGATGCACCTCGATCCCGGCAATGACGAGCACCTGCGCTGGTTCTCCTTGCACGTCACCCGCCACTTCATGAAGTTGATGCGCAACGCCATCGAGGACGCCGTCCATGAGCCAGTGAGCTTGTTTTTCAACAGCCGGCTGCGCATCGATGACTCGCCCGAGGCAGGCATGCCGGGCGAGGGCGATTTTTACACCCATTGGGAGATCGAGTCGCTCCCTTCGGGGGGCTGGGGCTATAACCACTATCCCCTCTTTGCTCGCTACTTCCAGACCAAGGACAAGCCCATGCTGGGCATGACCGGGCGGTTCCACCGCTCCTGGGGCGACTTTGGCGGGCTCAAGTCGCGCGCCGCGCTGGAATACGAGTGCTTCCGCATGCTGGCTACCGGCGCGGGCTGCAGCGTCGGCGACCAGTTGCACCCACGCGGGCGGCTCGATCCTACCACCTATGACCTGATCGGTCACGTCTACCGCCAGGTGGAGAGCGCCGAGCCCTGGTGCGTGGGCGCCAAGGGCCTCGCCGAGATCGGCGTCTTGGCCTGGCCCATGGGCAAGGGCACCGAGCCGCAGCCCGACGGCGTCGCGCCGAAAGCCGCGCTGGAAGGCGCCATGCGCATGCTGTTGGAAAGCCACCAGCAGTTCCACATCCTGGACCGCGAGGCCGACTATAGCAAGTACAAGGTGCTGATCGCGCCTGACGTGATCCTCTTTGACACCGAGCTCAAGGAGA
>JAAYEA010000241.1 GCA_012689325.1 Chloroflexota bacterium
ACGGCGGATCTGCATCTGCATAGCGTGCTTTCTCCCTGTGCCAGCCGGGAGATGCTGCCCAGCCCGGTGATCTGGCGGGCGAAAGAGCTGGGCTTGCAGATGATCGCCGTGACGGACCACAACACCATCGAAAATGCTGCCGCTTTCCGCGAGGCGGCGGAGGGGCTGGACGTGATGGTCCTCCCGGGCATGGAGGTGCAGACGCGGGAGGAAGTGCACCTGTTGTGCCTGTTCGACGAGCTGGGACAGGCTTCAAGCTGGCAAGCGATCGTCTATGCGCACCTTCCCAAGCTGAAGAACGATGAACGGGCTTTTGGCGAGCAATGGGTCGTGGACGCCGAAGACGAGATCGTGCGGGTCCACGAGCAACTGTTCTTGGTCTCCACCCAATTGACCGTGGGCGAGGTGGTGCGCCAGGTGCGCGCGTTGGGCGGGTTGTGCATCCCCTCGCATGTGGACCGGCCCGCCTATAGCCTGATCGCCAACCTGGGCTTTATTCCGCCGGACCTGGAGCTGGCGGCGGTGGAGATCTCGCACCGGATGACGCCGCAAGAGGCCCGAGCCAAGTTCCCGCAGTTGCGGGGCTTGGGCCTGGTGGCCAATAGCGACGCTCACTATTTGCAGGACATGAGCAGGCGCAACACCTTCAAGGTGGAGGAGCCCACCGTCGCCGAGCTGGCCCTGGCGCTGGCGGGACGCGATGGCCGCGAGATGTGGATCGATGGCTTGCGAGTCTGAGGATATGGCGGCCAAGCCGGCGGCTCGGTGGTGGCTCGAGCTCGCTCAGCACGCCTGGGCGGGGGCCTGCGCCGGCGCTTTCACTGGGCCGGGCTGGCGCGTGGTCGGGTGGGTGGCGCCTTGCGCGGGCGATCCGATGACGCTACCGGACGTTGGCGCACCGGCGGCGGCCCTCGCAGGCCTGCGCGAGCTGGCCATGGGCGACAAGGCATCGGCCCTGCTCCTGGCGGCGCAAGGGGATTGCCGCGCCGAGCTGGCGCGCCGGGGCGATGCGCCCGAGTTGATCTGGGTCCGCGCAGGCCAGGCATCTCCCGTCGCTTGGGCGGACGGCGCCGACGGCTGGGCGATGGCCCAGCTCGAGCTGGGTTCGGGTGACTGGCTCGTTTCGGTGAGCGCCGCGTATCCGCAGGCAACGGGGTGGGACGCGGAGCGCCTGGCCGCGGCGGTGCGGCGCTGGATCGAGACGGGGACCGATGCGACGCAATTGGCCGATTGCTTGATCCGCACTGGACAGCGCCTGGCCCAGTCCCTGCGGTCGTCGCTGGCGGACGCGGCGCTCTGGGCGGCGCGGCTGCGGCCGCTGCTCTCGGCCACGGTCTGGACCGGCCCGCCCAGCGATCCGACCCAGGACCGCGCCTTGTTGGAGGCGCTCCTAGCGGAGCCGGGGACGCGGATCATCTGCGGCGACACCACGGCGCAGATCGCCGCGCGGCTGTTGGGCCGCGAGTTGGTCATTGACCAGCGAGAGCTGGCGCAGGCCGAGGTGCCGCCTTCGGCGCAGTTGGAGGGCGTCCACCTGGTGACGGAGGGGTTGATCACGCTGCGACACGCGGCGGAGTGGCTGCGGGGAGCGCGGACCGTGCGCGACCTGCCGCGCAACGTGGACGCTTCCACTCGCCTGGCGCGGCACCTGATGGCGGTGGATGAGGTGCGCTTTCTGGTGGGCGCGGCGGTCAACCCGGCGCAGGTGGACGGCGAGGCCGGTGGGGCGCCGCAGCGGCTGGCGGCGGTGGACGAGTTGGTCGCTGGCCTGCGGGCGTTGGGCAAGGTGGTGCTGGTGCAGCGCTATTAACGACGAATTGGGATGTGGTGAGGCGTTTCTCTCTGGCCTCGCGCTGCACGACGCGAGGCTGGCTCTAGAGGGGAGGGAACATGGAGCAACCGAGGATCGGTGTCTTTGTCTGCCATTGCGGGTTCAACATTGCCGCCACGGTCAATGTGCCCGAAGTGGTCAGGTTCGCTGCCGAGCTGCCCTACGTGGTGGTGGCGCGCGAGTACAAGTACATGTGCTCGCAGCCGGGGCAGGACCTGATCAAGAAGGAAATCAAGGAGCATAACCTGGACCGGGTCGTGGTGGCGGCCTGCTCGCCGCGCATGCACGAGCCGACGTTCCAGACGGTTTTGGTGGAAGCGGACCTGAACCCCTACTATTTCCAGATGGCCAACATCCGCGAGCACGCCTCCTGGATCAGCAAGGACATGGCCAAGACCACCGAGAAGGCCAAACACCTGGTCAGCGCGGCGATCTATCGCGTGGCGCTCCAAGAGGCCCTGCACTCCCGCACCGAGCCGGTGACGGACAAGGCCCTGGTGGTGGGCGGCGGCATCGCGGGCATCCAGGCGGCGCTGACCATCGCCAACGCCGGCTATCACGTCTACCTGGTGGAGCGCGAGCCCTCCATCGGCGGGCACATGGCGCAACTGGACAAGACCTTCCCCACCCTCGACTGTAGCACCTGAATTCTCGGCCCCAAAATGATGGATGTCGGTCGACATCCCAACATCACCCTCCTGACCAACAGCGAGGTCGAGGCTGTTTCCGGCTATGTGGGCAATTTCTCCGTCAAGGTGCGCAAGAAGGCGCGCTACGTTGATCCGCTCAAATGCACCGGCTGCGGCGTCTGCTGGAACGAGTGCATCACGCGCCGCATCCCGCGGGAAAAGCTGATCAAGAAGGGCGAGATGAGCATCGGGGAGAGGAGGCCGGGCGAGAAATGAACCTGGATAAAGTGCCAGAGATCATCGCGCGCTACGGCGCGGACAAGACGGCCAGCCTGGCGATCTTGCAGGACATCCAGGCCGAGTATCATTATCTGCCACGCGCCGCGCTGGAAGTGGTGGCCCGCAGCCTGGAGGTGCCCCTCAGCCACGTCTACCGCATGGCCACCTTTTTCCGCTCCTTCAGCCTCAACCCCCGCGGCGAGTATGTGGTCAAGGTCTGTTTGGGCACGGCCTGCCATGTGCGCGGCGGCCCCGCCATCCTGGACACCATGGAGCGCGAGCTGGGCATCAAGGCCGGGGATACCAGCGAGGACAACAAGTACACGCTGGAAGCGGTGCGCTGCGTGGGGGCTTGCGCCCTGGGCCCAGTGGTGCTGGTCAACGAGCACCCGCATGGCAACATGACCAGGGATGAAGCAACCAAGCTCATTAAGCAGCTATCTAGCCAGGAAGGCGCCGTCCAGGCCCCGGAGGAGACGCCGCTCCCGCGCGCTTCGGTGGATTTGACCGGCGTGCCTCGCCCGGGCAAGTAGGAGGTGACGTATGTCCAAGCTCAAGAACGTTGGCGACCTGCAGGCCCTGCGCGAAAAGCTGCAAGGCCAGATCAGCCGGCGCAAGGCGACCAATACCACCATCACCGTCGGCATGGGCACCTGCGGCATCGCCGCGGGGGCGCGCGAGGTGATGCATGCCATCCTGGAAGAGCTGCAACGGCGGGATATCCAGGCCCACGTGACGACGGTGGGCTGCATCGGCATGTGCTCCCGCGAGCCGTTGGTGGACATCCAGCAGGGCGATGAGGATCGGGTCACCTATGGCAACGTCTCGCCCAACATGGTGCCGCGCCTGATCGAGGAGCACGTGGTCAACAGCCGCGTGATCGACGAGTGGGTCATCGGCCGTGTGTCTGGGCAGGGGGGATGACATGGTAGAGTACCGAGCTGACGTATTGGTGGGGTGCGAGCACGGCGAGCACCCCGATCTCGTTGGCGCGCTCAAGGCCGAGATCGAGCGACGCAACCTGGGCGCCGAGATCAACGTCGTGGAGACCGGCTGCCGGGGCTTTTGCGCCATGGGGCCCATCCTCCTCATCGAGCCGGAAGGCATCATCTATTGCGCGGTCAAGGCCGCCGATATCCCCGAGGTGGTGGAAGAAACCCTGGTTAAGGGGCGCGTGGTGGAGCGGCTAGCCTATCAGGAGCCGGTGACCCACCAGCGCATCTGCCATTATGAGGATATCCCCTTCTATCACAAGCAGATGCGGTTGGTGCTCCGCAATTGCGGCATGGTCGATCCTCGCTCCATCGAAGAGTATATCGCTTCCGGCGGCTACTCGGCGCTGGAAAAAGTCCTCACCACCATGACGCCCGACGAGGTCATCCAGGCGATCACCGTGTCGGGGCTGCGCGGGCGCGGCGGGGCGGGCTTTCCCACCGGCCGCAAGTGGTCCTCCACCAAGCACGCTCATGGCGAGTGCCGGTATATCGTGGCCAATGGCGACGAGGGCGATCCCGGCGCGTTCATGGACCGCAGCATGATGGAGGGCGATCCTTACGCCATCCTGGAAGGCATGACCATCGGCGCCTATGCCATCGAGAACGTGCGCGAAGGCTACATCTATGTCCGGGACGAGTACCCGCTGGCGGTGGAGAACCTGCGCCTGGCCATCGAGCGCGCCACCGAGATGGGCCTGCTGGGGGACCATATCCTGGGCAGCGACTTCAGCTTTCATATCAAGATCGTGCGCGGCGCGGGAGCCTTTGTTTGCGGCGAATCCAGCGCGTTGATGCAATCGCTAGAGGGCAGCGTCGGCGAGCCGCGCCCCAAGCATGTGCACGCCACGGAGAGCGGCCTGTGGGGCCAGCCGACGGCCCTCAACAACGTGGAGACCTGGGCCAACGTGCCCCTCATCATCAATATGGGCGCGGGGGAATACGCCAAGATCGGCACCACGAATAGCAAGGGCACCAAGGCCTTCTGCCTCGTGGGCAAGGTGCGCCATACCGGCCTGATCGAGGTCCCCATGGGCATGACGCTCCGCGAGATCGTCTATGACATCGGCGGCGGGCCGCAAGAGGGCCGCGAGATCAAGGCCATCCAAACCGGCGGGCCGTCGGGCGGCTGTATCCCCAGCCACCTGTTGGACCTGCCAGTGGATTATGAGAGCCTGGCCGAGGTGGGCTCGATGATGGGCTCCGGCGGCATGATCGTCATGGACGACACCAACTGCATGGTGGATGTGGCTCGCTACTTCTTGGACTTTCTCAAGGACGAGTCCTGCGGCAAGTGCACCCCCTGCCGGGAGGGGATCAAGCGCATGCTGGACATCCTCACCAAGATCGTCACCGGCAACGGCGAGATGAGCGACCTGGACAAGCTGGAACGCATCGCCCGGACGGTACAACGGGCTTCCCTCTGCGCGCTGGGCAAGACCTCGCCCAATCCGGTGCTCAGCACGCTCCGTTATTACCGGGACGAGTACGAAGCGCACATCCTGCAGAAGAGATGCCCGGCCGGCGTTTGCCGCGACCTGATTACCTACAACATCCTGGAGGCCAAGTGCACCGGCTGCGGGCGCTGCCTGCGCAACTGCCCGCGCAAAGCCATCACCGGCGAGCGGCGCAAGCTGCACGTCATCGATCAGGCGCTGTGCATCAAGTGCGGCATCTGCAAGGAAAACTGCGTCTTTGACGCCATCGAAGTGAGTTAGGAGAGGGAGGAGACATGTCCATAACGCTGACTATCGATGGCCAAAGCGTCCAGGCCGAAGAAGGGCAGACCGTCCTGGAGGTGGCCAAGCGGGCGGGCGTTACGATCCCGACCCTCTGCTATCACCCGGCGCTGGAGCCCCTTGGCGCGTGCCGCCTTTGCGTGGTGGAGGTGATCCAGCGCGGCCGGTCCCAGATCGTGACCTCGTGCACCATGCCCGCCGAGCCTGGCATGGAGGTGCGGACCTCCACGCCCGCGGTGATGGAATCCCGACGGACCGTGTTGGAGCTGCTGCTTTCGCGCTGCCCCAACGTGCCCGTGATCCAGCAGTTGGCCGCGCAATACGGGGTCACCGAGCCGCCCTTCGAGGCGGATGATCCCAACGAAAAGTGCATCCTCTGCGGGCTCTGCGTCCGCGCCTGCAACGACCTGGTGGGCGCGCACGTGCTCAACTTTTCCGACCGTGGCATCTCGCGGGTCATTGGCCCGGCGTTCATGGAAAAGACGCGCGATTGCATCGGCTGCGGGGCATGCACCATCGTCTGCCCCACCGGCGCCATCGAGATCGTGCTGGAAAAGGAAGCGCTCTACGCCGCCAAGCCGCTTGGCCCGGCCTCGGCGATTTACGTGCCTTTCCTGCAGGCGGTGCCGCGTGTGCCGGTGATCGATACCGATGCCTGCATCCGCTTTCGGCAGCAGGCCCGCACCAATGGAGAGCTGGCGGATGCCTGCGGCGTCTGCCAGTTGCTCTGCGAGGCCCGCGCCATCGATTACACGCAACAGGATGAGGAGCTGGATATTGAGGTGGGCGCGGTGGTCGTGGCCACCGGCTTTGCCGATTTTGACCCCTACCTCGCGCCGCAGTATAGCTTTGGCAAGTCGCCCAATATCATCACCGGCATCGAGTTCGAGCGTTTGTCGAACTCGGGCGGCCCCACCGAGGGCGAGATCCTCACCGCCGAGGGCGTGCCGCCCAAGAGCGTGGCCATCTTGCATTGCGTGGGCAGCCGCGACAAGCACACCAACAAGTACTGCTCCCGCGTTTGTTGCATGTATGCCCTGAAACAGGCCCACCTGGTCCGTGACAAGACCGGCGCGGACGTGTTCGAGTTCTACATGGATATCCGCGCGCCGGGCAAGAGCTACGAGGAATTCTACGAGCGGGTGCAGGAGGAAGGCGTTCACTTTATCCGCGGCAAGGGGGCCGAGGTGACGGTGCAGCCGGACGGCAAGCTCCTCGTCAAGGGCGAGGATGCCGACCTGAGCCGCGTGGTGGCCGTTTCGGTGGACATGGTCATCCTGGGCACGGGCATGACGGCCCAGCCCGACGCGGCGGAGGTCAGCCACCTCTTTGGCATCGGCTGCGGCAACGAGGGCTTTTTCACAGAGGCCCATCCCAAGTTGCGGCCCGTGGAGACCAACACCGACGGCGTCTACCTGGCAGGGACTTGCCAGGGGCCGCGCGACGTGCCCGACACAGTGGCCCACGCCAACGCCGCCGCTGCCGAGGTGCTGGCGCTGCTCACCAAGGGCGAGGTGGTCATCTCGCCCGCCACGGCCGAGGTCAACCGCGACAAGTGTGTGGGTTGCGGCGACTGCATCCCCGTCTGCCCTTATACTGCTATCGCGCGCGTGGACGGCAAAGCCCAGGTCAACGCGGCGCTATGCAAAGGCTGCGGCACGTGCGTCGCCACTTGTCCCTCCGGCGCCATCGAGGCCCTGCACTTTACCGATGAGCAGATCGTCGCCCAAATCGAGGGGGTGCTGAAATGGGTGTAGAATTCGAACCGCGGATCATCGCCTTTATGTGCAACTGGTGTACCTATGCCGCGGCCGACACTGCGGGCGTCTCTCGCATGCAGCAGTCGCTCAACGTGCTACCCATCCGGGTGATGTGTTCGGGGCGCGTATCGCCCGAGATGGTGTTGCGCGCTTTTCGCGCCGGGGCCGATGGGGTGCTTGTGATGGGCTGCCACATCGGCGACTGTCACTATTCGAACGGCAATCATCGCACGATCAAGCGCATGCCGCTCCTGCGCAATCTGTTGGGCTATACCGGCATCAACCCGGAGCGGCTGGAGTTGCAGTGGGTCTCGGGGGCGGAAGCGCCGCGCTTTGTCGAGGTGACCGAGGCGTTCATCGCCAAGATCCGCCAATTGGGACCTCTTTCGCAGGAGGTGATGGAATGAGCGGAAACGCCAGTGAGGGAACGCTCGAAGAAATCCGCAAGCTGGTCGCCGAGCGGCTTGCGCTCCCCGTTCAGGCCGGGATGGGAGTGGATGGCGTCGTCGCGCTGCGCGCGTTGAACGGGAACGTCGCGCCGCACGTGTTCCAAAAGGGTGATGACCTGTCCGAGTTGGTCATCGAGCCCAAGTATCCGCTGATGACGCTAGTCTCTAAACTGCACAAGCGCTTTCCGCAGATTCGCCTGGGCGTGGTGGCGCGCGGCTGCGACGAACGGGCCTACATCGAGATGGCCAAGCGCAACCAGATTGACCCCGCACGGCTAACCATCATCGGGTTTGCCTGCACGGCTGAAGAGGCGCAAGCCTGCCATTGCCTGGAGCCCTATCCCAAGCAATTGCTCGTGGGCGCGCCGCCCGCGCCGGGGCAGGTCAACCCGTTGGTCGCCGAGTATGATGCAATGACCCTCGTCGAGCGGCGGGCGTTTTGGCGCAAGCAGTTCGAAAAGTGCATCAAGTGTTACGGCTGCCGCAACATTTGCCCGGAATGCTTCTGCGAAGCGTGCGCCATGGAGGACAAGGCCTGGGTCGAGCCCGGGC
>JAAYEA010000242.1 GCA_012689325.1 Chloroflexota bacterium
GACCTTGGCGCGGCGCGACTCCGCCTGGGCCGCCTCGGGATAGAGCCGTCCGATCACCGGCTGGCCGCCCAGGGGGGTCCAGGTCTCGTCCAGGTTGGGCGAGACGCGATAGATGGCCGATTCCTCCGAGGAGAGGAACATCAGCGAGCCGCTGACAGCGGCCAGCAGCGGGCGCAGGCGGATGCGGTCGGTGAGCCCCACCATCTCGCCGGTGTGGCCGATGACGATGGCAAAGGGGCCGTTCATCAGCAGGCTGGGATAGACCTGCCGGAGCATGGCATAGAGCTCGCGCCGCTCCGGGTCCGGCAGCTCGTTGATCTCGGACCAGAGCGGCGGGGACATGACCTTGGCGGCCAGCTCGATGGGCAGGCCGTGGCGGCGCACCAGCAGGTCCACGGCGTAGGCCAGCACCTCGGTGTCGGTCTCCATGGTGCACTGGTAGCCGTACATCTCTAGGTAGCGGCGGTTGATGCCGTAGGACGAGATCTCGCCATTGTGCACCACGGTCCAATCCAGCAGGTTGAAGGGGTGCGCGCCGCCCCACCACCCCGAGGTGTTGGTGGGAAAGCGGGCGTGGGCGGTCCAGAGGTAGCCGCGATACGATTCCAGCCGGAAGAACTCGGCCATCTGCTCGGGGTAGCCCACCCCCTTGAAAACGCCCAGGTTCTTGCCGCTGGAGACGACAAAGCCGTCCTCGAAGGTCGAGTTGATCTGCATCACCTGGCTGACCACGTACTCGTCCTCGGTATAGCCGGCGGGCTGGCGGCCCTCCACGGCGAGAAAGTAGCGCCAGACCAGCGGCGCGTCCTTGACCCCCGCCGTCTCGCGGGTGGGGACCTCCTCGGCCAGCTCCAGGCGGAAGCGGCGCTTGAGCAGCGCCTCCATGCGGGGGCGGGCGTCGGCGTCCATGTAAAAGATGTGAAAGGCGTAATAGGACTCGTAGCCGGGGTAGAGGCCATAGACGGCAAAGCCGCCGCCCAGGCCGTTGCCGCGCTCGTGCATGTTGGCGATGGCGGTCACCACCGGGTCGCCGATGAAGCGGCGCCCGGAGCGGTCCATCATCCCAAAGATGGCGCAGGCGGCCATCACCTTGTCGTCCCCATAGGGGTTGCTATACGCTCGATTCGTGGGCATGAGGTCGCTCCCTTCGGATGGCTAGGTCGCGGGCGACGCCGCGCTGGGCGTAAAAGGCGCGGCGCAGCGGGGCAGGCAAGGCGATAAAGGCCCCCTCGGCGGCAAAGAGCTTGTCGATAAAGGGCGTGACGTCGGCGCGGTCGCGCATGAGCCCGTGGACCACGCCCGCCCGGTCGATCTCGCCGGCAAAGAGAAAGCCGACCACCTTGCCGTCGCGCAGGACGATCTTTTTATAGGCGCGGCCATCCGCCGATTGCTCGGCGAGGACCTGGCAGCCGTCGTCGGGGCCGGGGGCGGCGAGCCCGGCGGAGAGGATGGGGTAGCCGAAAAAGTGCAGGGCGTTCATCCCCGTGCCGCCGGGGTAAGCCGCCGCACCGCCGGCCATGTTGGCCCCGGCCACGCGGCCGCCCAGGTAGGCGTTGGGCCAGATGGGGGTGAGCCGGGCGTCGCCGGCGATGTAATCGTAGGCCTCCGCCGCGTCGCCGCAGGCATAGATGCGCGGGTCGTCGGTGCGCATCTGCGCGTCCACCACGATGCCGCGGTTGACCTTGAGCCCGGCCCGGACGGCCAGCTCCACGCGGGGGCGCACGCCGATGGCCATGAGCAGGGCGTCGTATTCCACGCGGACCCCGCTGGAGAGGATGGCGATCCCCGCCGCGGCGGACTCGCCGGGCCGCACCTCGGCGACGGAGCAGCCGGTGAGGATGCGGACGTTCTGCGCCTCCATGATCCCCTGCACCAGGGCGGCGGCGGCGCCGTCCAGCGCGCGGCCCAGGATTTGCGGGGCCAGCTCCACCACCACCACGCGCACCCCGGCTTTGACCAGCGCCTCGGCGGCGCTGAGGCCGATGAGCCCGCCGCCGACCACCACCACCTGCTTTAGTTGGGGGAGCATGTCGCGGAGCTTGCGGGCGTCGTCCATGGTGGCAAAGGTCGTATAGCCCGTGGCCTCCAGCCCCTTGGTGGGGGGGACGATGGGCGCGCCGCCGGTGGCCAGCAGGAGCCGGTCATAGGCCAGCTCGCGGCCATCGGCGCAGACGGCCACCTGCCGCGCGCGGTCCAGCTCCACCACCTGCCGGTTGAGCAGCAGGCGGATGTTGTTCTTGGCGTAAAAATCGCGGGGGCGAA
>JAAYEA010000243.1 GCA_012689325.1 Chloroflexota bacterium
CGCGGCAGCCACTCCTTGAGCACGGCCAACCCGGCGGCGGTGCGGTCCGGCGCCCCTTGGTCGCCGGCGCTGTGCACCGACCGGCCGATCAGGCGCGAGGTCTGGGCATCCAGAATCTCCTCCGCCGCGTGGTTCATCAGGATGATCGTCCCCTGCGGGTCCACCATCAGCACGCCATCGGCGATGCCATCCAGGATGGCGGCCTTTTCCGAGGCCTCCGTCTGTTGCGTGCGCAGGGTCTCGCCCAGGCGGCGGGCTTGCTCCAGGATCAGGCGATACAGCTCGGCGTTGCTGATCGCCTGCGCCACCTGCACGGCGGCCGCCGAGACCAAACGCAGGTGCTCCTGCGTCAATAGACCAGGCCTGGGGTCGGAAAGCAAGAGCAGGCCCAGCACGTCGTCGCCCATCATCAGCGGCGCGGCCAGCAGCGAGCGCGCCTTGCCCAGCAGCTCCAGCGGCGCCTCCCGCCAGATCGGGTCCTGGGGAGCATCCGCCAGGATCAGCGTCTCGCGGTGCTGCATGACCCAGGCGAGCACCCCGCGCTCCGCGTCCGCTTCCAACGGCTGGCCATCCTCGCCCAGGGGGCGCGCCCTCCCGATCATGGTGCGATAGCCGAGCTTGCCCGTCTGCCGGTCCAACAGCAGGATGGCGCCGTGGCTGGCGCTCACCGCCTGGCTGACCAAGGTCAAGGCGCGAGCCAGGATGCGATCCAGGTCCAGGCTGGCGTTCAGCTCGCGCGTGATGCGATAGAGCGTCTCCACGCGCTCCTTCTCCGCCACAATCTGCACGTTAGCCTGGGCCAGCTCGTCGGTGCGCGCCCGCACGCGCTCCTCCAAGGCGGCGTTAAAGTGGCGAATCTGCTCGTAGAGACGGGCGTTCTGCAGCGCGGCTGCCGCCTGGGTAGCGATGGTCGCCAGCAGGTTCAGGCTGGGCGCGTCATAGGGTTGCAGCGGATCCAGGTTTTGTAGGGCGATGACGCCGATCACCTTGCCCGCCGCCAGCATCGGCGCCCCCATCCAGGACCCCTCCACGGGTTCCGCGGGGTCCGCGCGATCGGGCGAGATGAGCAGCGGGGCGCGCAGGTCGGCCACCCGCTGGATGAGCGCGGTGTGTTGCGGCGCAGCCAGCTCGCCCAGGGCATAGACGAGCGGAAAGGCAAAGCCGCCCCCCTCGCGATCCGCCAGCGCGATGGTGAACCAGGAAGCCGGGATGATCCGGCTGGCGTGGTGATAGATGCCCTCCAACAAGTCCCTGGTCTCCAGGGAGGAGCTGAGCGCCTGGCCGATCCGGTTGAGCGCGTCCAGCTCGTTGACGCGCCGCTGCGCCGTGCCATAGAGCGCGGCGTTCTCGATGGCCAGGGACGCCAGCACGGCAAAGGTCTCCAGCACCTCCACAGCAGCCTGATCCGGCACCTTGCCGCCGACGGGGTCGTCCACCGAGACCACGCCCAGCAGCCGCCCATCCGAGCCGCGCAACGGCGTAAAGAGAATGTCCTCCGGGTGCCAGGTTTCGATGGTGGGATCCTCTCGCGCCGGGATCAGCGTCAGCGCATCCAACTGGCTTTCCCAGACCGCCTTTTCCTGGTGCGGCACGAAATACGATTGGCTCAGCAGGAACCGGTCCTGGAACAGCGCCAAAGCGGGCCCCATGGCTTGCGGACGCCGCTTCAGTTGCTCCAACGTATCCAGGGGGATGCCGGCGCCGGCCATCCGCCGCAGATGGGGCGGGTCGCCGTCCACGGCGCTGATGAGGACGATGTTGAACCCCACGCTCTCCTGGATCGCATAGGCGATATCCTCCAGGATCGTCTCCAGGGGCTTGTCCATGCGCATGGAGACGGTGGCCTCGAACAGGCTCTGCTGCTGCTCGGTGCGGCGCCGCAGGGCCTCGTTGAGTCGGCGCTGCTCCCGGAAACGCCGCTCGCTCCCGATGGCGATGCTGGCTTGCTTGGCCAGGGCGAGCGCAAAGCCGGCGCTCTGC
>JAAYEA010000244.1 GCA_012689325.1 Chloroflexota bacterium
ATGACCCTACAATTCGGCACGGCCACGCGGGACATCACCCCCGCCTATCCCGTCTGGATGCACGGCTATTCCGGGCGCGACCACCCCTCCGACGGCGTGCTGGAGCCGCTGCAGCTCGGCTGCCTCGCCATCTCGGACGGCCAGACCACCCTGTTGATCGTGACCTGCGACATGATCGGCATCCACGCCGATATCGCCCAGCGGCTGGCCGCGCACCTGGAGGATCTGACCGGCGTCCCCGCCGACCACGTGCTGATCTCTTGCTCGCACACCCACTTTGCCCCGGCGCTGCACATCCAGCAGTACACCTCGCCGCGGGTCGGTTTGGTCGGCCCCGATCCTCGCTTTGTCGCCGATCTCCAGCTCAAGATGGTGGAGGCGGCCCAGGAGAGCCTGCGCAACCTGCAGCCAGCGTCTCTCGAGACGGCCCGACTCGCCGCGCCGCAGGTGGCCTTCAACCGGCGCACCGTGCGGCCTGATGGCTCCGTGCAGACCAACTTTCGCTACCCGCTGGACGCGGACCGCTACACCATCGGCCCCATCGACACCGAGCTCTTTGCCCTGCGCGTCCGCGACGAGCTGGGCGTCCGCGCGGTGCTGGCCAACTTTGGCTGCCACCCCGTCACCGGCGGGCCGCTGGGCGACGCCGACCACTACCGCCTTTCCGCCGATTACCCCTATTACCTGCGCCAGGCGCTGACCGCCGCGTATGGCTGTCCCGCCTTTTTCACCTTGGGCGGCGCGGGCGACGCCGTGCCGCAGGACCGCTTCGGCCGCTCCCGCCAGCGCATCGGCGGCATCCTCGGCGAATCCATCGTCCTGGCCGAGCGCCGCTTCGCCGCTGACGAGCGCGCCACGTTGCGCGCCGAGGTGGTGGCGCTGGAGGCGGAGACGATCCTCCGCACCGGCCCCGCCGCCGAGGCCGAGTACGAGGCGGCGCGAGAAGCGTTCCTGGCCCTCTTGGACGCCGAAGCCAATCCGCGCGAAGAGAGTTATGTCAAGGCTAATGAGCGGTATCAGCTCGCCTCCAACGCCCTCTTTCGCCACCAGCTCTATCCCGACAACCGCTTCGCCATCCCCGTCCAGTTCCTGCAGATCGGGGAGACGATGCTGGTGGGCTTGCCGTTCGAGGTCCTCTCCGAGTTCGCCCGCAAGATGAAGGCGGCGCACCCCCACAGCGTCCTCTGCTCCTGCGCCGGCGGCTATCAGGGTTACCTGCCCTTCGCGTACGAGTATGCCCGCGGCGGGTATGAGGCCTCCTCGGCCTCCACGCACTTTGCCCCGGGCGCCGCCGACGGCCTGCTGGAGCTGGTGCTGGCCAAGCTGGACGAATGGGAGAGGTCATGAACGACTGGCCCAAGCTCGATTTCCACCTCCACGCCACCCGCTACCGGCTGAGCGGCGGGCGGCCCGACGCCACCGTGGCCAACATCGCCGCCCGCTGCGCCGAGCTGGGCTATCAGGCCATCGGCGTCGTCGAGCACCTGGACGCCGACCCCAAGCACCCTGCCGCCTGCCTGGCGGAGCTGGCGGCCGAGTTCCGCACCGTCTCGGCGCCGCCCCGCCTCTACGTGGGCGCGGAGCTCGACGTCAACGTCGCGGGCGACGGCCTCTCCGTCCCCGCGGCGCCGCGCCTCAAGCGCGAGCTGGGGCTGGACTATTGCCTCGGCTCGGTGCATGGGCTGGGCGAGGGCGCCTTGGATCGGGACGCCTATATCGCCGAGGAGCACCGCCGCCTGCTGGTGTTGACCCGCTGCCCCACCGTGGACGTCATCGCCCACGCCTGGAGCATGGGCCACGCCTTGGTCCGCAAGGGGATCCTTCCCGAATGGCGCTTCAGCTTGATCCCCGACGCCTGCTTGCAGGGGCTCCTGGACGCGCTGCGCGTCAGCGGCCAGGCGCTGGAGGTGAACCCCAAGGCCAGGGCCGATTTCCCCGATCCCGCTTACCGGGTCTTTATACAGCAGGCCATCGCCGCGGGCATCCGCATCGCCATCGGCTCCGACGCCCACAGCCTGGAGCGCATCGGCGGCGCCGACGCCCAGGCGGCCTTTGTGCGCGAGGTGGGCCTCCCCGCCGCCCAGCTTTGGACCCCGGAGGCCCGCTAGCCCATGGCTGTAGAGATCGGCGCCATCCGCGAGCCCCGTTGGACCCGCCCCGCCCTGCTGCGGCGGGAGGCGCCGTTGCGGCCCGACCTGGCCCCCTGGACCGGCGACCCCCTGCGGGTGGTGCTGGAGGGCGAGGTGCCGGTGGAGGGCGTCAGCCTGGAAGGCGCTGCGGGTGTCTACCCGCTGATCGTCGTCTCCCGCCAGTTTCGCGACGGGTTCACCCACGTCGGCTGCGCCACGCGCCCGCTGCCGGAGGGGCTTTATGACCTCTTCGTCTTTCGTCGCGGCGCGGCGCGGCTTGTCTCGCCACACGCCGTCGCCAGCGTGGCCGAGCGCGACGCCTTCACCCTCGCCCACATCAGCGACCTGCACCTGCTCAAGGACGTCGCCGGGGCCCTGGTGGACCAGACCGATCGCGTCGCTGCCCTGGTGGATCGCCTGAACCGGCTCGCCCCCGCGCTGGTCGTCTGCACCGGCGACGTGGTCAGCCGCCACGGCGCGGAGAAGGAACCGCTCTCCGCCGAGGCGGTCGAGTGGCAGGCCCGCCGCGCGCAGGAGCTCCTCCTGGGTCTGCGGATGCCGCTCTTTATGGTGGTCGGCAACCACGACCAGGCCTTTGGCTACTCCCGGACCGCCTGGCACCGCTACATGGGCCGGCCCTGGGACCGCCCCACCGACGACTATGGCCTGGATTTCAGCGGGTGCCACCTCGCCTTCGTGGATGGCTATGCCCGCTATGACGGCGCCAATCGCCTGGTGGAGCGCAGCATGACCATGGAGCAGCTCCTCTGGCTGCACCAGGACATGCGGCAGGCGCGGGAAGCACGCTGGCGCCTGCTCTTCATCCACTATGACTATGGCGGCGAGCTGACCCCGCTGCTCCCCGAGCTGCGCGCCGACATGCTCTTCTACGGCCATTCCGACAAGCCCATCCCCGCCGACCTGGAGGCGCTGGGCATCCGGAACGGCCACCTGCTGGACCGGGAGGCTTATCGCCTCGTGCGCGTATCCCCCAAGGCGCTGCGGGACAAGGCGGTGCCGTGGGACAAACTGATGGAAGGAGCCTCGCGCCGCAAGAAATGATCATCTATATCACGCGCCACGGACAGCCGTGGCTTTCGAGCATGGAGAACAACCCGGACTATCCGGCCGGCGACCCGATCCTCACCGAACTGGGCCAGACCCAAGCCCGGCTCCTGGGCGAGCGGCTGCGCCGGATCGGCTTTGCCGGCAGGATTTTCGCCTCGCCCTATTTGCGCACTATGGAGACCGGCGCTATTATAGCCACAGCAACGGGGCGGCCGTTGTATCCGGAGCCAGCCATCCGCGAGATCGCCGCCTGGCCGGACAACCTGGCCGTCTTTCAGGGGCAGACTGTGGAGGAGCTGCGGGAGCGCTTTCCGGTGGTGCCCGCCGATGCGGCGCTCCCCTACCCTTGGTGGGGGTCGGAGCTGGAGGACGCGGCGGCGGTGCTGGGCCGGATCGGCCCTTTCATCGACGCGCTCATCGCGCGCGGCGGCGAGGATGCCCTGCTGGTCGGCCACGGCGCCTCGGTGAGCGCCCTGCACCGCTACCTGCTGGCGAACCATCCCGAGGTGCTGGCGCGCGTGGGCAACAACTGGAACTGCGGCCTGAGCGCCCTGCGGGTGCACCCGCGACTTGAGGCGCTCTGGCTCTCGGACACGTCCCACCTGCCCGCCGAGCTGACCACCTCCAACGCCAAGACCTTGGCCGAATGGCAGCGAGAGCGGGCCGTCGGCGTCTCCGCCCCGGCCAACCCGCCCCCGCACAAGGCCTGGGACTGGACCGCCTGACCGCCGCGCATCGTAGGGGCGAACCTCGTGTTCGCCCTCCAGATTTGACCATCGTAGGGGCAGCCCCCCGTGGCTGCCCCGGACCCGACCATCGTAGGGGCAGCCCCCCGTGGCTGCCCCCCTATCATAGGGTACAAGGAGCGATTCATGCCGAAATTCGCAGGTGTCTGGCCCGCGCTGGTGACGCCGCTCACCGCCGATGACCGCATCCACGTCGAGGTGGCCCGCCGCCTGGTGGATGACCTCATCGCCGCCGGGGTGCACGGCTTTTACGTCTGCGGCGGCACTGGGGAGGGCATCCTCCTCCCCAACGACGCGCGCAAACGGATGGCCGAGACGGTGCTGGTGCAGGCCAAGGGCCGCGTCCCCGTGATCGTCCACGTCGGCGCGGCGGCCACCGCCGACGCCATGGAACTGGCCGCCCACGCCCAGCGCCTCGGCGCCGATGCCGTCGCCGCCATCCCGCCCTTTTATTACGGTGTCGGCTTCCAGGCCATCAAGGAGCACTACCAGCTCATCGCCAGCGCCTCCGACTTGCCGCTCTATCTCTATTACATCCCTGGCTCCACCGGCGTGACCCTCACCGCGGCGCAGATGTGGGAGCTCTGCCAGATCCCCAAGGTGGCGGGGTTCAAGTACTCGGCCTACGACCTCTACACCCTGGAGCGGATACTCGACCTGGGGAAGGGGCGGCTCAACGTCTTTTCGGGGCCGGACGAGATCTTGGCCTCCTGCCTGGAGGTCGGCGTGGATGGCGCCATCGGCAGCACCTACAATTTCCTGCCGCGCCACTTTATCCGGCTCTACGAAGCCGCCCGCGCGGGCGATTGGGGCCGCGCCCGCGAGCTGCAGACCCAGGGCAACCGGGTCATCGAGGTCTACCTCAAGCATGGCGGGCTGGCCACCATCAAGGAGATCATGGCCATGCAAGGCTACGACTGCGGCCACTGCCGCCGTCCCATCGGCCAACTGAGCCCGACGCAGGTCGCCGCCCTCCGCGCCGACCTGGAAGCCGTCGGCTTCTGGAACCTGGTCTAG
>JAAYEA010000245.1 GCA_012689325.1 Chloroflexota bacterium
GCAACCCCGACGACTTTCGCCCGCGCTCGTATCTGGACCAGCTCGTCTTCAAGTTCTATCCCACGCATCAGGCCCTGTTGGAGGCCTATGGCGATGGCGAGATCGATGGCATCAGCCGGGTCCTGGCGGACGGGTTGGACGCCGTGCGGGCTGACGAGAGCCTGGCTCTGCATTCCGCGCCAACCTCGGGGTACACGATGGTCTTTTTGAACCTCAAGGTCCCCGTGCTGGCCCAGGCGGAGGTTCGCCAGGCGTTGCTTTATGGTTTGGACCGGCAGGGGCTCATCGACACGGTCTTGGCTGGGCAGGGCGTGGTGGCGCATAGCCCCATCCCCGACTTCTCCTGGGCCTATAACCCGGAGGCGCCTCGTTATGCCCATGATCCCCAGCGGGCTGCCTCGTTGCTGGATCAAGCCGGTTGGATAGTGGACTCGAGAGATGGCGTGCGGCGCAAGGGCGATCTGCGGCTCAAGTTCAACCTCACCTACCTCGATCGCGAGCCGTATGCCGCCCTGGCTTTGGAGATGGCGCAGCAATGGGCCGCGTTGGGCGTCCTGGCCGTGCCGCAGCCCGTGACCGCCGCGGAAATGGTCAACGACTATCTCAGGCCCCGCCACTATGACGCCGCGCTCTACGAGTGGACCGAGATGCCTCCCGATCCTGACCTCTATGCGCTGTGGCACTCGACCCAGGCCACTGCCACGGGTCAGAACTTGGGCGGCTGGGATGATGATGCCAGCGATATCCTGCTGGAAGAGGGACGTTTGCAGCGCGATGGCGCCGTGCGCAAGCGGATCTATGACGAGTTTCAGGTGCGCTTCGCCGACCAGGTTCCGGCGCTGCCCCTGTTCCGGCCCGTCTACAGCTATGCGATCTCGCAGCGTGTGCACGGCGTCCAGTTGGGGCCTCTGTGGTCCGGCGGAGATCGCTTTCGCGGCGTGCAAGCGTGGTACGTGCAGACCCGCAGGCTCGCGCCCCGCGAGGCGCAGTTGCTCACGGAACCCTAGGGGCCCAGGCCAGCGCGCGCGATCCGGGGGGGGGCGCTTGCATTGACATCGCCGCTGAATTGTGCTATTATTGCACCGAACAACGGTTCGCTGCCCCGACGTTAAGAACAGGCAATTGCGCCATCGCATGTGCCCACCCTCGCGCGAGACATGCCTGTCTCTGAAAGGAGAAAGCATGACTGTGCCCAGAACCCAGCAGATGATGGAGCGCCTGAAGAACCTGCGCATGAGCACGCCGGATGTGGAGGCGTCGGCGGTGGTGAGCGTCGATGGCTTGACCATCGCCTCCGATCTGCCCTCGGATGTAGAGGAGGATCGGGTCTCGGCCATGTCCGCGGCGATGCTCTCGCTGGGCGAGCGTATCGCCACCGAGTTGGGCCGCGGCCTGTTGGAGCAGGTCTATATCCGCGGCAACGATGGCTATGTCTTTCTCTCTTCCGTCGGCGAGGATGCCGTGCTCACTGTTCTGGCCCGCAAGGACGCCAAGCTGGGCCTGGTCTTCCTGGACATGAAGCGCGCGGCCGAAGATCTGAGCAAGATCGTCTAGTTCCCTGGCGTTCAAAATCACATGTTCATTCCCGTATGCGCGGCACTCATGCCGATCGCACCACGAAGGCACGGGCGGCATTCCATGCCGAAGGCTCCCGTGTCTTTGTCTTTATGCACCAGAGTCAGTCTAGATTAGGAAGGTGGTGGCCAGACCATGGCAGAGCAAAAGCCGACGACCAAGTACATCTTTTGCACCGGTGGCGTCGTCTCCTCCGTAGGCAAGGGCGTCACCGCAGCGTCGATTGGCCGCATCCTCAAGAGCCGCTCCATCTCGGTATCCATCCAAAAGCTAGACCCCTACATCAATGTGGACCCTGGCACCATGTCCCCTTTTCAGCACGGCGAGGTGTATGTGCTGGACGACGGCAGCGAAACGGACCTGGACTTGGGCCACTATGAGCGTTTCATTGACGAGAACCTGGCCAAGCCCAGCAACGTCACCACCGGCCAAATCTACTCGCACGTGATCCTCCAAGAGCGCCGCGGCGACTTTTTGGGCGGCACCATCCAGGTGGTTCCCCACATCACCAACGAGATCAAGCGCCGCATCGGCATGGTCGCCAAGGCCGATCCCGCCGATGTGGTAATCGTGGAGGTGGGCGGCACGGTGGGCGACATCGAGGGTCTGCCCTTCTTGGAGTCTATTCGCCAGATGCGCAACGATTTGGGGCGGGAGAACGTGCTGTATATCCACCTGACCTTCCTCCCCTATATCGGCAGCACGGGCGAGCTCAAGACCAAGCCGACCCAGCACAGCGTCAAGGAACTGCGCAGCATCGGCATCCAGCCCGATGTGATCATCTGCCGCTCGGATTACCCCGTGGCGGATGATCTTAAGGACAAGATCGCTCTCTTTTGCGATGTGGAAAAGCGCGCCGTGATCCCCGTGGAGACGGCGCAGACGATCTATGAGGTTCCGCTGGTGCTGGAGGATGCGGGGCTGGGCGACTATATCATCGAGCGCCTGCACCTGCCGGATCGGGGCAGGGACTTGGCAGCCTGGCGCTCGCTGGTGACGGAGATCAAGCGCCCCAAAGAAAAGATACGCGTCGCCATCGTGGGCAAGTACGTCAAGCTCCACGACGCCTACATGAGCGTCGCCGAGGCTTTGCGCCACGCCTGCTTTCACCACAAGCTGGACCTGGAGATCGAGTGGGTCAATTCGGAAGAGTTGGAGCGGGACAAGGGCTGGGAGGCCCTGGATGGCGTTTGCGGCATCGTCGTCCCGGGCGGCTTTGGCTACCGTGGCATCGAGGGCAAGGTGAAGGCGGCCCGCTATGCGCGTGAGCACAAGGTGCCGTATTTCGGCCTGTGCCTCGGCCTGCAGGTCATGGTGATCGAGCTGGCGCGGCATGCGGTGGGGACCGATGAGCCAAACAGCAGCGAGTTCGATCTGACCACGACGTATCCCGTCATCGACCTCATGCCCGAGCAGCGCGATATCATGGACATGGGCGGCACCATGCGGTTGGGCGCTTACCCCTGCCGCCTGGTACCGGATACGCTGGCGGCCAAGGCCTACGGCGAGCCCTTGATCAGCGAGAGGCATCGCCATCGCTTCGAGATCAATAACAAGTTCCGGCCGCTGCTCGAATCCGCCGGGATGGTCTTTGGCGGCCTCTCCCCGGATGGGCGGCTGGTGGAGATCGGCGAGCTGGCCGATCACCCCTGGATGCTCGGCACGCAGTTTCACCCCGAGTTCAAGTCCCGTCCCGACCGCCCCCACCCCCTGTTTCGCGATTTCATCGGGGCGGCCAAGCAGGAAGCGGAGCGCAGAAAGCTGGCGGCCAAGGATCACGGGCGCGAGATGTGATGGCTGATCTGGCAGTCGGGAGGAGTGGCATGAAAAACATCCTGGTGTGCGGCGGCGCGGGGTTCATCGGCAGCAACTTTGTGCGCCACATGCTGGCCAAGTACCCGGACTATTTGATTACCGTCTATGACAAGCTGACCTATGCTGGCAACCTGGACAACCTGCTGGACGTGTCGCAGAACCCCCGCTACAGCTTTGTGCAGGGTGATATCTGCGACGCCGCCAAGGTCGACGAGGTCATCAGCCAGCGCGAGATCGACACCATCGTCAATTTCGCCGCCGAGACCCACGTGGACCGCTCGCTGATGGAGCCGGGCAGCTTTATCATGACCGATGTCTACGGCACCTACGTCCTTTTGGAGGCGGCCAAGAAACACGGCCTCGCCCGCTACCATCAGGTGAGCACGGACGAGGTGTATGGGCAGGTGGTGGTCGGCGCGTCGTGCGAGACCGACCGCCTGGAGACCCGCAGCCCCTATTCCGCCAGCAAGGCCAGCGGCGACCTGATGACCTTCGCCTACCACACCAGCTTTGACGTGCCGGTGACCATCACCCGTGGGGCGAACAACATCGGGCCGTACCAATACCCCGAAAAAGTCGTGCCTGTTTTCGTCACCAACGCCATCGACAACCTCCCCCTGCCCCTCTATGGCGACGGCCTGCAGGTGCGCGATTACCAGTATGTGCTGGACCACTGCGAGGGCATCGATCTGGTGCTGCACCGCGGGACGCTGGGCGAAGCCTATAACCTGGGCACCGGCCAGGAGACGCGCAACGTGGACATGGCGCACATGATCCTCGACCTGCTGGGCAAGCCGCGCAGCCTGATCCAGTACGTGAAGGACCGTCCGGGCCACGATCGCCGCTATGCCCTGGATTGCGCCAAGATTCGGGCGCTGGGCTGGCAGCCGCGGCACGATTTCGCCCAGGCCCTGGAAAAGACCGTGCGCTGGTATGTCGACAACGAGTGGTGGTGGCGCAAGATCAAGTCGGGCGAGCGGTGGCAAGAGTACTATAAGAAGAACTATGCCGGGCGCGAGCTGACGGGGCAGGCCAAGGCTGGGTAGGGAGA
>JAAYEA010000029.1 GCA_012689325.1 Chloroflexota bacterium
ATCCGCCGCCCCAAGAAGGCGATCAAGGCCGCCACTTTTCATAACCTCGAGATCGAGCGCGCGGCGAACGGGCTGTCGGTGACGGTGGTCTTTGATGTGTGAAAGGCTAATGCGCACCAAAGGAGGGGCAACATGGTGCAGAAACGCGATCTGAAGAGACTGTCCGATTACCTGTACGAGATCCCCACGAGCTTGCGCTCCGACATGCGCGTCCCCGCGCGCATCTATGCCGACGACAAGCTGCTCGAGATGGCGCTGGAGGACCGGGCGGTGGAGCAGTTGGTCAACACCACGACGCTGCCCGGCATCGTCCGGTATGCGCTGGCCATGCCCGATATCCACCAGGGCTACGGCTTTTCCATCGGCGGCGTGGCCGCCACCAAGCTCCCCGACGGCGTCATCTCGCCCGGCGGGGTGGGCTATGACATCAACTGCGGCGTGCGCCTGCTCGCCTCCAACCTGACCCGCGACGAGGTCGCGCCACACGTGGGCGCGCTGATGAATGCCGTCTACCGGCGGGTGCCCAGCGGCGTGGGCCAGGGCGGCGCGCTCAAGCTCTCCGAGCGGGACATGGACGAGGTGCTGGAGCGGGGGGCATCCTGGGTGGTGGACAAGCTGGGCTACGGCACGCGGGAGGACCTGGAGCGCACCGAGGAGCGGGGCAGCATGGCCGGCGGCGAGGCCCGCCACGTCAGCAAGCAGGCGCGCGACCGCGCCCGCGGGCAACTGGGCACGCTCGGCTCCGGCAACCACTTTCTCGAAATCGACCAAGTGGTGGAGATCTATGACCAGGCCGCCGCGGACGCCTATGGCCTCTATCCGGGGCGCATCGCCGTGCAGATCCATTCCGGCTCCCGCGCCCTGGGCCACCAGGTCTGCACCGATTACGTCCGCCGCTTGCAGCAGGCCGCGGCGCAATACGGCATCAAGCTGCCGGACCGCGAGCTGGCCTGCGTGCCGTTCGACTCGCCGGAGGGGAAGGCCTATTTTGGCGCCATGGTCTGCGCCGCCAACTATGCCTGGGCCAACCGTCAGGTGATGGCGCACCAGGTGCGGCAGGCCTTCGATGACGTGCTGGCGGGCAAGGTGAATCGCCGCGAACTGAGCATGGTCTATGACGTGGCGCACAATATCGCCAAGGTGGAGACGTATCCGGTGGAGGGCCAGCCGACCCGGCTCTGCGTCCACCGCAAGGGGGCGACGCGCTCGCTGGGCCCGGGCGGCCAGGGGCTCCCCGATGCCTATCGCGAGATCGGCCAGCCGGTGCTGATCCCCGGCAGCATGGGCACCGCGTCCTATGTGCTGGCCGGCACGCGCAAGGCGATGGAGGAGAGCTTTGGCTCCACCTGCCACGGCGCGGGCCGGGTGCTCAGCCGCCAATCGGCCAAGCGGCAGGTGCGCGGCGACGAGCTGCGCGCCGAGCTGGAACGGCAGGGCATCGCCGTGCGCGCGGGGAGCATGCCCGGACTTGCCGAAGAAGCGCCAGATGCGTATAAAGATATCGACTTGGTCGTGGAGGTGGTGCACGGCGCGGGGCTGTCGCGCAAGGTGGCCCGCCTGGAACCCCTCGGCGTCATGAAGGGTTAACTCTGCCCCACAACTCACCTGTCCGATAGGAGGCTTTGACCCAATGGCTAGACGCTTGTGCTCGCTCGGTATCCTGGCGCTGTTTCTGCTGGCGGGGGCTGGCCTGGTCAGCGCCGCTTGGGAGCCCGCCGCGGCGCTTGACCCCGCGGCGCCAACCCCGATCCCCTCCACCACGCGCATCGACTTTGTGCCCCAGCACCAAGAGATCGGGCTGGGCGACGTGGTGACCGTGGCCCTGAACATCGTGGACGCGGAAGACCTCTATGCCGTGGATATCGAGGTTCACTTTGACCCGCAGGTGTTGCAGGTGGTGGACGCCCAGTCCGCCGCGGACGGGGTGCAGATCCTCCCCGGCGACTTTCCCGCGCCGCCGCTGCCCATCAGCCCCAATACCGTGAACAACCAGACCGGCGTCATCGAATACGCGACCATGATCTTGGGCGGCCAGCAGGGCGTCTATGGCGCGGGGACGCTGGCGACCATCACCTTTGAGGGGGTGGGGGCCGGGACGGGCGAGCTGTCGTTCGAGCGGGTGTGGATGTATAGCCCCAGCATGGGCCAACTCGCGCCGATCATCGGCGGCGATGGCGATATCGTCGTCTGGCTGGAGCCGCCGGATAACGCCATTTTTCTCCCGCTGGCGACCCGCAACAGGAGGTAGAACCACGAAACACACCAAATACACGAAAACAGGAGGGCAGGACCCAAGCTATGGAGGCGCAGACAGAGGGGCGGCCGCTCCTGTATCGAAGAGTGCTACGCCATCCAGGGCGCGGTGTTTGAGGTCTATCGCGAGCTGGGCTGTGGGTTTCTGGAGCCCGTGTATCAGGAGGCCCTGGAACGGGAGTTGCAGGCGCGCGGCGTGCCTTTCGAGTCCCAGAAAGAGCTGGCGATCGCCTACAAGGGGCTCCCGCTGCGGCAGACCTATCGAGCCGACCTGATCTGCTACGACAGCATCATCGTGGAGCTCAAGGCGGCCAAAGAAGTCACTAACGAGCATCGGGCGCAGCTACACAACTATCTCAAGGCTACTGGCCTGCGGCTGGGGCTGCTCGCCAACCTCGGCCACTACCCCGGGGCCACCGTCGAGCGCATCGTCCGCTAGGCCAGGAACTGGAACCACACGAGAAAGCGGATTTGACCACGAAACACACGAAATACACGAAAAGAGGACCTGCCTCTTTCCTATTTCGTGTTTTTCGTGTATTTCGTGGTTTACCCTTTCCTGTACCTCGCGCGCTCCGATTGGTAGGCATCCCCGCCATGGCTGTCGTTGGCGACGATGGCAGGGAGCCCCTCCACCCGCAGGCGGCGCACCGCCTCGGCGCCCAGGTCGTCATAGGCGATGACCTCGGCCTCGCGGATGGACTGGGCGATGAGGGCGGCGGCCCCGCCCACCGCGGCGAAATAGACCGCGCCGTGGCGCTGGATGGCCTCGCGCACCTCCGCCGAGCGCTCGCCCTTGCCCAGCATCCCCTTCAGCCCCAGCGCCAGCAGCCGCGGGGCATAGGCGTCCATGCGGTAGCTGGTGGTGGGCCCGGCCGAGCCGATGGGGCGCCCCGGGCGAGCCGGCGACGGGCCCATGTAATAGATGATCTGCCCGCGGATGTCGAAAGGAAGCGCTTCCCCGCGGTCCAGCGCGGCGATGAACCGCTTGTGCGCCGCGTCTCGCGCCACATAGATGGTCCCCGTGATGCGGACCCGGTCCCCGGCGCGGAGGCTGGCGACCAGCTCCTCGGTCAGGGGCGTGGTGATGGTAATCGGTTCCTGGCCCATGCTCTCACCTCACAAGACGGTTTCTTTGTGGCGGGCGCTGTGGCATTGCAGATTCACCGCCACTGGCAGGCTGGCGATGTGGCAGGGGAAGGTCTCGGCGTGCACCGCCAGCGCCGTGCTGGTCCCGCCCAGGCCCAGCGGCCCGATCCCCAGCCGGTTCACCCGCTCCAAGATATCGCGCTCCAACTCGGCCACCTCAGGGTCGGGGTGGGGCTGGCCGAGGGGGCGCATCAGCGCGCGCTTGGCCAGCAGCATCGTCTGCTCCACCGTCCCGCCGACGCCCACGCCGACCACCACCGGCGGGCAAGGGTTGCCGCCCGACTGGTCGACGCTCTCCACCACGAAATCGATCACTCCCTGGCGGCCCTTGGCCGGGGGGAGCACTCGCAGGTAGCTCATGTTCTCGCTGCCGCCGCCCTTGGGCGCCACCAGCAGCCGGACCCGGTCGCCGGGGACGATGGTCACGTGGATGATGGCCGGGGTGTTGTCGCCGGTGTTGATCCGCGCGGAAAAGGGGCGCGCCACCGCCGACTTGCGCAAATAGCCCTCGGCGTAGCCCTGGCGCACGCCCGCTTCAATGGCGGCGTTCAGGTCGCCGCCGACCACGTGGACCTCCTGGCCCAGCTCGACGAACACCACGGCCAGGCCGGTGTCCTGGCAGAGGGGATACTCGCCCTGCGCGGCGATCTCGGCGTTGCGCAGCAGCATATCCAGCACGCCCTGGCCCACCGGCGACTCCTCCGTCTCGCGGGCCTGGCGCAACCCGGCCAGCACGTCCTCGCCCAGGTTATAGTTCGCCTCGATGCACAGCCGCGCCACTGCCTCAGTGATGGCGGCGGCCTCCAGTTCTCTCATGTGCGTACCTCCGTGCGTCTAGCGCCCATCGCTTATCGCAAATCGCCTATCGCGGGATGCGCTCCTCTCCTGCGATACGCGATAGGCGATCTGCCATTAGCCCTTCGCTATCCGCGCCTTGCGCGCCTCGCGATTGGCGCGCCGAATCTCGTAAGGGATGATCGTGTACTCGGCCCAGAAGGCCTCGCGGAACTCGGCAAAAGTCCCCGCCAAGAGCGCCGCCCGAATCTCGCCCATCAGGTGGATCATGAAATGCACGTTGTGAATGGTGTTCAGCCGCAGCCCCAGCACCTCCTCGGTGCGGGCCAGGTGGCGCAGGTAGGCGCGGGAAAAGTGGCGGCAGGTGTAGCAGGTGCAGCCCTCCTCCACCGGCGCCGGGTCCCGGGTGTATTGCGCGTTGCGGATGTTGAGCCGTCCCTGGCGGGTGAGCAACGCGCCGTTGCGGGCCAGCCGCGTGGGCAGCGTGCAGTCAAAGATGTCCACGCCCCGCGCCACCCCTTCCACCAGGTCCTCCGGCGAGCCGACGCCCATCAGGTAGCGCGGCTTGTCCTCCGGCAAGAGGGGCAGCGTGACGTCCAGCATGGCGTGCATGTCCTCCTTGGACTCGCCCACGCTCAGCCCGCCGATGGCATACCCCGGCAGCTCCAGCGACGACAGGTAACGGGCGCTCTCCTGCCGCAGGTCGGCAAAGATGCCGCCTTGTACGATGCCAAAGAGCGCCTGGTCCGGGCGCTTTTGCGCCTGCTGGCAGCGCGCGGCCCAGCGGTGGGTGCGCTCCATGGCCGCCTGGCTATAGGCGCGGTCGAAAGGCTCGGCGCACTCGTCAAAGCACATGATGATATCCGCGCCCAGCTCTTCCTGGATGGCGACGGCGCGCTCGGGCGAAAAGACGTGCTCCGACCCGTCGATATGCGAGCGAAAGGTAACGCCCTCGTCGCTGACCTTGCGCAGCGTCTCCAGGCTAAAGACCTGAAAGCCGCCGCTATCGGTGAGGATGGGGCGGTCCCAGCCCATGAAGCGGTGCAGCCCGCCCATCTCGGCCACCAGGTCGGAGCCGGGGCGCAGGTAGAGGTGATAGGTGTTGGCGAGGATGAGCGTGGCGCCCAGCTCGCGGAGCTCGTCCGGCGAGAGCGTTTTGACCGTGGCCTGGGTGCCCACGGGGGCAAACACGGGGGTGGGGAGGTCGCCGTGGGGGGTATGGGCCACCCCGACACGGCCCGCCGTGCGCTCATCGCGGTGAAGCAGATCGAACCGAAAGGACATGGCTTGGCCTCGCTGGGAAATAGGAAACGGCGAGATTATAGCGGCTTTTGCCCGGGAGGGCAAGCGGACGGCGGGCAGGCGCGCAACCCAGAGTGCGCCCCATGGAATGGGGGTTGCGCCACGGTGTAGCGCAATCCTCCGGATGGCGTCCTCTGCGCGGGGGGCAACGGAGGTAATGCGTGCCCCAACCCGGGCTGACCCACCCAACTTGACAACCGGGCCGATTCGCGATATGATTAGCGAGGAGGAGCGGCTAGTGCGGGCCTGCTTGTTTCCCTTGACTGGCCGCTGACCTCGGAAGGAACCGGCCGGGGGGCAGGTGGCTCTGCGCTCAAGGCGCGCTCCAGGAGGATATATGACCAATCGGAAATACCTCCTTGCTTGCACCCTGGCCTTGCTGCTGTTGGCCTCCGTCGGGTGCGTGCAAGTGAGCGAGATCGTCGGCGAGCCGGCGACGGACAAGCGGGCGGCGGCGCTGGCGGGCCTGGTGATGGGCGAGGAGCACGACCTTTCCATCCTCGCTGTCGAGTTCGACCCCCCGCTCAACTCGCTCAAGTCCCTTCCAAAGGATGGCCAAGTCACGCTGCGCGTGGCCGTGGAGAACCGCGGCTATCGCAAAGAGGCCGATATCAAGGTCACGGCCAAGCTATCGGGCGACGAGGCAAAAGACTCGGTCCAGCAGGAGCAAAAGGTCGAGAGCTTGGCGCCCGGCGCCATCGAGATCGTGCAGTTCAGCAGCCTCATCCCCTCGCCGCAAGGGTCACACTATCGCCTAGAGATAGGTCTGGCCGCGGTGGCCGGGGAAAAGCAGCTGACGAACAACAACAAGAGCTATGACATCCGCATCACGGAGAACCGCTGACCCACTTTTGGGGCTGTGTGACTTCGAAAACCCGTCGAACCGGTCTCATCGAGGGCCTTTTCCAGGGCCCTCGATGCTTATCCCGCTTACTAGCGTTAGGGTGATGGTCCCTGCAAGCCAATGAATGCCAAGCCGATGCTATCCAGATTGGGCTGGAATATCGCCCTCGTCGCTGCTGGGCTGCTGCTCGGCTTTATTTTTGCTGCCCAGTGGAATATCACGCCGGAAACCACCCAGCCCGCCTCGTTGAGCTCTCGCGAAGACCTGGCCGACACCATCCGCCGGCTGGAAGACGAGCAGACCGCCCTCAAGGGGCGCATCGCCCTGCTGCGCTCCGAGCTCACCCGGCTGCAGGACGAATCCACCGAGAGCTCCGAGCTGCTGGACGAGCTGGCCGCGGATCTGGAAGCCCAACGGATCGTGGCGGGGTTGCGCTCCGTGCGCGGCCCTGGCATCCGTCTGACCTTGGGGGATAGCGCCGTGGAGAACCTCCCCCCCAACGCGGACCTCAACAACTATATCCTGCATGACTATGACATCCGCGACGTGGTGAACCTGTTGTGGGCCAGCAATGCCGAGGCCGTGGCGGTCAACGAGGAACGCGTCGTCGGCACCACAGCCATCTATTGCGTGGGCAACACCATCATGGTGAACGACACGCGCCTCTCGCCGCCCTACGAGATCAAGGCCATCGGGGATGCCAACAAGCTGGACGCGACCCTGGCCGACGCGGCCAGCCTCGCCGAGCTCAAGGCGCGGGCCAAGGTCTATGGCCTGCAGTACCGCGCCGCGCAGCAAGCCGAGTTGACCGTGCCCGCTTTCCAGGGCAGCTTTGCGATTCGCTATGCCGGACCGGCCAAGTAGGAGTCGCCGTGAAGCACAGGAACCAGCCCGCCCTCCAGGCCATCGTCACCATCGTCTGCTTTCTTACCGGGGTGGTGATGGCGGCGCAGTGGCGCACCCAGGCCACCATCCGGCAGACGCCGATCCTGGCCAGCCCGGTGGAGCAGGCCTACATGGTGCGCAACCTGGTGGAGGGAAACGCGCGGCTCCGCAGCGAGGTGGAACAGCTCGAGACCCAGGTGATCGCCTTTCAGGAGGACAACCGGCAAGCCTCGTTGCAGGCGCTGGTGGAGGAGCTGACCCGGCTCAAGGTGGCCAACGGGCTGGTGGAAGTGAACGGCCCCGGCGTGCAGATCACGCTGGATGGGGAGATCAGCGTCTATGACCTGCAAGACATGGTGAACGAGCTGCGCAACGCGGGCGCGGAGGCGATCTCGCTGAATGGGCAGCGCATCGTCGCCGCCTCCATCGTGGCGGCCCAGGGACAGCGCACCGTGGTGGACGGGGTCACCGTCACCGGGCCCTATCTTTTGCAGGCCGTCGGCGACCCGGAGACCATCGAGGAGGCGATCACCCGCCGCGGCGGCATCCTGGACCTGATGAAAGGGACCTACTCGGGCTTGCACGTGCAAACGGAACACCGGCAGTCGTTGGTCCTGCCGGTGTTCAGAAGGCCTTATCAGTTTGTGCACGCGGCCGTGGTCCGCTAGTGTTTGCACCCCGCGCATGAGCCGGAAGCGCAGGAAGCGCAGCCGCCTCCGCCCACCGAATGGGTCTCGCCTCCGGCGCCTTTGCTGACGCAGGCAAAAGTCGTCACGGCGCAGCGGCGCCCCTCGTGCTCGCACACGGGGCAGGGCGCGGGCGCGTCGGCCTTGCTAAAGGAGCGCAGCAACTCGAACTTTTCGTGGCAGTGGTCGCAGATATACTCGTAAATGGGCATCTTCCCACCTCTTGCTTTCCGCCCCGGCGCAGAGATTTGCCAGGAATCAGATTTCTCTTATATTCTATCCCGTTGGGGCGCGCCGTCAAGTCCTTGCGCGCCCGCCCCCGTCAGAGTTCGAGAGGAGGTTCACATTGAAGGACCTAGCGAATCGCGCTTTGAACCTGGCCCAAGTCAAGGGGGCCTCTTACGGCGATATCCGCATCATCCGCAAGCAAGACCAGATGGTGGCCGTCAAGAATGGCGAGGTGGCTGGCCTGGTGCAGGATGAGGAGCTGGGTTTCGGCGTGCGGGTGATCGTGAACGGCGCCTGGGGCTTTGCCAGCAGCTCGCTGGTGACGCCCGCAGAGATCGACCGCGTGACCGCGCTGGCGGTGCAGATCGCCCGGGCCAGCGCCCTGGTCAAGACCAAGGACGTCCAGCTCGGCCCGGCGATGAGCCACCGGGCCACCTATCGCACCGCGGTGGAGACCGACCCCTTTAGCGTCTCCCTGGAAGACAAGCTGGCGCTCCTGATGGCCGCCGACGCCGAGATGCGCCGCGTGCCTGGCGTCCGCGTGGCGCGGGGCAGCATGGAGTGCATCCGCGAGGCGCAGACTTTTGCCAGCACCGAGGGCAGCTATATCGAGCAAGAGATCATCGAGACCGGCGCGGGGATCGAGGCGCTGGCGGTGGGCGAGGGCGAGGTGCAAAAGCGCTCCTACCCCAATTCCTTCGGCCGACACCAGGCCACCCGCGGCTACGAGTTGGTGCGCGAGCTGGACCTCCCCGGCCACGCGGGGCGCATCGCCGAGCAGGCCGTGGCGCTCCTGACCGCGCCGCAGTGCCCCAGCGCCGTCACCACGCTGATCCTGGATGGGACGCAGCTCGGCTTGCAGGTGCACGAGTCCTGCGGCCACCCCATCGAGCTGGACCGCGTCTTTGGCAGCGAGGCCAGCTATGCCGGCACCAGCTTTCTCACGCCGGACAAGCTGGGGAATTTCCGCTACGGCTCCGAGGTGGTCAATATCACCGCCGACGCCACCATCCCCGGCGGGCTGGGCAGCTTTGGCTACGACGACGAGGGCGTGCCCGCCCAGCGCACGCCCATCATCGATCATGGGCTGTTCGTCGGCTACCTCACCTCCCGCGAAACCGCCGCCGAGTTGGGCCAGGTGAGCAACGGGACCATGCGCGCCGATGGCTGGAACCGCATCCCCATCATCCGCATGACCAACATCAACTTGGAGCCGGGGAATTGGGAGTTCGATGACCTCATCGCCGATACCGACGAGGGCATCTATATGGAGACGAACAAGAGCTGGAGCATCGACGACAAGCGGCTCAATTTCCAGTTCGGCACCGAGATCGCCTGGGGGATCAAGGACGGCAAGCTGGGCCAGATGTACAAGAACGCGACCTATACCGGCATCACGCCCGAGTTCTGGGGGGCGTGCGATGCCGTCTGCGGCAGCAAACACTGGAAGCTGTGGGGCACGGCCAACTGCGGCAAGGGCCAGCCTGGCCAGACCGCGCACGTTGGGCATGGCACCGCTCCCGCCCGCTTTCGCCATGTGCGCACGGGCATCGTGCGCTGACCGCCAAAGCAATATCCGGCTGAAAGACCAGTTGATCGCCGCGCGGCTCTGCGCGCGCTGATCGATGAGAAGGGGAATAGAGCACCATGGATGATCTGTGGAAGATTCGGCTGAAAAAGCAGATGACCGTCGCGCAGCTTAGCGCGCGCGCCGGCATCCCCGCGCGCCTGCTCCACGAGTACGAGGAGGGCGCGCGCTCGGTCCCCATGAGGAACCTGGAGGCTATCGCGAAGGCGCTCTATGTGGACGTGATGGACATCAAGGCCCTGTCCGATCCCATCCCCGCCAACCTGACGGACGAGGTCCGGCCGCCGCGGCGCGCCGCCGAGGACGAGCCCCAGCGCCCCGCTGCCCCGCCGGCGGCACGTCCCAGCGAGCCGCGCTCCGCCCCGCCCTATGGGGGCCGGGAACGCCCGCCCCGCCGCGAGCCCCGCGGCCCCTCCAAGGCGCGCGAATCGCAGGTCCAGCACCTGTTGAGCCTGGCGCAACTCTTCGAGTGGGACCAGGCCGCGCTGGAGCGCGAGATGGGGACGCCCCTGGCGCAGTTGGATCGCATGGAGGCCAGCCGCTGGCTCAAGGTGTTGCAGGAGCGGATCGTTACCGAGCGGCCCAAGGGAGCCAAAAAGCGCCGCCCCTATCTCCCCGAGTCGGTGGACGCCTTCGAGCTCCACTACCTCCAGGACAGGCAGGACACGGAAAAGCCGCTGGACTTTGTGTTGTTCAACGGGGACAAGCTCACCGGTCGAGTGATCGGCTTTGGCCCGTATAACATCACCGTCGTGACTCCTGATGGCGCCGAGGTGACGCTGAACAAGCTGGCCATCGCCTACTATACCGGAGAGGAGTAGGGCCATGAGCCTGGGAGATTATCTGCGCTACCTGCGCGCTGTCCATGGCGGCGAGTCCACCCAGGACATCGCCACCAAGCTGGGGCTGCCCAGCCCCTGGCCGATCAACGAGATCGAGCAGCGCTACCGCGACTGCGGCGATAACGAGCTGGTGGCCCGGCTGGCCGAGTATTACGGCGTGCCGGTGGAAGAGATGCAGTGGCGGCGTCGCCGCTCCCGCAAGGCGCTGACAGCCTTTCTCTCCGAGGCGCAAGATAACGCCCATACCATCGTGCTGGTGCTGCGCAACGAGGAGCGCCTGATCGGCACGGTGGAGTGGTTCGATATGGGCGCTATCCTGCTCAAGCCGCTGGACGATGAAAAGCGCGACATCATGGTGCAGCGCCACATCGTGGACGATTGGGAGATGGCGTAAGATCCAGAAAGGAGCATCATGCGAGGGGAAAACGAGATCCGCGCGATCCTGGAAGGCGTGCTGGCTCGCTCCAAGGCGGACCAGGCCGAGGTGCTCTACCTGGGCAAGGACAGCCACCTGACGCGCTTTGCGAATTCCACGATCCACCAGAACGTCTCGGAGAGCAACGCCGAGGTCCGCGTGCGCGCCGTGCTGGGCAAACGGGTCGGCGTCGCCTCCACCAACGACCTGAGCCCGGCGGGGCTAGACAAAGTGGCCGAGGCGGCCGTGACGGTGGCGCGCTTTCAGCCGGAGCAGCCCGATTTCGAGTCGCTGCCCGCGCCGCTGCCGATCCAGACGGTCCAGGGCTACTCCGAGGCGACCGCGGCCTATACGCCGGAGGATCGCGCCAAGGGGGTGGGGATCATCTGCCGGCGCGCGCAGGAGGCCAAGCTGTCGGCCTCCGGCGCCTTTACCACCGAGGTGACCGAGCTGGCCGTGGCCAACTCGCTGGGCGTGCGGGCCTATCACCCCGCCACCGAGGCGCACCTGGTGACGGTGGTCATGTCGGAGAACAGCTCGGGCTACGGCGAATCCCAGGCCTGGGACGTGAGCAGCTTTAACATCGAGGAGCTGGGCGATAACGCCGTCAAGCGCGCCATCATCAGCAAGAACCCGACCACCATCGAGCCGGGGCGCTACACGGTGATCCTGGAAGAGTACGCCGTCGCCGAGATCGTCCACTATTTGAGCTACATGGGCTTTGGCGCGCTGGCGGTGCAGGAGGGGCAGAGCTTCCTGACCGGCAAGCTGGGCCAGGTGATCGGCGACCCGCGCATCACCATCGTGGATGACGGCAGCAACCCCTTGGGGCTGCCCCGCCCCTTCGACTATGAGGGGATGCCCAAGCAGCGGGTGGAGATCATCCTCGCGGGCATCGCCCGGGCGGTGGTCTATGACTCGTATACGGCGCGGAAGGAGGGCAAGACCTCCACCGGCCACGCGCTCCCTTCGCCCAACGCCATGGGCCCTTATGCCATGAACCTGTTTATGACGCCTGGCTCGGACGACAAGCGCGCCATGATCCGCTCCATCGATCGGGGGCTGTGGGTGACGCGTTTCCACTATGTGAACCCGCTGGACCGCCGCAAGGCCATCCTCACGGGCATGACCCGCGACGGGACTTTCAAGATCGAAAACGGCGAGATCACCGATCCGGTCAAGAACCTGCGCTTCACCCAGAGCATGCTGGAGGCGCTGAACCAGGTGGAAAAGGTGGGCCGCACGGCCAAGCTGGTGGACGGCGCGCGGGTGCCCGCGCTGGTGGTGCGCGATTTCAACTTTACCGGCGTGACCGAGTTTTAGGGATAGGGACGCCAGGGACCGGAGGTCCCTGGCTGAGATTGGCAGGTCCCTACGGCATTCCATGCCGCAGGGGACCTGCCGGCCAAAGCCGGTGAATTCCATTCACCGGCCTTGCGATAAGCGATCTGCGATATACGATAGGCGCATCCCCATGAAACCGCTGCAAGCGATCCTCTTTGTCGGCGCCCTCTTTTGGGGCGTCGCCATGAAGATGGGCTATGACAAGCTCATCGCCAACCCCGAGACCACCGACCGGCAGGTGGGCTATGCGACCCTGTTCTATTATGGGTTCATCGCCCTCTCGCTGGTGGGGATGTTCATGCTGGGCGAGGGGGCGCTGATCGGCTACCTCGTCGGCATCCTCTTTGTCGGCAACTATCGAAGCGAGAGACGCCCGCGCCGTTCGTGAGCGGGGCGGGAAAGGATGCGCGCATGCCGGAGCAACTGAGGGTGGCCAGCATCGGGGATGCGGGGCATTTCAACCTCGCCGCCGCCTTTGGCACCATCCGCGGCGTCAAGTACGCCGCCGCCGCCAGCGATGGCTATGGTGAGGCGCGGGTGCTGCTCGCGGGGGCCGCCATCCCGGTGTTCGAGCGGGGCTACCTGGAGATGCTGGACCAGGTGAGGCCGGACGTGGCCACGCTGGGCTGCTGGTACGCCCACAACGGCGAGGTGGCGCTGGAATGCCTGCGCCGCGGCATCCACGTCATCACGGACAAGCCCGCGCTCAACTCTTGGGCGCAACTGGCCGAGGCGGAGGCGCTCTGCGCCGCCAACCCCTCCCTCTGCTTCATCACCGAGTTCGCCTCGCGGATGAACCCCGCTTTCCGCGCCGCGCGCGAGGCGGTCCGGTCCGGGCGCATCGGCCAACCGGTGCTGGTCACCGCGCAGAAATCCTACCGCTTTGGCACGCGCCCCGATTTCTTCAAAAAGCGCGCGCATTTCGCCGGGCTGGTGATGTGGGTCGCCAGCCACGCCATCGATTACGCGAGCTGGGCCAGCGGCCTGGGCTATCTCTCGTTTCAGGGGTGGCAGGGGAACCTCTCGCGCCCCGAGTATGGCGAGATGGAGGACCACGTGGCGCTGCTGGCGCGGATGGAGGGCGGCGTGGCAGCCACCCTCACCGCCGACTATCTCCGGCCGGCCATGGCCCCCAGCCACGGCGACGACCGGCTGCGCATCGCCGGGACGCGCGGCATCGTCGAGGTGGTGGATGAGGTTGGCACGTTGCTGAGCAACGACGCCGAGCCGCAGGTGATCGGGCGCGGGCCCACGCCGCCGCTGGCCGTGGCCAACGAGTACGTCGCCACGCTCATGGGCGAGGGGTCCGGATTTTACTCCACCGCCGAGACGCTGCGGATGGCGCGTTTTCTCCTCGCCGCCCGCGACGCGGCAGACACGGGGCAGTTGGTCCAGGTCCCGTCGCCCCAGCGGAGCGCCGCGGCCAGGAGCAGCTAAAGCCGCCACCATCTCGGCATGGCCTAGCTGGGCGCTGAGGCCAGGCGCGCCAGGAGGTACTCCCGCAGCGCCACGGCCTGGTTGCGCGTTTCGTCCCGCGCCGAGTAGAGGAGCGTGAGCCGGCCCCGCGCCGCGGCCGCGAGGAGCGCCGCCACCGCCTCGGGCTGGGCGTCCAGCTCGGCCCGGTAGCGCCGCATGAACTCGTCCCACTTGGCGGGGTCGTGCCCGAACCACAGGCGCAGCTCCGTGCTCGGCGCCGCCTCCTTGAGCCACAGGTCCGCCTGCGCTCGCTGCTTGGTCATCCCGCGCGGCCACAGCCGATCCACCAGGACGCGCCAACCATCCTCGGGGCTGGCTGGCTCATAGACCCGCTTGATCTGAATGTCGGCCATCTTGTCACTCCTGGGCTCACCCTGTGCGAGGATCCCCTCTTACCACGCTTTTCCCCATGCCTCCGTGATCTCGGGCTCGCAGCCCATCACCGAGCCATACAGCGCGTTGGCGGCGGTGGAAAACCCCGCGACGGTCACCAATGTGGCGCCCATCTCCTTGACCCGGCGCATGGCCTCGCCCATCACGGCCTTGCCCAGCCCGCGCCGCTGGTGCTCCGGGACGGTGGCCACCGGCTCGAAATAGCCGGTGCGGGTGACGTCATCGTACCACAGGGTGCAAAACGCGGCGATCTCGCCCGTGGCGGTCACGGCGACCATGTCCAGGTCGCGGCGGTAGATCGGCGCGCTCTGGATGTGGCGGTACCAGGTCCAGCCGTCGTACTTGTCGTCTGGCTCGTTGGGGTGAAAGCCGCGCCAGGAGGCCCAACTCCGGGCGGGGAGCTCCTCCGGTCCGCCCAGCGAGCGCACCGTATACCCCTCCGGCGGCGGGGCGGCGGGGATGGGGAGATCCAGGGAGCGCTGGCGCCCGTATTCCGGCCAGGCGCCGGGGGCGTAGCCATGGCGCGCCAACAGCTCGCGGCGGAGCTCGTCGTCGCGCCGGGCCCAGACCTCGAGCCGGCGCTTGCCCTCGGGCGTGGGGGCGGCGAGCCGCTCCTCGGCCAGGGCGAGCATCTCCTCCTCCAGCGCCGGCGTGCGGTGATCGGGGTGCACCTGGAAAAAGGCCTCGCCCCGTCCCTCGGGGTTCAGCGCCGCGACGAGCTGGCCGGCCGCCTCCCAGAGGTAGATCAGGCCCTCGATGGGCTGCGGGTCCACGTTGCGCAGGCCATGCCAGCGCCAATAGTCCAGGCGCGCCACCTGCCAGCACCGCTCGCGACGGCCGTTGCGCCAAAAAGCCTCGCGCAGCAAAGCGCGCAGCCGCCAGTAATCCTCTTCGCCGCCATAGGGACGCATTTTGGGTGTCATGGCGCTCCTCCACTGGCCGGGAAACCCACCGCTGAGACGCAGAGGACGCAGAGGTCCTTTTCCTCTTCTATCTCTGCGCCCTCCGCGCCTCTGCGGTGGCCTTACCTTACTGTATCGTCCAGTTCGCGGCCCAGCGCCTCGTAGAGCTTGCGGCGGCCGGCCTTGTCCCCTTCCAGCTCGCGGCGGGCGTAGCGGGCCACCTCGGCGGCGATCCCCCGCGGCACGACGATGACGCCGTCGCCATCGGCCACCACCACGTCGCCGGGGTGCACCAGTACGCCGCCGACGCTCACCGGCACATCCTTGGCGTCGAACTGGACGCGCCCCTGCACCATCCCCTGGGAGCACATGGCGCTCCAGAAGGGGATCCGCTGCAAGATCAGCTCGTCGGTGTCGCGCACGCCGCCGTTGGTGACATAGCCGACCGCGCCGCGGCGCACGCCGCCCAGCGAGTTGTTGGAGCCCATCAACCCCACGTCCACGCCCGACTGGTCGATCACCACGAAATCGCCGGGCTGCACGTCCTCCATCCAGGGGTAGTTGCAGACCTCCTTATAGTACCAGCGCACCCACTCGGTGTACTCGTCGGGGGTCATGCTGGGCACCGTGCCCTGATAGGGCAGGTAGCGCGCCGTGCGGGCGATGCCGATGGCGCGGGCCCGGTAGAGCGGGCGGATGGCGGGCGACATGGAGCCATAGTGGTGCATCATGTTCCAGTCCATGCCGTCGCGCACGTCGGCCACCCGGAGCCCCGCATAAAGGGCCAACATCTCTTGGTTCTCTCGCTCGTTCATCTCTCTCCTTGGGTCTATACGCGGATTTCCACGGACCGCGCGGATCCGGCGCATCAGGCCAGCGCGCTCCGCGTCCCGGACCTGCCTCTGCGTCGATGGCGGGGGCGCCCCGCCCCAACTGACGCCCTGCGCGGCTCGGCTCTTGACCTTCGACTTTCGACTCCTAACCTGCAACCTGCAACTTGTAACCTGTCACTCTCTAGTGATGCTCCGGGTGGTCCGTCACCGGCGTGTGATCGTGATAGTGGCCGAGCTGGTGCATGCGGTTGTGCAGCGCGCGGTGCGCCGAGACCAGCACCAGGCGCATGCGCTTGTAGGCGGCCTCGTCGGCGCGGGTGCCGATGGTGTCCAGGTAAGCCAGCGCACCCTCCACCTGCTCCAGGATGGTCACCGCGTCGGCGGCGGCCAGCAGCTCCGACCCCTCGACGCTGACCATCACCGGCGAGGTGTGGGCGGCGATGATCTCGGGCTTGTCCTCGTAATGCCCGCGCACCAGGAGCGCCAGCCAGCAGCTCTTGTCGGCCTTGACCGACCAATGCCCCGCCGCCTGCCAGGGGCCGACGGCGACGCTCTCGCGCACCTCGCCGTTCACCACCAGCTCGACGCGGGACA
>JAAYEA010000246.1 GCA_012689325.1 Chloroflexota bacterium
GCCTCGCCGCCGAGCAGGATGGCGGGGAGGCGCCGCCGCTGCTGATCCCCATTCTGGAGGAGCGCGGCGATAACAGCGGCGACGACACCGTGCCCCTCTGGTCCACGCGCCAGCGGGGGGTGCGCACCCTCTATGTGGAAGAGAGCCACGCCGGGATCCCCGCCAACAGCCAGGTGCTCGAGACCATGGTTCGGCTGACCCACGGCGAGCCGCCCACGTTGCCGGACGCGCTGCCCCTGGAGCGCGAGGGGGGCGTCCCCGCCGCCATGGCCGACCTCGGCCAGCAGGTGGCCCAGCTCAGAAAAAGGTTCGAGGCGGGCGCGCTCACCAAAGACGATATCCTCAAGATGTTCTTTGCGCGGTAGGAGGCATGGCATGCTAACGCCGGAACAGCATCGCGAGCTACTCGCCGCCCTGGGTCCGCTGGACGCGCAATACGACCCCCTCGAGCGGATGTTGCGCGAGCCATTCCATTCGCCCGGCTATCACACCACCCTCAAAGGCGGCTTCACCCATCCCACCCGCTCCGCCCTATCCTATGCCGTCGCCCTGCTGGACGCCGGCGAGCCCTGGCGGCGGGAGCGCGCCTGCCACATCCTCGACCGCGTCATCGCCCTGCAGGACCAAGACCCTCAGAGCCGCACCTACGGCCTCTGGTCCTGGTTCATGGAGGAGCCGCTGGAGAAAATGTCTCCGCCGGATTGGAACTGGGCCGACTTTAACGGCGCCCAGCTCTTGCAGGTGGCCCTCGACCACCACGACCGCCTGCCCGCCGACCTAGCCCAGCGCCTGGACGAGTCCATCCTGCACGCCTGCCGCTCCATCCAGCGGCGCGACGTTGGCCCCGGCTATACCAACATTGCCATCATGGGCACCTACGTGACCTACGTCGCCGCCGAGCGCTACGACGTCCCCGACCTGCTGGCCTACGCCCAGATGCGCCTGCAGCGCTTCTACGACTATACCCTGGAGCAGGATGGCTTTGTCGAGTTCAACAGCCCCACCTATACGGTGGTAGCCCTGCGCCTGCTCTCCCTGATGCGTATGCACATCAAGGACCCCTGGGCTCAGCAGATGCTCGCCGAGCTGCACGAGATCGGCTGGCGCGACGTGGCCCGCCGCTTCCATCCGCCGACGAACCAATGGGCGGGGCCGCACAGCCGCTGCTATGCCACCCTCTTGCAACCCGGCACCCTCGCCTTCATCCAGCGCGCCTGCCATGGGGCAGTGGACTTCTTTCCCCAGGGCGAGCCGCCGCCCAGCATCGAGTCGGCCCGGCTCGCGCTCGCTTGCCCGGAGCGCTACCGCCCCGCCTTTGCCACGCTGGACGGGCCGCGCGACGAGGTGCAGGTCTTTCTCCGGGGCCGCGCCCTGGCCCGCGTCCTCGACGCCGGCCACGACAAGCCGGTCATCGGCACGACGCACCTGGAGGAGGCTTTCGCCCTCGGCTCGGCCAACCGCATGGGCTTCTGGAACCAGCACCGCCCCTTGGTGGCCTATTGGGGCGCGCGCCAGCACCCGCAGGCGCTGCAGGCGCGTTTCCTTCACGACTTTTATGACTATTGCTCGGCGCAGGTCTTTTGCGTCCAGTCCGGCGGCTGCGTGTTGGCGGGCGTCAATTTCGCCACCGACTATGGCGATACGCACGTCAACCTGGACAAGGTCAGGGACGCCACCATCCGCGCCCGCGACCTGCGCCTGCGTTTCGAATTCCAGAATATGCCCGCGTCCTGGCAGTCGGGCCCCTGGCAGCTCGGGCAGGTCGCCCATCTGGACCTGGGCGGCGCCCAGATGGATCTGCTGGTGCCCTATGCCGCCCTGGGCGATTGGCCCGCCCGCGCCGAGGCGGGCCGCGAGGGCAACAACGCCTTCTTGGACGTCGTCCTCTACCAGGGCGAGGAGCGCGCCATCAACTTTGCCGAGATACGGGAAGGGGGTATAATCCTAGGGGTGAGCCTGCGCGCCCAGGGGACAAGCGACCCCAAGATGGAGATCCGTTGCGAGGTCGTCGGGGACCACCTGCGCGCCACCTGGCCTCTGCCGGAGGCCGCGCTCTCCCTGGAGATGTACGTCAAACCGGGGCCAGTGGCCTGGCTGCACAGCCTCGCCCCGGCATAAGCGTCACCACAGGATTATAAGAGACTCGGGAGGTAGATGTATCGTGCAATACCGCAAGTTCGGAAAACTGGATTATCGGGCCTCAGCGCTTGGCTTTGGCTGCATGCGGCTGCCCACCAAGGGCTCCTCCAGCCAGATCGACGAGCCGGAGGCCATTCGGATGATCCGTCACGCCATCGACCAGGGCGTCAACTATGTGGATACCGCCTATGGCTACCACGGCGGCAACAGCGAGCGGGTGGTGGGGCGCGCGCTGCAGGACGGCTACCGCGCCAAGGTCAAGCTGGCCACCAAGCTGCCGGTCTGGCAGGTCAAAGAGGCCGCTGATTTCGACCGCATCCTCAACGAGCAACTGGCCAAGCTGCAAACCACCCACATCGACATGTACTTGTTGCATTCGCTCGAGCAAAAGACCTGGCGCAACGTGCACAAGCTCGGCGTGCTCCGGTGGGCGGAGGGAGCCATCGCCGATGGGCGCATCGGCTGCCTCGGCTTTTCTTTCCACGACGTCTACGACGTCTTCCAAGAGATCGTGGACGCCTACGACAAGTGGGCCTTTTGCCAGATTCAGTACAACTATATGGACATCGAGACGCAGGCGGGCCTCAAGGGGCTGAAATACGCGGCGTCCAAGGGCCTGGCCGTGGTGGTCATGGAGCCGCTGCTGGGCGGCAAGCTGGCCGCGCCGCCGCCTCAGGTCCAGGCTGCGCTGAACAAGGCCAAGACCAAACGGACGCCGGCGGATTGGGCGCTGCAATGGCTCTGGGACCAGCCCGAGGTCTCGCTGGTCTTGAGCGGCATGAGCACCATGGAGCAGGTGGAGCAAAACCTGGCCAGCGCCGCAGCCTCCGGCGCCAAGTTCACCGCCGCCGAACACAAGATGATCGCCCAGGCGCGCGAAGCCTACCGCGCCTCCTGCCCCATCCCCTGCACCGGCTGCCGCTATTGCATGCCGTGCCCCAATGGCGTCGAGATCCCCTACAATTTCGAGATCTATAATAACGGCGCCATGTTCGATAGCCTGTCGGACGCGCGCGAGGAGTACGCCGGGGTGGCCGAGGGCGAGCGCGCCAGCGCCTGCATCCAGTGCCGCCTGTGCGAGGACCTCTGCCCGCAGCACATCCTCATCAGCGAATGGATGCCCACGGTGGACGAGGTGCTGGGCCAGGGGAAACCCTATCCCAAGTCTTAGCGAGCATCGGCTCTGCCACAACAAAGAGGGCGGCGAGGGATTGTTCCCTCGCCGCCCTTTGTATTTGAGTTACCCTGGAAAGCCGCGCCTACTGCACGGTCACCTGCGTGTAGGCCTCATAGCTGTTGCCATCCAGGTCCTGCACGATGAACCCGACGATATAGTCGCCTACCGCGGCATCCAGCTCCATCCAACTGAACATCTGGTCGCGGAAGGTCAACGTGCCGCCCTGCTGATAGGAACGCCGCACCACCTTGCCCTGCGCATCCAGGTCCAGCCAGACGTCCAGCGAGGTAAACTTGTCGCCGGTCTCGGGCTGGATCTCGCGCGGGGAACCGCTCGTCCCCTCGCCGGTAAAGCCGTACACCTGGCGCAGCATCTCGTCGCGGAAGTAGAGCCGGGCGTAGCGCTGGGCTCCGTTCGCGTAGGTATAGATGCCATCGACCGTGTAGGTGGCGTTCTCGGGCTCGACGCCATAGGATACCGGGTTGAGCAGCATCACCTCATAGTCGGTGCCGTCGCCCACGGCGAACATCAGCGGCTCCCACTCGAACTCGAGGGTGAACCCGCCCTCCGGCCAGACGGGGTAATACACGCCGTTGACCTCGCGGGTGTCGGCGCTCTCCAAATAGTCCATATCGGCCACAAAGACCGAATTGGACGCGGAATCGTAGAAACCGGTGAAGAACAGCACGTGCCCCACGTTGTTGCCGCTGATCTCGGTGCTGAAGAGGATCGGGCGGCCAGGCGCGGCCACCTTGGACGAGGCCTTGATGCTGGAAAGCGTGATGGCCCCCGTGCCCGGCGCGCTCACCGTGCCGGAGCTCTCGGGGACGGTCGCCGGGGCGAGCGCCGCCGCAAAGCCCTTGCCGGTATAGTGGAAGGTCAAAAAGTCCTCCCAGAGCGACTCGTTAGCGAACCGGCCGGCGATCGTGTTGTACGACTGCGGCCCGGTGAGGGGCGAGCGGTAGAGCTGCGAGGTGGGGTAATAGATGGAGACGCCCGTCGCGCCCGCCTTGCCGGAGCCGTGCTTTTCGGCGATCACCGCCTGCCCTAAAGCCGCCAACACCCCGTCCGCGGCCTGGTTCACGGCGGCCCCGGCGCGCGTCTGCTTGAGCAACTGGGCAAAGTGGCCGAGGTCGATGTACGAGGGAGGCGTGCCCTGCCCAAAGACGCTGGTGAAGGACTGGGTGTAGGTGCGCGCGCGGGCCACCTCGTTCTGGGTCGCGCCCTGGAGCGCAAAGGCCAGTTGGTTCACGTGATCCACCAGCGCCGGCACCGCGGAAAGGTCCACGGCGGCCAGGGTGATGTCCCGCCCCATCTGGCGCGCCATCTCGGCAGCGCTGATGGCGCCCATGGAACCCCACAACCCGCCCATGGGCGACCCCTGGCGGGAGAGCTCGGCCCGCTGCTGGTCGTCCACGATCCGCTCGTCTTGCTGGATATAGCTGCTGACGATGTATTTGCCCAGCTCGGCGCCGGTCATGCTCGGGTTCTTTTGCAGCTCGCTCAGGAATCCGGCATAGGCCCAGCCCAGCGCTGGCTCGGTCTCTTGCGAGACCACCGCGTAGCGCGCATAGGGCGCCAGGGCGCTCAGCACCTCGATGTGCCCCATCAGGCAGGCATCCATCCCCACCAGCTCGAGCTTGTCCACGCCGGTGCGCTGCTGAATCGCCTGCAGGGCGGCGTCCAGCTCGCTCAGATACATCTGATTGCCCAGAGCCTGCGCGATAGGCGCGTTGGTCCTGGCCCTGCTGGCCGGCGCGGGGTCGCTCCAGCCGCCGGGCCAGCCCATGCCGTGGTCAGACATGATCAGCGCGTACTTGTCCGCCGGGTAGGTCTGCACCGCCCAGGTCACGAAATCGACCAGGGTGTTGCCATCCGCCATATTCAGCTCGCC
>JAAYEA010000247.1 GCA_012689325.1 Chloroflexota bacterium
AGCTCGAGCACGTGTCGCTCACCCAGGATGCGGGCGGTGGCGCCCTCGACGGTCACCTCCTGCCAGGTGACGAAGGCCTCCTCGATGGGCTGCGAGGTCTTGTCAAAGAGGAACGAGTCCTCGATGGTGATCGTGCCGGCAGCCCAGTCCAGGCTGATCTCGCGCTCGATGGTCTCGGCGTCGGGAAAGTCATAGGCCTTGAGCATGTCGATCTTGACGAAGCGCCGGCGGCCGCTGGCAAAGCCGGTGATGTGCCCCTCGCGCTCGCGGCCCGGGGCCTGGAGCTGCCCGGCCACGACGGGGACGCTGTGGCCGAAAGAGCTGGCAAAGATATTCTCATAGCGGCGCGGGCTGAAATAGTCTCGGCTGTAGAGCCCTCGACCCGGCTCGCAGAGCAGGCTCTCGCCGTCCACGTGCAGGATAAAGCTGCCAACGTCGTTGTGGTTGTGGTTCTCGGCGTTGTGCCCAGCCTTGGCCGCCAGGACGACCGGAGCGCCATTGGGCAGCGTCGCGGCCAGGCGCACCAGGCCGACGTCGCGCGCCCAGGTATCGCCGATGGTGATGGCCTGGGGCCGCTGGCCGTCCCACCAGGCCAGGGCCCGCCACATCTTGTGGAAGCGGCCCCAGTTCGTCTCCCGGAGCAGCGGGGCGCCCTCGGCCAGCACCTCTTTCAGCGCCGGTACGCCGGTGCGCTCGGCCATCCGGCCAAAGAGGCCCGGGTTGAAGGCCACGACCTCTTCGCAATCGGCAAAGTTGGCATAGCGACCCACCGAGAGCATGGTGCGCGTCGGATAGTGGGCGATGTCCTTCAGGCGCGGCAGGGCCAGCAGGTCGATGGCACCGGCGGTGCGGAGTCGCAGCATCTCGCTGAAAGCGATCAGGTTGCTCAGTCCGTACTGCCAATAGCTGGTCCCCTCGGTGGAACTGCCCTCGTACTCGAAGGCCGTCGCCAAAAAGACCTCCAGCCCCTCCAGGGCCAGGCTCAGGGCGCGGGCCAGCCTGCCCGTGTCTTGTTCCAGGTGCAGGAAGGTGGCGGCGACGGCGCTGTTGCAGACGCCGTTCCAGTTGTTGTGCCCGTGGAACCAGTTCAGGCTGTCGTGGCGCGCCAGGTAGGGCTCAAAGATGCGGCGCTCGATCTCGGCGCGCACGCGAGCGACGACCTCGTCGGAGAGTTGCTCGCCCAGGCCCACGATGATTTCGGCCAGGGAAAAGCCCGTTGCCGCCGAGGTCAGGTCGATCTCGCGCGTCTCGTGGGCGGGGATGACCCAGTTGGTCTCCTCGCAGGTGGACCAGAGATAGTCCTGCAGGAGCTCGCGACGAGACGTGTCGCCGAGGAGCAGTTGCACCGCCAGGGCGACCATCTTGGCGCGCTTTTCCTGGTAGGGCGTCTGATAGCCGCGGCGCTCGCCAGTGCGCTGGAACTCGCGATAGAGGGTGTAAGGCAGGTGCGGGATATGGGCCGCGTCGGCCAGGAAGGGCGCCAGCGTCTCTGCGACCAGGCGGGCGCCGGGCAGCTCGCGCGCGGGGAGCGGGTTGCGGGCGATCTCGAGCAACTCGGGGACCAGGCAGGTAGCCGGGGCCTGGCTCAGCAGTTGCGCGAGCTCCTCAGGGGTCCGTTGGATCTTGGCTTCTTCGTACATGCGGTCCTCCTTGCAGCAAAAGATCAACGCAATTATACTTGGGCCGCCCAAACGATCAAAACGCCGGGGCTGCGGCCCGTCGGCGGGCAAACTTGCGGGAGGAAGGCCATGAAGAGGCTTCGCACAGCGATCATCGGGTTGGGGCGCGTGGGCTGGCAGTTTCATCTGCAGGAAGCGGCGCGGCATCAGGGGTTCGAGGTGGCGGCGGTGGTGGATCCCCTGCCGGAGCGCCGCGAGGAGGCGAGGGCCAAATTCGGCGCCTGGGGATACCCGGACCATCGAGCACTGCTGGCGGCGGAGGCGCTGGACCTGGTGGTGATCGCCTCGCCGACGCAGTTTCATGCGGAGCAAGCCCTGGCCGCCTTCGAGGCGGGCTGCGACGTCTTTTGCGACAAGCCGCTGGCGCCCTCGCTGGCTGAAGCGGACCGCATGATCGCCGCGGCCCAGCAGCATGGCCGCAAGCTGACAGTGTACCAGCCGCACCGGGGCCGGGTCGAAACGGTGGCGTTGCAGGACATTCTGCGCCGCGGGCTGCTGGGCGCGCCCTACCTGATGAAACGCGCGGAGGCGCGCTACGTCCGGCGCAACGACTGGCAGGCTTTTCGCGCCCATGGCGGGGGGATGCTCAACAACTATGGCGCGCACTATATCGACCAGTTGCTCTACGTGGCGGGGTCGCCGGCCAAGCGGATTCGCTGCGTGTTGCGCACCATCGCCAGCCTGGGGGACGCCGAGGACGTGGTGAAGGCGCTCATCGAGACCGAGAGCGGTGTGATGCTGGACGTGGACATCAACATGGCGGCGGCGCAAGAGATGTCGCCCTGGCAAGTGCTGGGGGCGCGCGGCAGCGCCACGCTGGACCTGGGCGCCCGGGCATGGCGGGTGCGCTACTACCTGCCCGAGGAGCTGCCCCCGCAAGAGCTGCACGAGGGGCTGGCGGCGCCGGGGCGCGAATACCCCCGCGATCCGGCGATCCCCTGGAGAGAAGAGACCTTCCCCCTGGCCAACTATGCCGGGGTGGACTTTTACGAGGAGTGCTACCGCTTCTTCGCCCTGGGCGAGCCGCCCTTTGTGCCCATCGAGGCGTCGCGGGAGCTGATGCGCGTGCTCGAAGCCTGCCGAGCGGATGCAGGGTAGATGCGCGGAGGCGCTGCTATGCAGATCAGGCCGGCGACAGTAGATGACGCCTCGTCCATCTCGGAGCTGAACGTGGAGGTGCAGGCGCTGCACGCTCAAGCTCTGCCTCGCATCTTCAAGCCGCCTTCCAGCGGGGCGTTCCCGCCGGAGGAGGTGGCGCGGTGGTTCGATGACGCGCGCAACCACGTGTTTCTCGCCTGCGAGGGCGAGAGCGCCGTGGGCTACATTTGGGCCAGGCTGCTATCCCTGCCCGAGACCTCCTATCGCTACGGGATGGAGGTGGCCTATATCAACCATCTGGCCGTTCAGTCCGCGTGCCGCCGGCGGGGCGTGGGGCGGGCGCTGATCGGGCAAGTGCTCGGCCTGGCTAGGGAGCGGGGCGTCTCCATGGTTCAGCTCGACGTGTGGTCGTTCAACGAGCAAGCCAAGGCGTTCTTCCGCCGCCAGGGCTTTACGGTGTTCAACGAGCGGATGTGGATCGGCCTCGATCGACTGGATGCGATGGGTTAGCATGGCCATCAGGGTCCACCGTATCCCCATGGGCATGGCCTCTGGCTATCTTGTGGAGGACGGTGCCGGGCTGGTCTTGGTGGATGCGGGTTCGCCAGGGCAGGAGCGCCGGGTCTTGCAGCGCATGCGCGCGCTGGACCGGGATGACCTGCGGCTGATCTACATCACCCACGGGCATTTCGACCACTATGGCAGCGCGGCGGCGTTGCGGCGGCTGACCGGCGCGCCCATCGCCATACACCGCGCCGACGCGGAGGCGATGGCCCGTGGGGAGACGCCGCTGGGCGAGGCGCGCGGCAGGGGCCGGCTGACTCGCTACGTGCTGCCGCTGGCGGAGCAAGCCCTGGGCGTGGAGGCGACGCGGGCGGATATCCTGCTGGACGATGGCGACGGCCTGGATGGCTTGGGCGTGGAGGGGAGGGCTTTGCACCTTCCTGGACACACGCCCGGCTCCAGCGCCCTGTGGGTAGGCGAGGGGCTCTGTTTTGTCGGCGACCTGGTCTCCACCACGGGGCGGCCGCACGCCCAGTGCCTCTATGCCTGCGACTGGCTGGCGCTGCGGGCAAGCCTGGCGCGGCTGGCCGCCCTCCACCCGGCCACGATCTACCCTGGGCACGGCTCGCGCCCGCTGCCTGGGACGGCGCTCGTGTCCCTGGTCAGGTGAACGGGCCAATGGGCTCAGGCCAACCCATGCTCATGGGCAAAGAGCGCGGCCTGCAGCCGGTCGCGCAGCCCGAGCCGCCCGAGGATGTTGGAGACGTGGTTCTTGACGGTGCCCTCGCTCACGTAGAGCCGCTCCGCGATCTCGCGGTTGGTGGCGCCTGTGGCGACCAGGCGCAGGACCTCTAGCTCGCGCTCGGTCAGGTCGTGCTCCACAGGGGTGACTGGCCGAGGCGGGACTCCGGCATCCAGCCCAAGCTGGCCGATGAGCTTGCCAGCCACGGTGGGGGCGAGCTGATAGATGCCGGCGTGAGTGAGGCGGATCGCCTGGGCCAGGTCGGCGGCGGGGATGTCTTTGAGCAGGTAGCCCTGGGCGCCAGCGCGCAGCGACTTGACCACGTACTCGTCGTCGTCAAAGGTGGTCAGCATGAGCACCTGGCAGCCGGGCGACTTTTGCCTGAGCGCGGCGGTGGCGGCGATGCCGTCCATGACCGGCATGCGGATATCCATCAGCACCACGTCCGGAGAGAGGGCCGCCGCCTGCTCCACCGCCTCGCGACCATCGGCCGCGGTGCCAACTACCCGGATGCCCTCCTGAATCTCGAGCAACGAGGCGATCCCCTCGCGCACCAGGACCTGATCATCCACCACCAGCACGCGGACCTCTCGCTTCATCGGGACCTCGCTTCGGGCGCGTGCGCGTCCAGCCACTCGCCGCCGATCAGACGGCTCGAGTTCTTGGGCACGCTGATGGCCAGCTCGGCGCCTTGCCCTGGCGTGCTGGTGATGACCATGCGCCCGCTCACCAGCTCGACGCGCTCGCGGATGCCGCGCAGTCCATAGCCCTGATGGTCCGGGTCCAGGCGTTGGTCGAGGATCGCCGGGTCAAAGCCCTGCCCGTTATCGCGCAGCGAGAGCGTCGCCTCAGCCTCGCCAAGGTGCAGCTCGATGGTGGCCAGGCTGGCCTGTGCGTAGCGCTGCGTGTTCGTCAGCCCCTCCTGCACGGCGCGGTAGAGGGCCATCAGCGCCGTGCGAGAATAGCCCTCCTCGCGGCCGGTGATGTCCAGCGTGATGGATAGCTGGTCGTTGCTGGCGCGCTCCACCAGCTCGCGCAGGGCGTTCCGCAGCGAGAAGGCCTCCTCCGTCTCGCGCAAGGCGCCGACCGAGCGACGCACGTCTTGCAGCGCCTCCGAAGCGGACCGCTTAGCCTCCTGCAGCGCCTGCAATGCCATCTCCCTATCCCGATCCCAGTAGGCGAGCGACTTTTCCATCTGGATATTGACCGCGGTGAGATAGTGGCCGAGCGAGTCGTGGATATCGCGCGCCAGCCGATTGCGCTCCTCCGCGGCGGCCAGATCGGCCACCTGCGCCGCATAGGCTTGCAGCCGCAGGTGCGAGGCCTGCAAGTCGGAGAGCAACTGCTCCATCTGCCGCCGGTTTTGCTCGTCGCGGCGGATCACCGGGGCCACCACCTGCACAAAGAGCGTGACAAAGATAAAGGCCAGCAGCGTCGTCGTGTTCTGCGGGTCCAGGTACCAGGTGCTGTTCAGCCGGAGGGTGCGCACGATGCCCACGATCAGGTAGAGCATGGCCAGTGCGTTGCTGGCGGTGGAGCCAAAGGCGAAATAGGCGCTAAAAGGGATGATGGGATAGAGAAACAGGGAAACCATCGAGCTATCCAGGGCGACGATCCCCTCGAACAGGGCCATGCGGCCCAAGAGGAGCCCCAGGGCCACGGGGATGGGCGCCCCATCGGAGTAGCGGCGCTGCTCGAACCTCTCCAGGCTGAGCAAGAGGAGCAGAAGCACGCCCAAGCCCACCGGCCGGCTGACCGGCAGCGAGTCGTCCCAGCGCCACAGCCCGCCAAAGTAGGCGATCGTCCCGGTGACGCCGATATACATCAGGGTAAAGACGAAACGGAAGGGAGGCACGGGCACCACGCGTTCCGAGAGCCCCTCGGTGAACTCGTGGCTCCAGGAATGGAGGATGCCCCGAAGGTGGGAGTAGGACGATTCGCTCCGGTCGTTTTGTTCGGACATGGCGTTATTATAACACAGAAGCGGCGAGCGCGGTAGCGGTCCGCTTCCGACCCGGCGTATGCCGCGAGTCATGTGTCGCAAGCACCGGGCGGAGGCCGCTTCTGGCCGTCGGGCCCTGGCAAACATGCCCGACGGCACTTGAGCGGAGCCCGGGCGATGGCTACACTGCAACGGAGGCGAGGAAGCGAGGCCGGGCTGCGAGCCAGAAGAGACCTCGCCGAAGGAGCTGACGATGAACGTGTTGCTGATCTACCCCGAGTTTCCCGACACCTTTTGGAGTTTCAGGCACGCCCTCCCATTCGTGCGTAAGAAGGCCTCCTCTCCGCCGCTGGGCCTGCTCACCGTGGCGGCGCTCCTGCCCAAGGAGTGGCACAAGCGTCTGGTGGACCTGAACGTGGGGCGGCTGACCCAGCGCGACCTGGAGTGGGCCGACTATGCCTTCGTGAGCGCCATGGTGGTCCAGCGCAGCGCGGCGCGCACGGCCATCGCCCGCTGCAAGGAGGCGGGCGTGCCGGTGGTGGCCGGCGGGCCGCTCTTTAGCAGCGAGTCGGAGAGCTTTGCGGAGGTGGATCACCTGGTGCTTAACGAGGGCGAGATCACGCTGCCGCGCTTCCTGGCGGACCTGGAGCGCGGCGAGGCGCAGCATCTCTACACCACCGACGAGCATCCGGACATCCGGCAGACGCCCGCGCCGCTGTGGGAGCTCTTGGATATGAGGCAGTATGCTACCATGAATATCCAGTATTCCCGCGGATGCCCCTACGGCTGCGATTTCTGCAACATCACGACCATGCTGGGGCACCGCCCCCGCACCAAGACCGCGCCGCAGGTCATCGCCGAGCTGGATAGCCTGTACGCGACAGGATGGCGCGGCGGCATCTTTTTCGTGGACGACAATTTCATCGGCAACCGGCGGCAGCTCAAGGAGGAGATCCTCCCGGCGCTTGCCGCATGGCGCCGGAACAAGCCGGAGGTGGTTTTCAACACGGAGGTGTCCATCAACCTGGCCGATGACGAAGAGTTGATGCGGCTGATGGTGGAGGCGGGCTTTAGCACGGTCTTTGTGGGGATCGAGACGCCGGACGAGGAGAGCCTCGCCGAGTGCAACAAGCTACAGAACAAGGGGCGCGATCTGCTGGCGAGTGTCAAGCGCCTGCAGCGGGCGGGGCTGGAAGTGCAGGGCGGCTTTATCGTCGGCTTTGATAGCGATACCACGTCGATCTTTCAGCGCCAGATCGAGTTCATCCAGCGCAGCGGCATCGTCACAGCGATGGTCGGGCTGTTGCAGGCGCCGCACGGCACGCCTTTATATCGCCGCCTGCAGCGCGAGGGCCGCCTCTCCACCGAGATCTCGGGCGACAACGTGGACGGCTCCACCAACATTGTCCCCAAGATGGACCTGGCCGCGCTCAAGCAAGGCTACCGGAACATCCTCCACCGCATCTATTCGCCCAAGGGCTACTATGACCGGGTGATCACCTTTCTCCGCGAGTACCAGCCGCCGCGGGTGCAAATGCGCGTGACCAAGGAGGATGTGCTGGCGCTGTTCCGGTCCATCTACCTGCTGGGCATCCGGGGGAAGGAGCGGCTGCACTACTGGCGGCTGTGGCTTTGGACCCTGGCGAACCGCCCGCGCCTTTTCCCGCACGCGATCCGGCTGGCCATCTATGGCTACCACTTTCGCCGGGTGTGCGAGCTGCATATCTAGCGGCAAACGGCATGGGGCGGGAACGGCGGGTCGCGCCGCTCCCGCCCTGCCTCGTCTTTATCTACGGAAAGGGCCAGAGCCGCAGCGCCGTTCTGCCTAGTACCCACTCACGATCCTCCGGCGCGAACAAGTCCATCTCGTCGCGCACCACCGCCAAGGTCTTGTCATAGGTGGTGTGCTGCAAGGAGACCGGCCAGTCGGTGCCCCACATGATGCGCTGACCGCCAAAGGCCTGATAGACCCGCTTTACCTGGTCGTGGGCGTCGCGCCAGGGGAAGGCCTGGCTGGAGAGCCCCCAGGTGTGGCTGACTTTGACATAAACGCGGGGGTAGCGGGCCAGGTCGAGCAAGAGCGCCAGGTGGTCGGGCCGATCCAGCGCGCAGTCGGCCATATGGTCGATGCAGACGTCGAGGCCGGGGTGGCGCTCCAGGTGGCGCGCCAGGTCGGGCAGGCGGGGCGGCTTGGTGAGGATGAGCATGGGCACGCCGAGCGCCTCGGCGCGGGCAAAGAGCGGCTCCATCAGCGGCCCGGTAAACCAATCGCTGGCCGCGTCCACGCCGGGGCTCAGGCGCACGCCGTGAAAGCCGTCCTCCGTCACTCGCTGGCTCAGGTGGTCCGGCGCGGCGGGGTCCAGCGGGTTCACGCGGCAGACGCCCATGAAGACGCCGGGATAGGTCCGCAGGGCGTGGGCGACATAGCGGTTATCCCAGCGGTAGTGGATGCTCTGCACGATGACCGTCCTATCCACGCCATTGGCGCGCATCAGGTCCAGCAGCATCTCTACCGAGGCCTCGCTCGACGGCGGGTTCTTCTCCTCCGGGGAGAAGGGGTAGGCCGGGCTCTGGGTCCAGATATGCACGTGCGGGTCGATGATCCTCATGGGCTCCTCCCTAACCGCGCCCGATGTAGAGCTGCTTGACGGGCAAGACGATGGCCTCCAGCATGTTGGCTTCCGGCGGCAACGTGGCCATGAGCAACGCGACGCGGGCCATCTCTTCCGGGGCGACCATCGGCTCGCGGTTCATCTCGATCCCCTCATCCAGCCGCCACTCCACCGCGGTGTTGCCGGGGTGCAGGCAGCTCACCGCGATGCCATAGGGCCGCCCCTCCAAGGCCGCCGATTGGGTCAGGCCCCAGATGCCGAACTTGCTGGAGGTATAGGGGGCGTTGTTCATGCGGGTGCGCTGCGCCGAGATGCTGCCGATGTTGATGATCCGGCCACCGCCCGCGGGCTTCATGATGCGGAACGCCTCGCGGGTGCAGAGGAAGGGGCCGGTCAGGTTGGCGCCGATGACCTTGTTCCAGGTCTCCAGCGTCAGTTCCTCCAATGGGCCGCCGTCGAACGCTCCCGAGCTGTTGACCAGGATATTCAGGCGCCCGTGCCGCGCCATCACCTGCCGAAAGAGCTCCTGGACCTGCTCCTCCTGCACGACGTCGGTGGGCACGTCCCAGACCTCGCCGCCGCCGGCGCGCAGCTCCTCTGCCGCGGCGCGCAGCCGCTTGGCGTTGCGCCCGGCGATGGTCACCGCGCAACCCTCGCGGAGAAACGCTTCGGCGATGGCCTTGCCGATGCCGCTGCCCCCGCCGGTGACGATCGCTACCTTGTGCTCAAGCTGTCCCATACCGTGATCCCTCTCGTTTGACATGGTGCATGATGCCCGTATCATACCAGCATGTGACGGGTGCGCAAGTGCGAGTCGAGTCCCCCAGGAGGAGTGCTAATGCTCAAGCCGCCGCTGAAAGCGGATTCCAGTCTGTGCCGCGATTGCCAGGCCTGCACGTTGGCCTGCTCGCTGTCCCACGAGGGGCAGTGCAACCTGGGCCTGGCGCGGCTGTCCATCGCGAAGGATATGGCCCGGTACGAGTTCGCCATCGTCATCTGCCAGCACTGCGAGGACCCGGAATGCCTGGACGCCTGCCCGGCGGACGCGATGCACCTCGATGAGCGGGGCGTGGTCATTCTGGACGATGAGGCTTGCATCCGCTGCGGCAGTTGCGCGGACGCCTGCCCCTATGGGGCCATCCCCAATCACAAGGGGGCGGACCGCTACCTAAAGTGCGACCTGTGTGCTGGCCGCGCGGAGGGTCCCCTGTGCGCCAAGATGTGCCCGGTGGGCGCCATCGTGCTCGAAGCGGGACGGGAGGGCTAAGATGCCATTCGGATGGGTGGGCAAGCTCCTGGAAGTGAATCTGACCACCGGCGAGATCGGCACACGCGACACCATGCGCTATGCGGCGGACTATATCGGGGGGCGGGGCCTGGCGGCGCGCGTCGCTTGGGACGAGATCCCGCCGGAGGCCGGGCCGTTCGACCCAGAGAACCGCGTCATCGTCATGACCGGCCCGCTCACCGGCACGCTGGCGCCGACCACGGGCCGCACGGTGATGACCGGGATCTCGCCGCGCACGTACCCCCGGCCCTGGTATACGCACTCGACCATCGGGGGCTGGTTCGGCCCGGAGCTCAAGTACGCCGGCTACGACGGCATCATCCTCTGGGGCCGGTCGCCCAAGCCGGTGTACCTGGTCATTCGCGATGGCGTCGCCAAGCTGGAAGATGCCGCGGGGCTGTGGGGCCAGGGGGCCAGGGAGACGCAACTGGCGCTGCGCGGCCGGGTGGATTCGCGGGCGCAGGTGCTCGCCATCGGCCCAGCGGGAGAGAACCTGGTCCGGTTTGCCACGGTGCAGCACGCTGAGGAGAACGCTGCCGGGCACAGCGGCTTTGGCGCGGTGTGGGGCAGCAAGAACCTGAAGGCGATCGCCGTGCGCGGCACCGGGGGCGTGACGGTGGCGCGGCCTGACGAGCTGCTGCGCGAAGTGATCGGCGCGGGGCGGTTCAACATCACGCCAGCGCCGGCGGTGCTGGGCGTCTATAGCCCCCGGGACGGCAAGAACACGCCCAAGCCGATCTGCACCCAGTCCTGCACGTTCGATTGCCATGTGGTGAACACTTATGGCCGCGCCCCCGACGGGCGCCGCACGCCGGGGGTGTGCATCGGCGGCGTGTACTTGCAGGATCGGGGAGTCGAGACCACCGAGTATCGCAGCGCCGAGATGACCGTGCCCCAGGGCGTTCGATTCGGTGTGGAGAAGGAGAACGCCTTCCACCAGGCCTGCAACAACCTGGGGCTCGACCTCTGGTTTCGGCTGGTGATGCAGCCCTGGCTGATTCGTTGCACCGAGTTGGGCATTCGGGAGATACGAGGCTTTCCCATCGCCCCTGACGACGCGGACTGGTTC
>JAAYEA010000248.1 GCA_012689325.1 Chloroflexota bacterium
CGCCCAGGTCGCTATCTTGGATCTGTTGGCGTGCTTTTGGCATGATGCTGTTCTACCTCGGAATGTCATCGACATTGGGATATGCCGCCGACGCGAATCGGCGGCGTGATTTGCACAGCGCGCCCGCGGGGTCACACCCTGGGGGCCCTTGTTACAATCAGCGTATTTTACCACAAAAGGGGAGTGGGACAAAACGCGTAGGCGAATGATATAGTGACGGCTTGGCCGTTCCGGCGGGGGGACCGGAGCGGCCAAAGCCGCCACGACAGGAGGAAGGGCAGCAATTTGGGACTTGCCAACAGGCGATTTCTATTGTACAATCGCATAGAGCAGCTCGCGCAAGGAACCCCGTGACAAGGAGAAGCCATCGTGTCAGATCAGCATGTCGGGGCGATGATGGTCGTGGGCGACGGTATCGGCAGCGTGCGCGCGGCCCTGGATTTGGCCGAGGCGGGGGTCCGGGTGCACCTGGTGGCGCCGCATCCCCTCCTGAGCGGGCGCATGCCCCTGGGCGAGGGCTCCTCCCCCGCCAACGATTGCGAGCTCTGTTTCCTCGGCCCCGAGCTGACCCTCATCCAGCGCCATCCCAATGTCGAGATCATCGCCGGCTCGGAGCTGGTCGGGCTGGAGGGGGAGGCGGGCGCCTTTACCGCGCGGATCGTCTCGCCCACCGGGATGCGCGAGCTCCCCGTGGCCGCCGTGATCCTGGCCCCGGCGCACCAGCCCTATGACCCGACGCCCCGCCACGAGCTGGGCTATGGCGTCTTTCCCAACGTGGTCACCATGGCCGAGTTCGACCGCATCATCGCCTCCCCCGGCCCCATCGCCTGGCTGCAATGCGTCGGCTCCCGCGACCGCGACCACAACTATTGCTCCTCCGTCTGCTGCCTGGAGGCCACCAAGAAGGCGATCATGGCCATGGATAGCCACCCGGGGGTGCAGCACCACATTTTCATGATGGACATGCGCACCTTTGGCAAGGGCTACCTGGACTATTACAACCGCGCCCGCGCCCAATACGGCGTCCAATACACCCGCTGCCGCATCGCCAACATCCTGCGGGACCGCGAGACCGGCGAGCTGCTCTTGACCTACGAGACCGAGACGGGCGAGCTGCGCCATGACCGCTTCCAGTTGGCCGTCCTTTCCAACGGCATGGAGGTCTCGCCGCAGAGCCGCTCCCTGGCCGCCACGCTGGGGATCGCCCTGAACGAGCATGGCTTTTGCGCCGCCCAGCCCTTCGCCCAGGTTCAGACCAGCCGCCCGGGCGTTTTTGTCGCCGGGCCGCTGACCCAGCCGCGGGACACCCACGACACCGTCACCGGGGCCAGCGCCGCCGCCGCGCACGCGCTGGCGCTCCTGGCCCCCAACCGCCCGGCGCCGCTCCCCCTCCCGGCCTACCCGCCCGAGCGGGACGTGACCGGCGAGCCGCCGCGGGTCGGCGTCATTTTCTGGCACAGCCGCACCGGCATCCAGGGCGCGCTGGACGTGCGGCAGCTCGCCGCCTATGCCGCCACCCTGCCGGACGTGGCCGGGGTGGAGAGCGACCTGAACGGCTGGCCCAGGCCCGAAGCCACCCTGGCCGAGCGCATTCGCGACGGTGGGTATAACCGGGTGGTGATGGCGGCGGGCAGCCCGCTCATTTACGAGCCGCGCTGGTACGAGATCATGCGCCAGGCGGGGCTGAACCCCTACCTGCTCGAGATCGTCAACCTGCGGGAGCAGTGCGCCTGGCCCCACGCCGGCGACCCCGACGCGGCCCAGGCCAAGGCCCGCGACCTGTTGCGGATGGCCGTGGCGCGCAGCCGCCGGTTGGAGGCGCTGCCGCCGGTGGTCTCCCTGGTGGACCCCGCCGCGCTGGTGATCGGCGGGGGCGTGGCCGGGCTGAACGCCGCGCTGAGCCTGGCCCAGCAGGGCTACCCCGTCA
>JAAYEA010000249.1 GCA_012689325.1 Chloroflexota bacterium
CCGCCGGGGGTCTCGTAGACGCCGCGGCACTTGATGCCCACCAGCCGGTTCTCCACCATGTCCACGCGGCCCACGCCGTTGGCGCCGCCGACCTGGTTCAGGCGGGTCATCAGCTCCACCGGGCCCAGCGCCACGCCGTCGATGCTCACCGGCATGCCCTTCTCAAAGCCGATCTCCAGATAGGTCGGCTGGTCGGGGGCCAGCTCGGGGTGCACGGTGGTCACATAGACGTCCTTGGGGGCCTCTTGCGCGGGGTCCTCCAGGATGCCGCCCTCGTGGCTCATGTGCCAGATGTTGCGGTCGCGGCTATAGATGGACTTTTTGGAGCTAGAGACGGGGATGTTATGGGCCGCGGCGTATTCCAGCGCCTGCTCGCGGGAGCGGATGTGCCACTCGCGCCAGGGGGCGATGACCTTGAGCCGGGGGTTGATGGCCTTGGCGGTCAGCTCGAAGCGCACCTGGTCGTTGCCCTTGCCGGTGCAGCCGTGGGCGATGGCGTCGGCGCCCTCCAGCTCGGCGATCTCGGCCTGGCGCTTGGCGATGATGGGGCGGGCGAAGGAAGTGCCCAGCAGGTACTCGCGCTCATAGATCGCCCCCGCCATCAGCGTGGGGAAGGCGTAATCGCGCAGGAATTCCTCGCGCAGGTCCTCGATATAGGCCTTGGAGGCGCCGCTGGCGAAGGCCTTTTTGTCCAGCCCGGAGAGCTCTTCCTGCTGACCCAGGTCGGCGGTGAAGGTGATGACCTCGCAGCCATAGTTTTCCTTCAGCCAGGGCACGATGACCGACGTGTCCAGGCCGCCGGAATAGGCCAGGACCACCTTTTTGACTTGACCCTTCATCTCGTTCCTCCCTCATCATGATCAAAAAAAGCCAGCCCCCGATGCGTGGGAACCGGCTTGAGCGACTGCTGGACTCGACCAAAAGACAAACGCTATCCAGAGCGGCGAACCGGTCCGGTCCTGCCTCGTCGGATAGCGCTGCGCTGCACGGTCAGTTTGGGCGATGCTTGCTTGGTCATAGGTTGCTCGTCCACAATGTGCCTGTTCGCGCTAGTCTAGCACGGATCGGCGCGCCTGTCAAACGGGGGGCACAGGGACCGCGGTCCCTGGCTCAAGCTGGCAAGTCCCCTGCGGCATTCCATGCCGGGCGGCATGGAATGCCGTTGGGACTTGCCAAGATAAGCCGGCGAATTCGATTCGCCGGGATTCATCCGCCGGAAGCCGTGCGCCGGCGCCCCCGCCTACAGCAAATCCTCGCTGAGCATTACCAGCCGGTGGGGCTTCAGGAGGCGCACCTTGCCCTCCTCGGATTCCACCAGCCCGTCCTTTTGGAACTTACTCATGGTGCGGATGGCGGTCTCGATGGTGGTGCCGGACATGTCGGCGAGGTCCTGGCGGGAGAGGGGCAGGTCGATGAGGATGGAGCCCTTGGCGCCGGCGACGCCCAGCTTGCCCGCCAGCTTGACCAGGTTGAGCGCCACCCGCCGCTCCACCCGCTCCAGCGCCAGGGAGCGCATCATCCGGTAGGCGTCCTCCAGCCGGCCGGTGAGCTCTTCCGCCAGCGCGCGGGTCATCTCGGGGTAATCGGCCAGGAGCGGCATGAAATCTTCATAGGCGATGGCGAGGATGCTGGAATCCTCCATGGCCTGGCCGGTGGCCGCGTGCACCTGTCCGCGCAGCAGCGACTCGACGCCGATGAAACGGCCGGGGCTCAACACCTCCAGCACCAGGTCCTTGCCCGCGTCGGAGCTTTTCACCAGCTTGACCTGCCCGGTCTGGACGATGCCAGCCCAGAGGGCGGGCTCGCCCTCCAGGAAAAGGACGTCCCCGCGGGCGAAGCGGCGCTCGCCAAAGCGCCCGGCCACCCGCGCCAGGTCGGCGTCGGCCAGGGCCGCGAAATAGGGCGTCTGGCGCAAAAATCCTCGGATCATGGCAGGGCCTCGCTCTCGTTGGGGGTCATCGCGCCGCGGGGGAGCCGGATGATAAAGCAGGCCCCCTGGCCGGGGCGGCTCTGCACCGCGATGGAACCGTGGTGGTCCTCGACGATCTTGGCCGAGATCGCCAGCCCCAGGCCGGTGCCATACTGCTTGCCGTGGGTCACAAAGGGCTCGAACAGGGTGCTCTTGATCTCCGGGGGAATCCCCGGCCCGTTATCGGCCAGCCAAAACTCGACCTGGTCCTCGGCAAGCTGGCAGGTGATCATGAACACGCCATCGGGGCGGTCCAGCGCGTCGCGGGCATTGTCGGCGATGTTCATAAAGACGCGCCACATCTTGTCGCGGTCCATCAGCACCTCGCCATCGTAGCGGAGCCGCCGCTCGATGCGGATGTTGCGCTTGGTGAAATCGGGCTCCAGCAGCGCGCAGAGGTCGTCCACGAACGGGCCGACGGGGGTGGGGCGCAAGGCCAGCGCGCTGCTCCCCCGGGCATAGTCCAGGATCTCCTGGGTCATCCCCACAAAGGCGTCGATGGTGTTCAGGATGATCGCGGAAAAGCGCTCCCGCGTATCGGCGGGGAGATCGGCGCGCCCCAGCAGGTCCGCATACCCCTTGATGGTGGTCATGGGGTTCTTGAGGTCGTGGATGATGCCGGAGGCCATCCGCCCGACCACGGAGAGGCGCTCGGCGCGGATCAGCTCGTCCTGGGCCTGGCGCAGCTCGGCGAGGGCCTGCTCCAGCGCCAGGTTCTGGGCCTGGAGGTGATCGTAGAGCCGGGCGATGCGCAGGGCGGTGGCGGCCTGGTCGGCAAAGCCCTTCACCAGCGCCAGGTCGCCCTGGGTAAAGAGCCGCTCGCTCAGGCGGGTGTCCAGGTAGATGGCGCCCACCAGCTCGTCGGGCGTCTCCAGCGGCACCGCCAGCACGCCGCGGATCTGGTAGGCGATGATGCTCTGGCTGGCCTGGAAGCGGGGGTCCTCCTGGGCGTTGGTGGTGATCACCGGCTGGTGGGTGGAGAGGACGCGGCGGATCAGCGCGTGGCTGATCTCCGCCTGGGCGTTATCGGACTCGCCGGAGGAAAAGCGCCGGGCCACGGCCACCTCGAAATCGTCGCGCGCGGCGTCATAGAGCACCAAAAAGCCCCGCTCGGCCTGGGCCAGCAGGATGGCGCGATCCATGATAAAGCCGAGCAGGTGCCCCAGGTCGAGGATGGTGTTGATCTGGCGGCTGACCTCGTAGAGGGAGGAGAGCTCGTCGCTGACTCGGCCGAGCGCGCCCACCTCGCCGCGCAGGCGGTGCAGCTCGTCCATGGCCTGGCGCGCGGACGGGGCGTCGCCGCGTTGCCAGCGCCGCAGGGCGCTCTCCAGGTTGTCCAGGGTCTCGTTGATCGGGCTCATGGCCTCGCCTAATACATGTACTTCATCCAGGATTCCGCGGCGCGGCCCTGGCGCAGCATCACCAGCGCGACGTAGCGGGGCCGTCCGGGCGGGGCCAGCAGCGGCATGCCCGCCTCTTCCGGGGTGCGGTTGCCCTTGCGCTGGTTGCAGGCCAGGCAAGCGGTCACCACGTTCTCCCAGGTGCTGGCCCCCCCGCGCGAGCTGGGGACCACGTGGTCCACGGTCAGTTGGGCGCGGCCGGGGCTGCCGCCGCAATACTGGCAGGTGAAATTGTCGCGCGCCAGGATGGTGCGCCGGCTCACCGGCAGCGCCATGCGGTGCGGCAGCCGCACATAGGCGACCAGGCGGATCACCGAGGGCACCGGCATGGAGAGGTTTTCGGCGCGCAGCCGCGCGCGGGTGGCCTCCACCATCTCGGCCTTGTCCTTGAGCAGCAGGACGACGGCCCGGCGCACGGACACCACGCTGAGGGGCTCATAGGTCGCGTTCAGCACCAGCACTCCGCCCAACGCTCGTGACCCCTTTCCCCGATCCCTGGCGGGCAGCACCCTCGGCTGCCCAAAGGACGCTTTTGGCCCGGCACACAAAGAGGCGCGCACTCGTCTGGGCGCGCCCGTATCTGCGGCGATGGGATGCGCGATGGGATGATCCCGTGGCGGGGAGCGCGCAGCCGGGTACTCGGCCGCTCCGCGCCACGTTTGGGTATTATTATACTCCCTGGCCCCGCGGCTGTCAATTGGTTTGTTTGCGCGCCAGGGCCAGGGACCGAGGTCCCTGGCTCATGCTGGCAAGTCCCCTGCGGCATGGAATGCCGTTGGGACTTGCCAGCATGCCATTCCATGGCGCTAAGCCGGCGAATCCCATTCGCCGGCAAGGCCAGGCGCGGGTACAATGGCGCCATCGTGCGTGTCTCCTGATCCGCCCGATCCGTGGAATCCGTGTCCCATTTCCGGGGAGCCGCCATGCCCGCATCCGAATCCGGCAGCTATCTCCTCCTCCTGCATCTGGAGCGACCCGCCACGCTGCGCATCGGCGCGCTGGGCGTCCACGCGCTGCCCGCGGGCTATTACCTCTATGCGGGCAGCGCGCTGGGGAGCGGCGGGCTGGGCGCCCGGCTGGGCCGCCACCTCCGCCGGGAAAAGCGCCGCCACTGGCACATCGACTATTTGCTGGAGGCGGCGGAGGTGGTGGAGGTCTGGGTGGTCCGCGGCGGCGAGCGGCGCGAGTGCGACCTGGCCCGCGCGGCGCTGGCCCTCCCCTGCGCCAGCGCGCCCATCCCCCGCTTTGGCGCGTCCGACTGCCGCTGCCCCGCCCACCTGGTCCACCTGCCCCGCCGCCCGCGCCGGGAGGAGGTGGGGATGGGGGTGGAGGGGTATGGCGCGCTGTAGGGGCACCCCCCCGTGGGTGCCCCGCCGGGTCGGGGCCTGGGGCAGGCACGGGGGCCTGCCCCAGGCCCCCGCTTTGCACAAATACCCAATCGGTGCTATATTACCTTGTTAGTGTGACCCGATCGCTCGGGTCGTGTCGCCGTGGGAGCTGCGCAACGAAGCTGCAACCTTCCCTGCCGCTGCCACGGCATTCCTTTTCCCCGCCAGCGGGACAGCGACCGACCAGGCCGCGTGGAGCGAAGGACGCTTGCGAGAGGGGGTGAGAGCTCCGTTCAACAGGGGCCCGTACCAGTTGGTTTCCCATTTACCATTGTTCAGGAGGAGTTCGAGAGATGAGTATCAAAAATAAGGCATGGCGCTGGCTCGTCGTCGCGGCCATGCTCCTGCCCGTCCTGGCAGGCTGCGCCCAACCGACGCCCGAGGTCATTGAAAAGCCCGTGACCGTGGTCGTCGAAAAAGAGGTCACCGTCAAGGAGACCGTCGTCGTTGAGAAGGAAAAAGAAGTCGTCGTCGTGGTCACCCCGACCGCCGTCCCGACGGCCGCCGCCACGCCGCTGCCCGCGGTGAACATCCCCTTCAAGAACCCGGACACCTTTATCGTGGCCACCATCGGCGATCCCGAGACCCTGGATCCCGCGTGGACCTACGAGACGGCTGGCGCCGGCATCGAGTCCAACATCTATGAAGGGCTCGTCTTTTTCAACCGCGAGCAAGTCACCGAGTTCGTCCCGGCCCTCGCCGAGAGCTGGACCATCTCGGATGACGGCCTGACCTATGTGTTCAACATCCGCAAGGGCGTCACCTTCCATCAGGGCGGCACCCTGGAGCCGCACGACGTGGCCTACTCGCTGCAGCGCGGCATGCTGCAGGACCGCGCCGGCGGCCCGCAGTGGATGATGCTGGAGCCGATCTTTGGCTATAGCTCCATCAAGGACCTGGCCATGGACACCGCCAAGGTGGACGATTTCGCCAAGGTCGACGCCGCCTCCCTCGTGGCCGTGGCCGAGCTGGTCAAGGCCGCCGTGGTCGCGGATGACGCCGCTGGCACCGTCACCCTCAAGCTGGCCACCCCCGCCCCGTGGTTCTTCCAGGTGCTCGCCCAGAACTTTGGCGCGGTCCTGGACATGGAGTGGATGGTCGAGAAGGGCGACTGGGACGGCGCGAGCGACACCTGGACCAAGTGGACTGACCCCGCCCAGGAAGCCACCGTGCTGTTCAACGTGGCCAACGGCACCGGCCCCTACATGCTGGAAAAGTGGGAGCCCGGCGTCGAGATCACCATGGTCGCCAACGACAAGTACTGGCGGACCGAGCCCATGTGGGAAGGCGGCCCTTCCGGCGTGGCCAAGATCAAGCGCGCCGCCATCAAGATCGTGACCGAGTGGGGCACCCGCCTCGCCATGTTGCAGGCCGGCGACGCTGACTTTACCAGCGTGGACCTGGCCTACATCTCGCAGGTCGATCCGATGGTCAAGGACGTCTACCTGGGCCCCACCATGGACGCGCCCAAAGAGACCATCAACCCCAACGGCGCGCTGCGCCTGTTCAAGGGGCTGGCCAACCCGTCCATGACCCCGGCGCAGTTCTTCCAGAAGATCAATGTCGAGGGCGGCAACCCCTTCCTCGGCAGCGGCGCTCTGGATGGCAACGGCATCCCGGCGGATTTCTTCTCGGACATCCACGTCCGCAAGGCCTTCAACTATTCCTTCGACTGGGAGACCTTCATCGCCGACGCTCTGCAGGGCGAGGGTGTCCAGCCGCGCGGCCCCATCGTCGCCCCGCTGTTGGGCTATGATGAGAACCAGCCGGTCTACTCCTACGATCCCGTCAAGGCCGAGGAAGAGTTCAAGGCGGCCTGGGGCGGCGAGGTCTGGGCGAAGGGCTTTTACGTGCAGATGCACTACAACATCGGCAACGATACTCGCCGTATCGCCGCTGAAGTGCTGAAGCAGAACATCGAGGCCCTCAACCCCAAGTTCAACATCGAAGTCGTCGCGGTGCCCTGGCCGACCCTGCTGGCCGCCCGTCGCGCTGGCAAGCTGCCCGTCTATGTCGGCGGCTGGCTGCAAGACTATGCGGACCCCTCCAACTGGGTCCACCCGTTCATGCACTGCGGCGCGGGCGCCTATGCCCCCGCTCAGAACCTGGGCGAAGAGTTCTGCACCAAGGCCGAGGAGCTGATCGCCGCTGGCGTCTCCTCCAGCGACCCCGCGGTGCGCGAGCCGATCTACAAGGAACTGCAGAACCTGGCGTACGAGTACGCCATCGACATCTTTCTGTTCCAGACCACCGGCCGCCACTACGAGCAGAGCTGGATTCAGGGTTACTACTATAACCCGCAGTACCCCGGCAGCTACTCCTGGATCTATGCGCTGAGCAAGGTCCAGCCGTAACTGGCCCGCGTCACGCTAGAAAAGGGGCGAGGGCGCAAGCCCTTGCCCCCTTTCCGGTTTGCGGGAGTGCGTCTGAAGCGCTGTTCTTACAGCGCCAGGCGCCCTCCCCCAAGCCTCGCCGTGAGAGCACGGCGATGAATCGCCGTGCTACGCCGCTACGCCCGATAAGCTCGGGCTTCCAGATCCTTTGCGGCAAGGAATGCCGGGCGGCATGGAATGCCGGGCGGCATGGAGTGCCGAAGAGCCTGATTCTATCAGGCGCGGTCAAGTAGCTCGGCGAGTTCATCGCCGAGCGGCCGGGGCGGCTAGATGGGCCATTCCATGCCGGCGTCGCTACATAGGAGAGCCCGTTAGCAGCACGGCGATGAATCGCCGTGCTACGCCGCTACGCCCGATAAACTCGGGCTTCCAGATCCTTTGCGGCA
>JAAYEA010000250.1 GCA_012689325.1 Chloroflexota bacterium
CGGCATTCCATGCCGCACCGGCATTCCATGCCGCACCGGCATTCCATGCCGCACCGGCATTCCATGCCGCACCGGCATTCCATGCCGCACCGGCATTCCATGCCGCACCGGCATTCCATGCCGCCTTTGCTCGAGCCGGCCTTCCGTGCTATAATGGCCCGGCAGTTCATGGCCCCCATCCTGGTTGGAGTTAGTCGGTTGCAGCCATCCCGTCGCGGCGTCTATAGCGCCCTGGCCTATCTGCTGGCCCTGGCGATCCTGTTGGTCCTGGCGTGGTATCCGTCCTGGGCGGCGCGGCGCGAGTCCGCCCTGGCGGCCTCGGCCACCGAGCCCGTGCCCATCGCCGTCGTGCCCGAAGCCTCGGCGACCGCCGAGCCATCGGCGACCGCCGGACCTTCGGCGACCGCCGGACCTTCGGCGACTGAGACAGCGACCGCGTCGCCGACGCTCACCGTCGCCGCGACCGAATCGCGCACGACGCAGCCATCGGCGACCGCCGAGCCATCGGCGACGCCGCCGTCATCGGCGACGCCGCCGTCATCGGCGACGCTGACTGCCACCGTTGCGCTCTCCGCAACGGCGACGGCCGGGGCGTCCTCGGCGACCACGGCCACCGCCGCGTCGTCCGCGACGCCGACCGTGACCGACACCCTGGCCGCCACGGTGGCGCCTAGCGAGACCCACACGCCGACGGCGATCGCCCTGCGGCCCACGCCCGATTTCTCCATCGTGGCGACGCCGGAGGCCACGCATCTGTGGCTGGGGCGTCCCGTCGCGCCCGACCTGAACGACTGGCCGGACCGCTACTATCCCTACGGCTCCACCGGCGGCGCCGGCGAGTACCGCGTCCACCATGGCGTCGAGTTCATCAACGACACGGGGACGACCCTGCTGGCGGTGGCGCCGGCGCGGGTGGAGGTGGCCGGCGACGACCTGCAGCAATCCTACAGCTATATGCTGGATTACTATGGCCTGCTGGTGGTGCTGCGGCTGGAGCAAGAGTACCAGGGCCAGCCGGTCTATGTGCTCTATGGGCACCTCTCCAAGGTGCTGGTGCAGCCAGGCCAGCTCGTGGACCCCGGCGACCCCATCGGCGAGATCGGGGCCTCGGGCGTGGCGCTGGGGCCGCATCTGCACTTTGAGGTGCGCGTGGGGGCCAACGACTTTTGGTCCACCCGCAGCCCGGACCTCTGGCTCAAGCCGCTGGCGGGCATGGGCACCATCGTCGGGCGGGTGCTCAACGCCCAGGGCCAGCCGCTGCCCGAGGCGCACGTCCAGATCAGCCGCGCCGCGACGCCGGACAAGGCCTGGCGGCAGACCTGGACCTACACCACCCGCGATATCGAGATCGACGGGCGGCGCTACATCGACCAGGTCAACCCCGACGACGCATGGCCGGAGACCTGGACCATGGGCGAGGTCCCCGCGGGGAGCTATATCGTCGGCGTGCGCGTGAACGACAAGTCCTATACCGAGCTGGTCACCGTCCAAGAGGGGCAGATCAGCTATGTGGTGCTACAGGTCGAGTGAGAGCGATACCATATCCTAGGGAAAAGGGGTGTGCCATGTCTCGAATTCTGGATCAACTGACGCTGGACGACAAGTCATTTTGGAAGGGCAAGGGCGCCGAGCTGCCCAAGTACGACCGCAAGGCCCTGCCGGTCAAGGCGCTGTGCTTCTCCGCGGGGCGCATGGCCTACGGCCACACCGGCGACATCCTGCAAGACCTGCTCAACCAGGGCGACGCCGACGGCACGATGGTGGGCATCGAGACCTTTGCCCATCGCTACGTCGCCGAGCTGGCCGCCTCCGACTATTTGATGACCCAGTTGATCTATGAGAACGAGAAGGGCGAGGTCGTGCCCAAGGTGCAGGGCGCCATCGCCAACGTCCTTTTCGTGGACGCCGACGCCAAGAGCCTCACCTTCCGCAAGATGCTGCAATACGCCCGCGACCCGAAGCTCCAGTTCGCCACCATCAACGCGCCCGAGATGGTTTACGGCGTGGTCTACAAAGGCGGCGAGTTCGCCGAGCCGGTGAACAAGAACCTGATCAAGGACATCGAGGAAGGGACCTTCACCACCGACCCGGCCAAGTGGACCGCCTTCGCCCTGGAGCGCTTCAACGCGGGGCTCAAGTTCGCCCTGGTGAGCTGCACCAACTTTTCCGGCAACGGCCACTACACCGGCGGCACCGTGCGCGCCGTGGCCCGCGGCTGGGAGGAGCGCGGCTTTGCGCCCAAGGGCTTCACCGCCTACCTCGCTGACCCGTCCCGGTTCAGCTTTCCCAACTGCATGATCGACCGCATCGCCGTGCCGCCGGACGCCAAGACGCAAGAGGTGATGGACAAGCTGGGCGTGCTCTCCAATATCGTCGTCACCGAGCGGACCCGCTATTGGGCGGTGGAGGATGCCTTCCCCGCCGGGCGTCCCGCGCTGGAGAACGCCGTGGGCGTGTTCATGGAGGATAGCTACGAGCAGGTCAAAAAGTACGAGGACATGAAACTGCGCATCCTCAACATGGCCCACTCCACCATCGCCGGGCTGGGCATCCTGCTGGGCTATCGCGGCCCCTACGCCATCTATCGCGCCATGCAGGACCCCGACCTCCGCGCCGTGATCGAGCGGATCATCAACATCGTCGTGGACACCGTCGAGTGGCCGCGCAAGATGAGCCCCAAGGATTTCGCCCGGGACACCTATATCCGGCTCGATAACCCCAACATCCCCGACGACCCCATGCGCATCGCCTTCAACGCCAGCGCCAAGATGCTGCCGCGGTTCATGGACACCTATTTCGTTGGCCGCGAGAAGGGCATGAGCGAGGATGCGCTCGAGATCGTGCTGCTGCCAGTGGCCGGTTTCCTGCGCTACACCCTGGCGCTGGATGATGCCGGGGAGGCCTACAACCTGGAGAACGACCCCATCAAGGACAAGCTGATGGAGGTGGGGCAGAAGGCCAAGCTGGGCGACACCGCTTCCGTGGCGGCGCTGGCCGAGCTGATCGCCCGCGCCGACGTGATGGGCAAGGACCTTTACGCCTACGGCGGGACCGGCAAGCGCCTGGAGGCGCTCACCGCCAAGATGCTGGCGGGGACCGGCGCCGTCCGCAAGACGGTCAAGGCCGCGCTGGCCAAGTAGCGCCTAACCTCGCAGGACGAGCCCAGACCCTAGGGGTTTTCTTGAACCCCTGGGGTCTTTTCTTTGTTCCCCCGCAGCGCGCCACGCGCCAGGAACGGCACCACGAGCAGGATAAGGATCTGGCGGGTGACGTGCACCGCCGTGACCAGCGGCACGTCGCCGCCCAGCTCGCCGGCCAGGATGATCATCGTCTCGGCGCCGCCCGCCGCGCTGGCCACCAGGCAAGTCACCGGGTCGAGCCCGGTCAGGCGCCAGAGCAGCCAGGCCAGCGCCAGCCCGGCCGCCAGGAAAAAGGCGGTCATGGTGAGCCCGGCGACGGCGAAGGGCTGGAAGGCCCGCAGCGTCTTGCGGCTGATGGAGGCGCCCAGCCCCGAGCCGATCACCCACTGGGCAAAGATGCGCCAGGTTACCGGCGTGGCGCTGGCCTGGATCCAGGCCGCGTTGAGGACCGCGGCGATGGCCAGGCTGGCCAGCAGGTCCCCGGCCGGAACGCCGGTTCGCGTCGCCAGCAGCCCGCCGGCGATGCCCACGACCAGCAGCACCGCCAGGGGCCAGAACCCCGCCGTCTCCGCGGGCCCGGAAGCCGTCAGGGCCACCGCGGCTGCGGGCTCGAAAAAGGCGCGCGCCAGCGAGGGGATCAGCAGCATGATGCTCACCAGGCGTACCAGGTGCAGGCTGGCCACCACGGGGCCATCGCCGCCCAGGTCCTCGGCCAGCGCGACCATGGCCGAGAGCACGCCGGGGGCGGCGCCGCTAAAGGCCGTGGCCAGCGACATGCCGGTGACACGGTGGATGATCCGCGCCACCAGCAGCCCGGCGCCCACCATGGCCACGATGATGAGCAGCACCGGGCCCATGGCCGCGGCCACCGTGCGCAGCGTCGCCAGGGTCACCGTCGCGCCGATGGTGAGGCCGAGGACGATCCGCGCCACCCGCCGCATCCAGCTTGGCGGGTTGACCAGCGGCGCGCCGAGCAGGCTGGCCGCGCCGGTGATGGCCATGGCGCCGATGATCATCCCGCCGGGGAGGTGGTAGCGCTGCGCCAAAGCCGCGCCGAGCCCTCCCAGCAGCAGGGTCAGCGCCAGCCGCCAGGAAAACCCCGCCTTGTGAACCAGCGCCCCCGCTTGTCTGCCGCACTCTCGCATGACCAACGCTCTGACTCCCCACTCGTATGCCGGCCTGGCCGGCGGCGCCCGCTCGAAGGCGGCCAGGCGCCGATTATAGCCGATGCTTCGGAACCGTCAAATGGTCGCGCGCCGCTGTAGGGGCGAACCTCGTGTTCGCCCCCGATATGTTCGCCCCCGATGTGTTCGCCCCCGATATGTTCGCCCTGCGAATTGGACAAGTTGCGCCGCTCTGCGTATAATAGAACTCTAGTTCTAGGCACGCCACGGAAGGAGCGAGACCCATGCCGCCATTCCAGTTGGTTTCCGATTTCCGTCCCACCGGCGACCAGCCCCAGGCCCTCGCCCAGTTGGTGGAAGGGCTCCAGAAAGGCTACAAGCACCAGACCCTCTTGGGCGCCACGGGCACGGGCAAGACCTACGTCATGGCCTGCATCATCGAGCAGACGCAGCGCCCCGCCATCGTCCTGGCGCACAACAAGACCCTGGCGGCGCAGCTCTACGCCGAGTTCAAAGAGTTCTTTCCCCACAACGCCGTGGAATACTTTGTCAGCTATTACGACTATTACCAGCCTGAGGCCTATATCCCCCAGACCGATACCTACATCGAAAAGGACTCGGCCATCAACGACGAGATCAACAAGCTGCGGCTGGCCAGCACCGCCTCGCTGCTGAGCCGCCGGGATACCATCATCGTCGCCAGCGTCTCGTGCATCTATAGCCTCGGCTCGCCGGACGAGTACGGCGCGGACGTGATCAACCTGCACGTCGGCGAGTGGGTGCGGCGCGACCGGCTGCTCCGCCACCTCACCGAGGTCTATTACGAGCGCAACGACGTGGCCTTCACCCAGGGGCACTTTCGCGTCCGCGGCGACACGGTGGACATCTTTCCCGCCTACCGCGATACGGCGGTGCGGGTCGCCTTCTGGGGCGACGACGTGGAGCGCATCACCGAGATCGACCCGCTGACCGGCGAGATCCTGGAAGAACTGGCCGAGGTTGCCATCTTTCCCGCCAAGCATTTCGTCACCAACGAGGAGCGGCTGACCGTGGCCCTACCGGCCATCGAGCGCGAGCTGGAGGAGCGCCTGGCCTACTTGCGCGCCCACGACAAGCTGCTGGAGGCGCAGCGCCTGGAGCAGCGCACCCGCTACGACCTGGAGATGATCCGCGAGGTGGGCTATTGCTCCGGCATCGAGAACTATTCCCGGCATCTCTCGGGGCGCGAGGAGGGGCAGCAGCCCTGGACCCTGCTGGACTACTTTCCCGAGGACTATTTGATGTTCGTGGACGAGTCGCACATCTCGCTGCCGCAGGTGCGGGGGATGTTCAACGGCGACCGCGCCCGCAAGCAGGTGCTGATCGACTTTGGCTTCCGGCTCCCCTCCGCGCTGGACAACCGGCCGCTGACCTTTGCCGAGTTCGAAAAGACGCTCAACCAGGTGATCTATACCACCGCCACTCCCGGCCCCTACGAGCTGGAGCACTCGGAGCAGGTGGTGGAGCAGATCATCCGGCCCACCGGGCTGGTGGATCCGGCGGTGGAGGTGCGCCCCACCAAGGGCCAGATCGACGACCTGGTGGGCGAGATCAAGGCGCGATCGGCGCGGGGCGAGCGCACCCTGGTGACCACGCTCACCAAACGCATGGCCGAGGACCTGGCCGACTATTTGGCCGAGCTCGAGATGAAGGTCCACTACCTCCACTCCGAGGTGCAGACCCTGGAGCGGGTGGAGATCCTGCGTGACCTGCGCCTGGGCGTCTATGACGTGGTGGTGGGCATCAACCTGCTGCGGGAGGGCCTGGACCTGCCGGAGGTTTCGCTGGTGGCGATCCTGGACGCGGACAAGGAGGGCTTTTTGCGCTCTAGCACCTCGCTGATCCAGACCATCGGCCGCGCGGCGCGGCACATCAACGGCAAGGTGTTGATGTACGCCGACACGGTGACGCGCTCCATGCAGGAGGCCATTGACGAGACGGACCGGCGCCGCAAAAAGCAGGTGGACTATAACCTGGAGCACGACATCACCCCGGCCAGCATCGTCAAAGAGGTTCGCGACCTGACCGACCGGGTGCATAGCCTGGCGGAGGAAAAGCCGACTTACCAGGCGGCCCCTGCCATGCCGCGCGACGAGTCGGTGCGCCTGATCGACGAGCTGGAGAAGCAGATGAAGGCGGCCGCGGCCGAGCTCGAGTTCGAGAAGGCGGCGCTCTTGCGCGACCAGATCCTCGACCTGCGCCGCAACCTGGAGGACGATGGCAGCCCGGAATGGCAGCGGGTGATGCGCCAGCGCCAGCCGCGCCGCTAGGGCCGCGCCTCTTCCAGGCGTTGCCGCACGATCTCCCACGGGCGGCTCACCTTGGCCGCCCAGGGGGTGTGGCGGGCCTCGCTCACGGCCTCATTGGCCTTGCGGTCCCGCGCCCCGCCGGCGATGGGCGACCACATAGCTCGCGGCGCCCGCGGCCACCGCCACCCCGACCAGGCCAGCCACCAAGAGCAAGGGCGAGCCATTTCCCCCCTCCGGGACGA
>JAAYEA010000251.1 GCA_012689325.1 Chloroflexota bacterium
GTCGTCGACATGGCCTCGCGCGAGATCGTGGCCAAGACCATCAGCGATGCCATTGGTCCCGTCGCCTGGCCAGGCGACCACATCACCGAGTACATCCTCCGCCAAGCGCTCGACCATGGCGGCAACGATCCGAGCATGGATTACGCCATGCGCATCAAGCGGCCGCTGGTAGCCATCGGCGCGCCGGTGGACGCCTACTTTCCCGCGGTGGCCCAGCAGCTCCATGGCGAGCTGGTGATCCCGCCCTATGCGGGGGTAGCCAACGCCGTGGGCGCGGTGGCGGGCAGCGTCATCCAGCGCCTGCTCGTCTTTATCCGGCCGCTGGAGCACTCGGGGTTCCGCCTGCATAGCGTGGAGGAGGTGCAGGACTTTCAGAGCCTGCCCGAGGCCATCGCCGCGGCGACGACCCGAGGCGAGGCGCTGGTGAGGGAGCGCGCCGTCGAGGCGGGCGCCGTGGCCGTGGAGACGCGGGTGGACCGCGAGGACGACATCGCCATCACGGGCCAGCACCGCGAGGAGATCTACCTGGGCACGCGCCTCGCCATCACCGCCATCGGCCGCGTCATCGGCGAGAACTAGCTGTCTCGCAGGCCCTCCGCTCGGCTGAGCGGAGGGCCTGCTGTTGTCTCCGCTTGCGCCCTGGCGCGCTTTGCGCATATAATGCGCCAATCCCGTCAGGAGCCAGCGCATGAGCTATCCGAATATCCTGTACCTCCATTCCCACGACACCGGCCGCTATATCCAGCCCTACGGCTATGACATCCCCACGCCCAACCTGCAAGCTCTGGCCGAGGAGGGCGTCCTCTTTCGCCAGGCCTTCAACGCCGCGCCCACCTGCTCGCCCAGCCGCGCCTGCCTGCTAACGGGCCAATCGGCCCACAGCAGCGGCATGATCGGCCTGGCCCACCGAGGCTTCGCCCTGGCCGACTATTCCCAGCACATCGCGCACACCCTGCGCGGGGCAGGCTACACCTCGACGCTCATCGGCGTGCAGCACGTCGCCGCCGACCGCTCGATCATAGGCTATGACCGCTGCGTGGACACGGCCAGCACCCACGCTCGAGACGTAGTTCCCGCCGCGATCCAGTTTCTGAGCGCCAAGCCGCAGCAGCCCTTCTTCCTCGACGTAGGCTTTTCCGAGACGCACCGCGAGTTCATCGAGCCTGGCCCTGCCGACGATAGCCGCTACCTGCGCCCGCCGGCCCCCCTGCCGGACACCCCCGAGACGCGCCACGACATGGCTTGCTTCCGCGCCACCGCCCGCGTGCTGGACCAGGGCATGGGCGCCGTGCTGCAAGCGCTGGCCGACCACGAGCTGGCCGAGAACACGCTGGTGATCTGCACCACCGACCATGGCATCGCCTTCCCCGGCATGAAGTGCAACCTCACCGATCACGGCCTGGGCGTGATGCTGATCATGCGCGGGCCCGGCGGCTTCGCCGGCGGCAAGGTCGTGGACGGCCTGGTCTCCCATATCGACCTCTTTCCCACCATCTGCGAGCTGTTGGGGATCGAGCGCCCGGCCTGGCTGCAAGGCCGCTCCGTCTTGCCCCTGGTGCGCGGCGAGGCGGCTGAGGTCAACGAGGCCATCTACGCCGACGTCACCTACCACGCCGCTTACGAGCCGCAGCGCTGCGTCCGCACACAGCGCTGGAAGTACATCCGCCGCTTCGGCGACCGCGAGACGCCGGTGCTCCCCAATTGCGACGACAGCCCCAGCAAGGACGTCTGGCTCAGGGCCGACTGGCGCGAGCGGACCATCGCCCGTGAGCAGCTCTACGACCTCTGGTTCGATCCCAACGAGGCGCACAACCTCGCCGATGACCCGGAACAGGCCGCCGTGCTGCGCGAGATGCGGCAGCGGCTGGAGCGCTGGATGCGCGAGACCGACGATCCCCTGTTGCGCGGCCCGGTTCCCGCGCCCCACGGCGCCCGCGTGAACGACCCCGACGGGCTATCGCCACGAGAGACGCCCATTCTTGTCGAATAAGGAGCAAGACCATGGCCAGAATCCGTCCAGACCGGCCCAATGTCATCGTCTTTTTCACCGACCAGCAGCGCTGGGATGCGGCGGGGGTCTTTGGCAACCCGCTGGAGCTGATGCCCAACTTTGACCGCATGGCCACCCAGGGCACCCACGTCTACAACTGCTTCACCTGCCAGCCCGTCTGCGGGCCGGCCCGCGCCTCACTGCAGACCGGTCTTTACGCCACCAACACGGGCTGTTTCCGCAACGGCATCGCTATCCAGCCCGACGCGGTCACCCTCGGCCACCTTTTCCGCCAAGCGGGCTATCGCACCGGCTATATCGGCAAGTGGCACCTCGGCGAGCATGGGCCCGGCGCCGTGGATCCCCAGTTCCGCAGCGGCTATGACGACTGGCTTGGCTCCAATGCCCTGGAGTTCACCTCCGACGCCTACAATACCGTCATGTACGACGGCGCGGGCAAGCCGGTCAAGCTCCCCGGCTACCGCGTGGACGCCCTCACCGATGCCGCCATCCGTTACATCGATCAGCACCAGGCGCAGCCCTTCTACCTGATGATGTCGTTCATCGAGCCGCACTTTCAGAACCACCGGGACGACTATCCCGCGCCCGATGGCTATGAGGAGCGCTATCGCGGTCGGTGGATCCCGCCGGACCTCGCCGCGCTGGGCGGCACCACCCACCAGCACCTGGCGGGCTATTGGGGCATGATCAAGCGGCTGGACGAGGCGCTGGGCCGCCTGCTGGACGCGCTCAAGAGCCTGGGGCTGCGCGAGGATACCATCGTCCTCTTTACCACTGACCACGGCTGCCACTTCAAGACCCGCAACGGCGAGTACAAGCGCTCCTGCCATGATAGCTCGATCCGGCTGCCCACCGCGCTGACCGGCCCCGGATTTGAGAGCGGCGGCCAGCTACGCGAGATGGTGAGCCTGGTGGACCTCCCAGCCACCTTGCTGGATGCCGCGGGACTGCCCGTGCCCGCGCACTTTCAGGGGGGCTCCATCCTGCCCCTGACCCGGGGCGAGCGCGAAGGCTGGCCGGAGGAGGTCTATGTGCAGATCAGCGAGTCTCAGGTGGGACGGTGCATTCGCACCAAGCGCTGGAAGTACAGCGTGGTGGCCCCGGATGGCGACGGCGGCAAGGACCCCTACGCCGCCCGGTACGTCGAGGAATTCCTATACGACGTGGCCTCCGACCCCTACGAGCTGCGCAACCTGGTGCACGAGGCCAGCCACGCCGAGGTGCGCGCCATGCTGCGCCAGCGGCTGATCGCGCGCATGATCGAAGCAGGCGAGAAGGCGCCCACCATCGAGCCCGCCGAGTCGCGGCCCAGCGGCCAGCGTCTCGGTTTCGCTGAGGGCGAGGTCGGGCTGGAGACGCCCCGCCGGCTCAAGCTGTAGCAAGCGCCAGGAGGTCAGGATGCCCATCCAACGCCGATCCGTCATGGAGCTGGCGCTGCGCAGCAGCGCCGCCTACCGCAACCCCTTCCTCGATGTCGAGCTGGAGGCAACCTTCACCGCGCCCGACGGCGCCACGCGCACCATGCCCGGCTTTTTCGACGGCCAGGGCGCCTGGCGTGTCCGCTTTTCCCCCCATATCGCGGGGACTTGGCGCTACCGGACGGCCACGCCAATCGGCGACCCCGACCTGGCGACCTCTGGCGAGTTCGAGGTCGTCGAGCCCGCCGGGCAGGTTCGCGGCTTCCTGCGCACCTGCCCCGGCAGAGGCTGGGGGCTGGAGTGGGAGTCCGGCGAGCCATGCCTGGTGCTGGGCGACACCATGTACAACCTCTTTGGCGTCGCCCACTGCGGCCTGGACGTGGAGGCCGTGCTGCGGCGGCGCGCGGCCCAGGGCTTCAATCTGGTCCGCGCCCGGGTGCCGGTCAGCCCCTTTCACCCGCCGGACGGCTACTCGGACTGGCAGACTTGCTCCACCTGGCCCTGGGGAGGCTCCCACCAACGCCCGCTTTTCGATCGCTTCAACCTCGACTATTTCCGCAGCGTGGACCGGGTGGTGCGGCTCGCCGCCGAGCTGGGGATCGGCCTCGAGATGATCATGGAGGCCTGGGGCTTCGAGTATCCCTTCAACGAGCGGAGCCGCTTCACGCCGGAATACGAAGAGCTGTGGATGCGCTACCTCATCGCCCGTTACGACGCCTATGCTAGCGTCGCCGTCTGGACGCTGATGAACGAGTACGAGTTCTATCCCGACGGCAACTGGAACTATAACCCCGACGCCGACCTGTGGGCCATCCGGATGGGCCGCTGGGTCAAGCGCACCGCGCCGCACGGCCACATCGTCGCCGTGCACAACGGGCCGCGGCTCCCCCGTTTCGCCGACCGCTTCCGGCGCGCCCCCGGCGTCATCGACCTGATCATGTTCCAGGACTGGGGCACGCGGGACGCCGAGAACGGCTGGCTGGCCATCGGCATCGAAGAGATTATGACCCAGGCGCTGGAGGGGTGGCCTGGCGCGTTCATCTTTGCCGAGTGGGGCTATGAGCGCAACCCCGACCTGGACATGCGCATGCCCAGCCACACCTATTGCGACCCCGAGCATACCCGGCGCGGCGCGTGGCGCGGCCTCTTTTGCGCCACGGGCATCATCCATGGCTGGGAGAACACCTGGGGCCCCTGGTGGGTCCCGGGGAGCGATCAGGCGGGTATGAAATACCTCCTCATCGCCCGCGACCTGTTCCGCGACATCGTGCCGTTCCACCGGCTCGCGCCGGATCGCGCGCGGGTGGTCTCCGGCGGCGCCGTCCAGCCGGGAACCCAGCCGCTCTGCCTATCCAGCACCGAGGGCGATTGGGTGCTGGCCTACCTCCCCGTCTCCGCCCCCGTCACCTTGCGGTTGGCGGGCGAGGCTTACGACGGCGAGTGGTTCGACCCGCGCACCGGGGCGCGCCACCCGCTCCGCGGCAAGGTCGGCGGCGAGACGACCTTCACGCCGCCCACCGCCGGGCGAGATGATTGGGCGCTGGTGTTGCACCGATAGCGCCCCGACGTACCGAGACCATCAAGCAGCGGGGACCCAGAAGGACAGGTAGGCATGATCCCTTATGTCAGGGGCGTGTTGCACCCCGAGCTGTACCATGGCCGCGGCAAGGAGGCGCCCTACTTTGAGGGGTGGTATTTCAAGCTGGTGGATCGCCCGGAAACCCGCCGCTACGCCTTTATCCCTGGCATCTTTAAGCACCAGGACCCGGGGAAATCCCATTGTTTCGTCCAGGTGCTCGATGGGAACGCGGGACGGTCCTGGTACCACCGCTACCCCGCATCCGAGTTCTGGGCCGCGGAGGACGCCCTGGATGTGCGCATCGGCGACAATCGCTTCACCCGTGACCGCATCTGGCTCGATATCCACCGGCCGGAGCAGCAGGTCAGCGGCGAGCTCGCCTTCGGCCAGGTGACGCATTGGCAAGGGAGCCCCCTGTCTCCCGGGGCCATGGGCTGGTTCGGCTGGCTCCCGATCATGGAGTGCTATCATGGCGTGGTCAGCCTCGATCACGCCATCGAGGGGCAACTCACCGTGGACGGGCACGCCATCGACCTGACCGGGGGGCGCGGCTACATGGAGAAGGACTGGGGGCGCTCCTTCCCCGCTGGCTGGGTCTGGCTGCAGACCAACCACTTGGACGCGCCCGGCGCCTCGCTGCTGGCGACGGTGGCGGTCGTCCCCTGGCGCCGGCATTACTTTCCCGGCGCCATCGCGGCGCTGTGGTACGGGGGCAAGCTCCACCGGCTGGCGACCTACACCGGCGCCCGGGTGCGCGAGCTGGTCATCTCGACGCGCGAGGTGCAACTGGTCATCGAGGGGCGGCGCGATCGCCTGGAGATCGTCGCGACCCGCTCCCAGGGCGGCATCCTCCACGGCCCCAGCCTCACCGAGATGAGCCCTCGCGTCGCCGAGAGCCTGACCGGTGAGATCAAGCTGCGCTACCTGGCCGGGCGCGGCCAGCGAAAAGCCCTGGTCTTCGAGGGCGCCGGCCGCAACGCCGGCGTGGAGGTCAACGGCGACCTGCGTAAGCTGCTGAGACCGCTCCACGGCGTCCTGAAGGATTGAGGGACAGCGCGGTGTTCGACTATGACCGAGCCCGCATCGCCCAGGACTATGCCCAGCACCGCCGCGTGCACCCCGGCGTGCTGGAGGCCTTGTTGCGCGCCGAAGGGCTCTGCGCGTCGGCCCGCGTCCTGGAGATCGGCTGCGGGAGCGGCAACTATGCCGCCGCCCTGAGCGCTGCGGTGGGCTGTCGCTGCATCGGCGTGGACCCCTCCATCCAGATGGCCCGCCAGGCGCTGGCGCAGCCGGGGATCCTGGTCGGCGCCAGCGCGGGCGAGGCGCTGCCCCTGGCGCCGGGGAGCTTTGACCTGGCCTTCTCCGTCGATGTCATCCACCACGTGCGGGATCGCCAGGCTTTTTATGCCGAGGCCGCGCGCGTCCTGAGGCCGGGAGGGCTGCTCTGCACGGCCACCGACTCGGAGGAGATCATCCGCGCGAGAGAGCCCCTGACGACCTACTTTCCCGAGACGGTCGCCGCCGACCTGGCGCGCTACCCCACCCTCGCCGAGTTACAGGCGCAGATGCGGGCGACCGGGCTGGAGGTGGCCCCGGAGCAGCAGGTCGAGTTCGCCTGGGCGCTGCGGGATCTGGCGCCCTACCGCGCGCGGGCCTACTCGGTGCTGCACCTGATTCCCGAGGCTGCCTTCACGAGGGGCTTGGCCCGGATGGAGCGGGATCTAGCGCGCGGTCCGATCCAGGCGGTCTCGCGCTACTGTATCCTGTGGGGACGCAATCCCCCATGATGAGGTGATTTCTATGCAATACCGCACGTTGGGCAAGACAGGGCTGCGGGTCTCCGAGGTGGGCGTGGGCGGGGCGCAGTTCGGCCTCACCAACTATATGGGTCAGTGGGATGCCCAGTCCGAGGAGGCGCAGCGGCTGACCACGGCCACCATCCGCCGCGCCCTGGAGCTGGGCTACAACTATATCGATACCGCGCCCGGCTATGGCAACGGCCGCAGCGAGGAGATGATCGGCCACGCCCTGGCGGGCCGCCGCGACCAGGCGATTATCGCGACCAAGGTCAGCCGGGGACACTGGACCCCCGCCGAGATTCGCGCCAGCGTCGAGGCCAGCCTGCGGCGCCTGCAAGTGGACGCCCTCGACCTGATCCAGTTCCATGGGAGCTGGTATGGGCCCGCAGACGTGGAGAGCATCCTGCACCAGGGCGGCCTCGATGCCTTCCAGCGCCTGCGGCAGGAAGGGTTGGTGCGCCATATCGGCTTCACCACCGAGGGCCCTTCCGCGGGGGTCGAGACGCTGATCGCCACCAGCGCGTTCGACACCATGCAGGTGCGCTACAACCTGATGTACCAGCACCCCTCCGACTGGGAGAACAACCAGGGCATCATCCGTCAGGCCGACGCGCTAGGCATGGGCATCATCCTGATGCGCCCGATGACCAGCGGCGTCTTTCAGCGGCTCATGGCTCGGTTCTTCCCGCAGATCGACGTGGCCGAGGTGGGCCGGCTGCTGCTCACCTACGTCCTCTCCGATCCCTATGTGGACGTGGCCCTTATCGGCATGCGAGACCCGCGCCTGGCCGAGGTCAACAACGCCATCTCGGACGACCTCGCCTCGCGGATCGACCTGGCCCAATTGCACGAACGCTATGTGCGCTGACGCCACCGTCCCCAAGGGGGACAAGGCCGCCCCCAACCTGGACGGCGCCGCGCTGCTGGCGGCGATCCGCGTCGCCTATGGCCTGCCGGCGGAGCGGCTCACCTTTGTGCCCATCGGCGAGGTGACCGAGGGCTACACCGTGGAGGCCCGAGGGGGGGCGCGCTACTTTGCCAAGGTCTACGGCGCATCCCGCCTGGCCCGCCTCAGCGCCGAGCGGCTCCCCTACACGCTCCCTCTCGCCTGCGAGCTTCACGACAAGGGCCTGCTACCCGAGGTGGCCTATCCCATGCCCACGCTGTCCGGCGCGCTGCAGGCCAGCTTTGGGGGCCAGCCGCTGGTGCTATACCCGTACATCGCCGGCCGTCTGGTGACGGAGGGGGATTTCGCTGCCGCCGAGATGATGCCGCGCTTCGCCGAGACCGTGGCGCGCCTCCACAACGCCACGCCCCAGTTGGAGACCCCGCTGCCCTTCGAGACGTTCGACGCGCCTTTCCGGCGAGACCTGCTGCGCGGCCTGCGCGAGCTGGAGCGGCTGGGCCAGGACAGCCGGCCCGGCCAGCGGGCGCTGCGCGACCTGCTGCTCCCGCGCCGCCAGGAACTGCTGGGCCATCTGGCGCAGCTCGAGGCGCTGGGCGACCGGGCCTGCTCGCAAGAGCGCGCGCTGGTGCTCTGCCACACCGACCTGGCCCCGACCAACCTGATCTGCGACGAAGCGGGGCGGCTGCACCTGCTGGACTGGGAGGGGGCCCTGCTGGCGCCGGCGGAGCACGACCTGGTCTTCTTCTCTGGCGAGCACTTTGCGGCCTTTCTGGCCGACTATCGGCGCTGCCGCGAACAGCGCGTGCCGCTCGACCCGGAGCTTTTCTCGTTCTACTTTCACCGCCGCAACCTGGAGGACCTCGCCGACTGGGTGGCGCGCATCCTGTGGGAGAACGCCACGGACGAGCAGGATCGCCACGACCTGGAGGGGATCCAGGACGACTGCCTGCGCTGGTGGGACGACCTCCACGCCGGTCCGCGCCTGCGCGCCATCGTCTGGGAACACAATCAGGAGTAGCGGCGCGCCGGACTTGGCGCACCGCCCTAAGGAAGCTATACTGTGGGGCGTCAGCGTCAGGAGCGCGCGCTCGATCGTGACGAAAGGAGAGTCCCTTGGCGGCGCACATTGATGTGATCGTGGTCGAGGAGGGCGCGGTTCGCCCCGAGCAAAAGGAGGAGATGCTGCGCCTGCAGATCGCCTGCTTCGACCAGGTGACGGCCCAGGAGATCGACGAGGACTATAACAGGCCCTCGGTGGCGCGGGTTCTGGCGTATGATCAAGGCGAGTTGATCGCCTGCGCCGAGGTCTTTCAGCGAACCGTCGAGTACGGGGGGCAACCGATTCTCCTTGGCGGGTTCAGTCCGTGCACCAGGCAGGACCGGCGCGGGAGGGGAATTGGCACATTGGTCTGCCAGGCGGCCACGGGCTATTTGCGCCGGCAGGGATGCGATATGCTGTTCCTCTCGGTCGACACCGGACGGGAGACCCATCCTCTCTACGAAAGGCTGGGCTTCAGGATGCTGCCCCGGCCGTTCATCTATGCCAACATCCATGGGGAGCTCAAGGAGAGCGCCGGAGGGATGATCGCCCCCCTCTGCTCGCCCGCGCTCTACGGGCGCGTGCTCCACGGCGATCGGCCATTCACGCTTACACCCGAGATTGGGTGCTGGTAGATCACGCGCAGCGCGCGCACGTCGTGTCTTCGAGAACGGAAAGGAAGGCGACCATGTCACAGATCCCCGACCGCTGGCAGTGGTTCAACGAGGCCCGCTTTGGGCTGTTCATCCATTGGGGCGCCTACGCCCTCTGGGGCCACGGCGAGCAGACGCTCTTCCGCGACCACCGCGATCAACAGGCCTACGCTGCGCGAGCCTGCGCCTGGAAGCCGACCGCCTTTGACGCCCGCGCCTGGGCTGCCACTGCCGCCGACGCCGGGATGCGCTACGCCGTGCTCACCACCCGCCACCACGACGGCTTCTGCCTGTGGGATTCGGCCTACACCGACTATACCACGGCCCGGCAGGCCGCCCGGCGCGATTTCGTGGGCGATTACGTCGAGGCCTTTCGCACCGCTGGGCTGCGCGTCGGGCTATATTATTCCCTGGCCGATTGGCGCATCCCCGCCTATTGGGAGGGTCCGGCGCGCGATCCGGCGGGCTGGGCCGCTTTTCGAGATTATGTCCACCACCAGGTCCGCGAGCTGCTGACCAACTATGGCAAGATCGATGTCATCTGGTTCGACGGGGCCTGGCCGCACAGCCAGGAGGACTGGCGCAGCGCCGAACTGGTGCAGATGATCCGCGAGCTGCAGCCCGACATCCTGATCAACAACCGCCTGGGGCTGCCCGCCGCCGGCGACGCCCCCATCCAGGGCGACCTGGGCGTGGGACACTCGCGCCTGCTGGGCGACTTTGGCACGCCCGAGCATCAGATCGTGGCCGAGCCCGACCGGCTCTGGGAGTCCTGCCAGGTGAGCACCTGGCGGCTGTGGGGCTACACCACCGGCGAGCGCTGGCGTCCCGCCGACCTGCTGCTGGATATGCTGGTCGAATCGGCCAGCAAGGGAGGCAACCTGCTCCTCAACGTCGGCCCCCAGCCCAACGGGCAGCTTCCCCCCGAGTTTGTCGCCCGCGCCAGGGAGATCGGCGATTGGATGCGGCTCCATGGCGAGGCCATCTATGGCTCCGAGCCGGGCGAGGTCTGCGAGTTTATCACCTACGGGCGGCAGACCCGCAAGGGCAACAACCTCTACCTCATCATCCGCTTTTGGGACGGGCAACCCACGTTGACCCTGGCCGGACTGGCCACCAAGGTGCTCCGCGCCACGCTGCTGACCACCGGCCGGGAGCTGGCCTTCGAGCAGTCCGATGATTATGTCACGTTACGGGGCCTGCCCGCCGATCGCCCCACCGACCTGTTCCCGGTGATCCGGCTCGAGTGCGCCGCGCCGCCCCAGGCGCGCCCCTGGGCCGTGGATCGCCTGTGGCAGGGCGACCCGCGCCGGATGGCCGCGTGGGCCGCCGCCAGGGGCAGCTCGGTCTGGGCCGACGGCAAGCGCCGGTGATCCGCCAGCGCTCGCAATGCGCGACAGGGAGGAATCGTGGCCACGGTAGCTGACCCAGCCCCAAGCCAACCCTACGGCGCCGGCGACGAGCCGCGCTACAGCGTGCAGATCATGCTGCCTGATGACGAACAGACGAGGCTATGGCAGTGGACCCAGGCCACGCCCGGGGCGACCTGGCCAACCTGGGGCGGCCATGTCACGCTGGTGAACGGCTTTCTGCCCAACTGCCCCATCGCGCTCATCGAGCGTGAGATCGGCGACATGGTCAAGGCTTTCTCGCCGTTTGAGCTGTGCCTCAATCAGGCCATCTGCGTGGAGCATTGGCGGCGGCCGGGCCTCTGGACGGTGCTGCTGGTCAACCGCAACCGCGCCGATGCGGGCATCCGCGCCCTGCTGCGCCTGCACAACGCGCTATCGGCCGCGCTGGACCCCCTGAAGCACGACCTGTTCCCGGAGGTATCGCAGCGCCCCTATCTGCCACACCTGATGCTCACCTGGGGGCTGCCGAGGGCGGAGGCCCGGGCGCTGGCCAAGGTCGCCACCCAGGCGCGTCTAGAGTCCCGTTTCCGCGTGCAGGACATCTGGCTGCTCGAGTTCAGGCCGCAAGGGCCGGGCACGGGCCCCTGGCAGCCCTGCACCCGCAAGCCCTTCGTGCTGGGCGAAGGGGGGCCCATGGAGGAGAGAGCATGCGCGGAACTCCCTGGCGACTAGCCGCCGCCCTGCTGGTCCTGCTGGCCGTCGGCTGCAAGGCCGAGCCGCCGGCTCCCTTGCGCGTCCGGCCCGTCGAGGCCTTGCTGGAGGGCGAGGCGTGGTGGCGAGATGCCGTCTTCTATGAGGTCTTTGTCCGCAGCTACCGCGATACCGATGGCGATGGGATCGGCGACCTGCGCGGCCTGATCGCCCGGCTGGACTATCTCAATGACGGCGACCCCGCCACCACCACAGATCTGGGCGTCACCGGCCTGTGGCTCATGCCCATCCACCCCGCCACATCCTACCACGGCTACGACGTGACGGACTATTTCGATGTCCACCCCGACTATGGCACGCTGGACGACATGCGGGCGCTGGTCGAGGAGGCGCACAAGCGGGGCATCCGGGTGATCGTGGACCTGGTGCTCAACCACACCAGCAGCGAGCACCCTTGGTTCCGCTCAGCGGTCCAGGGCGAGGGCCAGCCCTGTCGCGATTGCTACCTCTGGAGCGCCACCGATCCGGGCGTCCTCGGCCCCATGGGCGCCGCCTGGCACCCCTCCCCCACCGGCTATTACTATGGCGTCTTTTGGAGCGGCATGCCCGATCTCAACCTCGCCAACCCCCAGATCGCGGCGCAGATGCGCCTGATCCCCCGCTTCTGGCTGGACGAGATCGGCGTCGATGGCTTTCGCCTGGACGCCGCCAGGTATCTGGTCGAACAGGGCGCCGACCTGGACGACACCCCCGCCACCCATGACTGGCTCAAGGGCTTCTTTGCGATCAACAAGGGCATCGAGCCGGAGGCCTACCTGGTGGGCGAGGTGACCAGCCCACTGGCCGAGATCCGTGAGTATGGCCCCGACGAGCTGGACATGGCCTTCGAGTTCGAGACGGCGCGCGCCATCGTCAGCGCGGCCAAGACCGGGCTGGCCGGCCCGGTGATCGTGGCGCAGGACATGGATCGCACCGCCTTTCCCGGCGGGCGCTACGCCACCTTTATCACCAACCACGACCAGAACCGCGCGATGAGCGAGCTGGGCGGCGACCAGGGCCGGGCCAAGGTCGCGGCCAGCCTGCTGCTCACCGGGCCGGGCGTGCCTTTCATCTATTACGGCGAGGAAGTGGGCCTGCAAGGCGTCAAGCCGGACGAAGATATCCGCCTGCCCATGCCCTGGAACGCCGAGCCAGGCGTCGGCTTCACCTCTGGCACGCCGTGGCGCGCGCCCTATCCCGACCCGGGCGGCGCCAACGTGGCGGCGCAGACCCTGGCGGACGACAGCCTGCTGAGCCACTACCGGCGGCTCATCGCCTTGCGCAACCAGCACGCCGCCCTGCGGACGGGCGAGTGGGTCCGGGTGCGCAGCGCCAGCCAGTCCATCCACGCCTTTTTGCGGCGGACGGACGAGGAGACGCTGCTGGTGCTGATCAACCTCGGCGCCGAGCCCGTAGCCTCCTATGGCCTGAGCCTGGCCGAGGGCAAGCTGCCCGGCCGCGCCGGCGTGGAACTCTTCAGCGGCGCGACGGTGGGGATGCCCAAGGCCAAGCGTGACGGCGGGTTCAGCGGATACCTGCCCCTGCCCGAGCTGGCGGGGTATGCGACATACATCATCCAGTATCGCTGAGGCGGAGGAGGCAAGACGTGTCTGACCTCATCGACCTTTCTCCCGACATCGCCCCGCTGGACACGCCCTTTGGGCCGATCCACGTGGCGCGGCCGACCATCCCCGACCGGACGGTGAGCATCGCCGATTGCGGCGCGGTGGCCGGCGGCGCGACGATGAACACCGCCGCCTTTGCCCGGGCCATCGCCGCCTGCGCCGAGCAGGGGGGCGGGCGGGTGGTGGTCCCCGCCGGCGTCTGGCTCACCGGCCCCATCCACCTGCGCAGCCGCATCGAGCTGCACCTGGAGGCCGGCGCGGAGGTGCGCTTCTCCACCCGCTTCGAGGACTATTTGCCGGTGGTGCTGGTGCACTCGACGGTGCGGCTCTACAACTATTCGCCGCTCGTCTATGCCCGCGACTGCACCGACATTGCCATCACCGGCCCGGGGATGCTCAACGGGCAGGGGCAGGTCTGGTGGCCCTGGAAGTGGGAGCCCAAGCGCGCCCCGCACCGCATGCACCAGTTCAACGTGGAGGA
>JAAYEA010000252.1 GCA_012689325.1 Chloroflexota bacterium
TCGGCGGCCAGCGCCAGGGTGTCGTCCAGGTAGCGGCGAGCCGCCTCGTTCCGCCCCGCGTTGCGCCGCAGCGTCTCCAACTGCTCCTGGCGGATCAGCAGGCGCGGCTCCAGCGCGCCCTGGCCGGCGTAGCGCGCCTTCCAGGCCTCGCGCTGGCGGCGGCTCTCCGCCTCCTCCGGCGTGGGGTAAGGGACCACCTCGCCCCCCGGCTCATAGCCCATCCAGCGGCGAAAGACGGCCATCTCCTCGGCGGTCAGTTGGTGCACCGGCTTGTCCGGCAGCGGGATCAGCGGCCTGGTCTCTGGCGTCATCATCTGTCTCCTGTGGTGTGGTCGGTCACTCGGCGCAGGCCGATGGCGCCCTCACAACTGCGACGCTCGGCCGGGGCGTCCACCGGCGTGCCGGTCAGGGCCACTTCCAGCACCAGACGAGCGCCCGCGGGCGCGGCCGGCGCCTGAATGCGCTTCTCGTACCAGCGATCGTACCTGCCGATGTGGGCGGTGATATCCGGCGACTCGGCCAGCACGTTGGCGCGCTCGCCGGCCCCGCCCACGGCCAGCACGCGCACCGCGGCCACATCCACGCCCCAGGCGCTGGCGGCAAAGTCAAAGCACGCCTGATAGGCGCCGCCTTCGGGCGCGACCAGCCCCGCCAGGTCAAAGTGCAGCACCGCCTGAGGCGAGTGGCGGAAATCGTCGCCCTTCCACTCGCCGATCTTGACCAGGCGCGACTCGGGCCGTGGGTCGGCCCAGCCCAGCTCGGCCGCCCGCGCGCGGGCCCCGTCCGCCTGCCGCAAAAAGAGGTAGGCCGTGTCCAGCAGCCGGCTGGCGACCTTTTCGCCGCTCCGCGCGGCGACCCGCTCGCCCCATGCCACGATGCTCCGGCGCCAGGTGACCGCGCAGCGGTCCAGTTGCTCCAGCCAGGGCAGCGCGGCCGCGTCCCCGGCCTCCAGGAGCGTTGCGAGCTGCTGCAGCGCCTGAAAGCCCTCCAGCCCGGCCAGCGTCACCTCGGACTCGGCGACGGCATCCGCCGCGGCCGCGGCTGCGGCGTCCAGTTGGCGGGCCAGCTCCAGCGCCTGCCGCGCCTGGGTCAGCGCCTCCGCCAGCACGGCGGGCTCCAGCAGGCCAAACCCCTCAAAGAGCTTGGCGAACTTGGCCGCGCCGCCCGTGGACAAGCCGCCGTCATAGATCCCCCGGATGGTGACGCGGCTTTCCGCCAGCAGCCACCCCGCCTGCCCGGCCAGCAGCGCCCAGCGCGCGTACAGCTCGGGGTCGGAGAGCCCCTGGCTCACGGCATAGGCCCGCGCGAAATCCTCCGGCGAGCGGCCGTGGGCGTTCCAGGTCCACTCCGCCAGCGCCATGACGTTGAACTCGTGGTGGCGGTTCGAGGGCACAGCGTAGCCGATGACGTTGCGCAGCCCCTTATCGGCGAACTCGACGCCGCGGAACTGCATGAACTGCGGCGCCGTCCAGGGGAGCACCGTGCGAAAGACGTGAGTGATCTGAGGATAGACGCCCAGCCAGCGGCCGGAGCGCGCGAATTCCTCCATCAGCGGGTAGATCATCGGCTGGCGCGACGAGTCGTAGGTCCGCCGCCCGTCATAGTAGCTGACGCCGACGTCCGGCGGCGTGGCGGCCAGCACCTTGTCATTCACCTTGTAGGAGCCCTGGGTGGTCAGCAGGCGCAGCCCCAGCTCCGGGTGGCGCTCCTGCACGCGGCGATAGGCCGCCACGATGCAGGCCACCTCCAGCCCGTAAGGCTCCTGGCCGATGCAGCGCTCGCAAAAGCAGGGCGACGTTTCCTCGGAGAGCCAGACCATCACATCGGTGACGCCCTCGATCTCGGCGGCGGCCTCCAGCCAGCCCGCGACCAACTCATGGGTGGCCGGGCTGGACATGCACAGGCCGGGGACATAGTCGCTGGGCAGGGGCTTGCTCGGGTCGGGGGTGCTGGTGACGTCGGAGCGCTTCATCAGCCCCGCGAATTCGGCGATCAGCTCCAGGTGCAGGATGATCGGCACCACCTTGACGCCCAGCTCGGCGCCCTGGCGAAACAGATCGCGGCTCATGCGCAGCTCTGGGCGGCCCTGCGCGTCCACTCCGGCGCCGCTCATCGCCTCCAGCGTGTTCAGTTTCCACTGCGCCGTCCAGGCCATGTCGCCCTCGGAGCCGCCGCCCCACTCCCCGCGCTCCTCCACGTCGGGCCAGTCCTCGATCTCGACCAGGGGCAGCTCCAGCGCGCTCTCCGGCCCAACCTTGGGAGCCCGCACCAATTGCGCCAGCGTCCGCGCCGCGTAGAGCAGCCCGACGGGGGCGTTGGCGGCCAGCTCGAGTCCCTTCCCCTCGCCCAGCGGCCGGATCGTATAGGCCTGCGCGGCCCGGGGGCCGGTGATGTGCGGGCAGACGGGGTCGCTCGGATCGGCCAGGCGCAGACGGATGAGAAAGCGCTCGTCGGCGGGCTCGGCCAGGGCAAAGGCGCGCAGCAGGCCCACCGCCGTCTTGAGCGCCGGCTGGCGGAAGGGGCAGGCCTCGAACCCCTCGGAATAGAGGCCAACCTCGCCGGCGCGCATCCGCGCGCTGCCGTGGACCTGCAGGCGTTGGGGCAACGGGATCACGCGATCAGACCAGTTCATCAGACCTCCTCAGCGCGTCGGGCGCGCCATCGTTCGAGACTTGCCGTTGGTCAGCACCGCGCCCCATGATAGCGCATCCGGCCCGGATCGCAAATCGGCCGCGCGAGGGGGATAGACACAGCGAGGCCTCCTGGCTCGCCCTTGGCTATCGCCTTGGGCGTGGCTCAGGAGGCCTCTTGCTGGCCAACTAGCTCTTGTCTATGGGTCCGGGCAGGAGCGCGTCTCCGGTCCTAGATCACGTGCGCTTCCGGGTTCTCCCAGTAATAGGTCTCGGTGTTGAGCAGGTGCTCGTCCATGACCGCGCTCTCGTGAGGCAAGCCCGCCCGATAGCCCTTGAAGCCGTTCTTGACGACAATGATCGCCGGCGTCAGGCCGATATAGGCGGGGAAAGGCAACTCCTCGTACCAGATGTCGAGGATCTTGAGGAAGCCCTCGGTCTGCACCTTGCTGTCCGTCGCCTGTGAGACCTCTTCATCCCAGATATTCCAGAGGTCCCAGATCCAGTGGCCCGCCGGGGGCTCCACCGCGTTGGGCGCGTCCTTGCCTTCCCGGTAAAAGATCTCCCAGCCACGGCTCCAGGGACGGTCCTCCTGGCGGCCGATCCAGACGTCGGGCGACATCAGCGGCAACACGCCGCCGCTCGCGCCGTACCAGGCCGCCTCGATGTCGTTGGCGCGGTAGTGCTGGGTATAGAGCGAGCGCTCGGCATAGTTGTAGGTGGCCTTCAGGCCGATGTCGGCAAAGTACTTGCAGACCACCAGGATCGCATCCTCGTCAAGGGAGCCGGTTGCGGCGGTGCCCTCGATGATAAAGCTCACCGGGCCGCTGCCATCTTTCCACAGCCGAAAGCCCTCGGCGTCCTTCTTGTCGTACCCAGCCTCATCCAGCAATTGGCTGGCCTTGGCCGGGTCGTATTCGAGATAGGCCTTGCTCAGCTTGTCATAGTACTGCGGCGACCCGGGGATGGGGCTATACTGCCGCGACTCGCACACGCCGTCGTACAGCAGGTCGTTGATCACGTCGCGGTCCACCGCATAGGAAAGGGCCATGCGCACCTTGCGCTCCGCAAAGAGCTCGGCCACCTTCTGGTTCTTGGAGGTCATATTGCCCTTCATGCAGACGTGGCCGCTGGTGGGGTTCACGTACACCTTGTAGTCGCCCTTGGCCTCGTTCTCTTTGTAGAGGGTCCAGTCGGCGAAGCCCAGGCTGCGCGCCTGAAAGTCGATCTCGCCGTTGATTACCCGCATGGCCCGCACATCCGCGGAGGAGACCAGGCGGTGCGAGACCGTATCGAGATACGGGAGCTGTTGCCCTGACTCGTCCACGGCGAAAAAGTAGGGGTTGCGCTCCATGATAAAGATCTCTTCGGAGAGCGGGTTCTTGGCCACCCAAGCGCCGAGGATCGGCAGATTGGGGTTCAAGTACTTGGTGTTCTGGTTGTTAAAGTACTTGTCCCAGCTATCGAACCCTACCGCCTTGAACTCTTTCTCCAGAGCCGCCTTGTCCTTGGTAAAGTCGATGTGATAGTTCTGCAGATAGTGCGCCGGCGCATAGCACTCGCGGTCGCCGAGGGGGAGCAGGAACAAGGGTTTCTTCGGGTTAAAGGTGAAGGTGATGGTGTAATCGTCCGGCGCGGTGAGGACCGCCGGGGTGCGGTCGGGGCCGCTGACCCAATACTCAGACGGGGACCCCTTGAGGGGTTTGTAGGTCTCCATGTTCTGCCACCACCAGATGGCATCCTTGGAGGTAAAGGGCGCGCCGTCCGACCACTTCATGCCCTTGCGCAGGTGAAACGTCCACACGGAGCCATCCGCGTTGGTTTCCCAGGACTTGGCGATGCGCGGCGCTTGCTCGAGCTCGGGGGTGAACCAGACCAGGGCGCGCCGGTTAAAGTTCTCGGGGCCCCGGCTATCCGAGACGCCGTTAAAGCTGCGGCGAATCCCGCCGCCGTACTTGCCGATGCCATCCTGGCCCTTGACCACCCAGGGCTCCTCGGGCAGGCGCTCGTCCACCGGCGGCAGCTTGCCGGCAGCGACCAATTTGGCCAGCATGGGGGCTTCTTTGTACTTGAAAACGGGGGCGGTCGCCACGACCTCTTTTTGCACGGCGACCTCTTTTTCCACGACCACCGTCTCTTTGACTACCTTTTCGACGGCGACCTCTTTTTCCACCATGACCGTCTCTTTGACGATCTTTTCGACCGGCACTTCCTTTTCGATGACCTGTGCCGTGGGCGCCGCGCAGCTCGCCGCCACGATACCCACCGCCGATGTCGCCGTCAGAGCCAGGAATTCGCGACGGCTAAGCTTTTGCTCTCTTGGCATGATGACATGGGCCTCCTTGGCTATGTGTTCGCTTAACTGACCGGCTCAAGAAACTCGTCTAGACGGCTCGCAACACCTCCCCTGCTTTGCGCGCGGCAGGCCCCTGAAGGGCGGATCGCATGCGTGGAACCCTGTCTGCAAGGGCTGAACGGCTGGCCCAGAAACGGCAAAAAGGCTGGGTCCGTCCAGCCTGCGCGCGGTAATGATAATAGCAGTATAGCCGAATATCGCGAATGTGTCAAACTGGGCTACACACGTGTGCAGACCGGATCCGGTTCGGCCTGGTTGTGAGCCCTGCGATCGGCCAGTGCTACCGCGGGATGCCCGCCTCCCGCGCCCGACCGGCTCGGCCTGAGGGCTGGGGCCCGACCGGCCTTGGCCGACCAGCCCTACCGGTCCTGCGCGCAGCTAATTGCCTGCCGTGTTTCGCCCCATTCCGAATCTGCCAGGCCAGGCTACACACGTGTGCAGCCCCGCTCTGGAACCCGGTCGGCCCAACTTGCCTCCAACAACAAAAGGCCCTAAAGGTCTGATAGACCTTTAGGGCCTTTCTGCGAAAGAGCCCGCTACGCCCCTTGCTGCGTCTCGAACGGCCAGGCCATCATGCCGCCGTCCAGGACCTCCACGTTGGTATAGCCCGCCCCGGCCAGGATGCGCGCGGCCTCCCAGGCCCGCAGGCTGGACTTGCAGTAGGCCACCACCCGCCTATCCCGCGGGATCTCGGCAAGCCGGCCACGCACGGCCCCCAACGGGACCAGCGTGGAGCCGGGGATGGCCCCCGCCTGGTGCTCGTCGGGCGAGCGCACGTCCAGCAGCATCAGGTCCTCGCCCGCCTGGCGGCTGGCCTGCAGCTCGGTGGAGGTGCAGCCGCGCATCAGGCCATCGAGCTTGTTGCGCGCAATGTTGGCCGCCACGATCAGCACGTCCATGGCCTCCGAGTAAGGCGGCGCATAGGTCAGGTCCAGCCCCGCCACCTGGTCCACCGTCATCCCGGCGGTCATGGCGGTGATGGCCACGTCCACGCGGCGGACCACGTCGCCCAGCCCCACGCCCTCGACACCGATCAGCCGGCGGGTCGCCTTCTCCGCGATCAGTTTGAGCACCACGGGCTTGGCGCCGGGGTAATAGTGCGGCTTGTCCGGCGAGGCGGCCACCGCCGAGATCACCGGGATGCCCAGCTCGGTCGCCTGTTGCACGCTCAGCCCCGCGCGGGCGATGTTATAGTCAAAGACCTTGAGCGCCGTCGCCCCGGCAACGCCGGGGAAGCGATCCACATGGCCCGCCGCGTTGGAGCCGGCCACGCGCCCTTCCTTGTTGGCCACCGAGCCCAGCGGCAAGAAGCAGCCGGTCCCGCGCACGAAACAGGACTTTTCCGCGCAATCGCCCGCCGCATAGATGTTCGGGTCGGAGGTCTGCATGTACTCGTTCACATAAATGCCGCCGGAAGCGCCGATGAGCAGCCCGGCCTCCTTGGCCAGCGTCACGTTGGGGCGCATGCCGATGGCCAGCAGCACCAGCGAGACGGGGATGGTGCCGTTGGAGGTCACCACCGCCTTGACCTTGCCGTTCTCGTCGCCCTCGAAGCGCTCCACGCGGGTGCTCGTGAGCACCTTGACGCCGCGAGAGCGCATGTGGTTCTCCACCAAGAGCGACATATCGGGGTCCAGCATGGTCAGCACGCGGGGGAGCATCTCGATGACGGTGACGCCCGAGCCGCAAGCGGTGATCGCCTCGGTCATCTCCATGCCGATGAGCCCGCCGCCGACAATGGCCACCATGGGGCAGGCCCCGCCCTGCAGGTGCTCTCGGAAGCGGTCGGCGTCCTCCACCCGCTTGAGCTGCAGCACGTTCTCCAGCTCTTTGCCGGGGATGGGCGGCTCCACCGGCTCGGCGCCCGTGGCGATGATCAGCTTGTCATAGGGCAGCCGCTGGGTCGCGCCGGTGTCCACGTTCCGAACCTCGACCTCCTTCGCCTTGCGGTCGATGGTCGTGGCCATGGTGCGATTGAGCACCTTGATTCCCTTGACTTTGGCAAAGAAGGTCGGGTCGCGCATGACCCCAACGGGGGTGGTCATGAGCTGGCGGCGGTCCTGGACCATACCCGAGATGTAATAGGGCAGGCCGCAGCCCGCATAAGAGAGCAGCTCGTCCTTTTCCACAATGGTGATCTCGGCCGTGGGGTCCAGCCGGCGCGCCCGCGCCGCGGCCTTGGGCCCCGCCGCCACCCCGCCGATGACAACGATCTTTTTGCCCATGTTTCATCTCTCCTTTGCAGATGCCGATCTAGTGACTCCGTTGTGCATTATTATACCCCATGGGGGTATATATGCAAATCCAGCCCGCAGCGGATCGCCTGTGGGTTTTGCCCACGTAGCGCGACGCAAACGCCGCGATTCGCCAGAGTGGCGGATACGCGTATGATACGCTTCGCAATTCGATCATGTGAGGAGGATCCAACATGACTCACCAGAGCGCCTGCCGTTCGCTGGCCCTTATCCTGCTCGCCTGCCTGGCCTTGTCCGCCTGCGCCAAGGCCACGCCTACACCCACCGCGCCGTCCGGCGTCGCCAACGAGGAGATCTCGTGGCCCATCGGCGAGACCACCTGCTACGCCACCGTCACTGGTCCAACCGGAGCAGGCCCCTACCCCGCCGTGGTGTTCATCCCCGGCTCCGGGCCCACCGACCGCAACTGGAACTCGCCGCTTTTGCCGGGAACCAACGGCAGCGCCAAGCTGCTGGCGCAGGCCCTGGCCGAGGCGGGCTACGTGACCATCCGTTATGACAAGCGTTTCACCGGCCAGGGCTCCGGCGACAACCTGCCCAAGCTCATCGGCAACATCAGCCTGGAGAGCCACCGCGTCGAGGTGGCGGGGGCCGTGGACGCGCTGCTCGCCCGCCCCGACGTGGACCCCCAGCGCATCTATGTGCTGGCCAACAGCGAGGGGTGCATCCACGCGCTGGTCTACCAGCAACAGGCCACGGACAAGCGCTTCGCCGGGCTGGTCCTGGCCGCCCCTCCCGGGCAATCCATGATCGACCTGTTGCGCGCCCAGGTGAACCCGCAGCTCACCCCCCTCCCCGGCGGAGCCAAGTACGTCGAGCTCTTTAACGCCGCGCTGGATCAGTTCGTCGCCACGGGCTCGGCCCAACCCGACTCCAGCCTTCCCGAGGGGGTGCGCAACCTGATCTCCAGCCTCACCACCCCCGCCAACCTGCCCTTCACCCGCGAGATCATGCCGCTGGACCCCGCGCCGCTGCTGGCGGCAGTCCCGGAGCCCGTGCTGGTGCTGATCGGTCAGCGCGACATCCAGGTGAACTGGGAAGTGGACGGCAAACGGTTGGAGGAGGCCGCCGCCGGGCGCGATCACGTGACCTTTGTTTATCCCCCCGAGGCCAACCACATCCTCAAGCACGAGGCCACGCCCCGGGCTCAGCTCGACCCCGCCAAGGTGCAGATGGGCTACAATGCCGAGTCCGCCACGCTCGACGCGGAGGCGCTGCAGGCCATCCTCGACTGGCTGAAGGCGCGCGAGTAGCGAACCGAGGCGCAGCCCGTGGCGCAATCCTCCGGATTGCGCGGCCGTCAAGCCGCGGAGAAGACTCAATCCGGAGGATTGTGCTACGCCTGCGAGCCCGCGCCGTGCCGGCGAAGACACAATCCGGAGGATTGTGCTACGCCTGCGAGCCCACGCCGTGCCGGCGAAGACACAATCCGGAGGATTGTGCTACGCCTGCGAGCCCGCACCGCGCCAGCGAAGACACAATCCAGAGGATTGTGCTACGATTGCGCGTCCGCGGCGCACGCCATCAGGCGATCGCGGCGCAACTGGCCACCGAAACCTTTTCCGCCCTCTGTGCGTACTAGAGATCGGTAAGCCGATCGTCAATTGCCAGGAGAATCCCATGAACACCGTCGAGGTCTCTCATATTCGCAAGTCCTTTGGGACCGCCCGCGCGGTGGAGGATGTGTCGTTTTCCGCCGAGCCAGGCCAGATACTGGGGCTCTTGGGCCCCAACGGCGCCGGCAAAACCACCTCCATCCGCA